>JBHENF010000186.1:0-13965 GCA_046262175.1 Mycobacteriales bacterium
CCCGCGAGGAGCGTGCGGTGGCCGAGCAGGTGCTCGCGGCCGTCGACGAGCCGCTGCTGTACGCGCGGGTGGACCTGCTCCCCGGCCCGAACGGGCCGGTGCTGCTCGAGCTCGAGCTGGCCGAGCCGTACCTGTTCCTCGGCACCTCGGAAGGAGCACCCGACCGCTTCGCGGCTGCGATCATCGCGGCATGCCGGAGCTGACGGACGAGGAGTTCGAGGCGCTGTACGGGCGCTGGCAGCCGCCGGCGCTGGACGAGCTGGCGGACCTGCTCGGACCGGTGCGCTGGTGGGTCGCGGGCGGCTGGGCGCTCGAGCTGTTCAGCGGCGTGCCCCGCCCGCACGAGGACGTGGACGTCGGAATCCCGCGCAGCGAGCTGCGGGGGCTGGTCGCGCGGCTGTCGCACCTGCACCTGTGGACGGCGCAGGACGGGGCGCTGCGGCCACTGCGCTGGTTCGACGAGCTGCCGGCGGAGTACGAGCAGCTCTGGGCGCGTCGCAACGCCCAGTCGCCGTGGCTGCTCGACCTGCTGCTGACGCCGGTGGTCGAGGACGAGTGGGTGTTCAAGCGCGACCCCCGGCTGCGGCTGCCGATGCACCGGGCGGTGCGCACCACCCGCGGGATCCCGCACCTCGCGCCGGAGGTGGCGCTGCTGCACAAGGCGCACCTTCGCCGCCCGAAGGACGAGCGCGACCTGGACGTCGTGCTGCCGCTCTTGGACGACGAAGCCCGCCGGTGGCTGCGGGACGCGCTGGCGCTGACCGTCCCGGACAGCCCGTGGGGGAGCCGGGTCTAGTCGTCCCCGTACACGCCGCGGACGACCTTGACGACCTGCTCCGGGGTGGCGTGCGCGGCCAGGTCGGACTCGCTCACAACCCCGACCAGCTTCTGGTTGTCGATGACGGGCAGCCGCTTGACCTCGTGCTTCGACATCGTGCGGCACAGCTCGTCGATGCTGTCGTCGGCGCCGATGGTGACCACCTCGCCCTGGCCGAGGGAGCCGGCCGTGGTGGTCGCGGCGTCGCCGCCGGCGGCGAGCACCTTCACCACGATGTCGCGGTCCGTGAGCATGCCCTTGAGTCGTTCGTCGTTGCCGCAGATCGGCAGCGCGCCGACGCCCAGCTCCGCCATCTTCTTCGCCGCGTCGAGCACGGTCTCGTCCTCGCCGATGCACTCGACGCCGCCGGTCATGATCTCTCGTGCCGTACTGGCCATGTCTGCTCCTCGTGGTCGGGTGGTCGACCCCTTCCCCCGGCGGAGCTGCTCAGACCGTCGCGAGCTGCGCGTCCTGCGCGGGCACGCCAACCGGTACTGCATGCACCCGCGTGGCCAGCACCAGCCGGCACGCGGCGACGAGCACCAGGCAGGCCCCCGCGAGGTGCGCCCCGACCAGCACGACCGGCAGGTGCGTGAAGTACTGCGTCCAGCCGATCGCGGCCTGACCCACCTCGACGCCGAGCAGCGCGGCCGCGGCACGCACCGTTTCCGCGGGCGCATCCGTCGCCTTGAGGGCGATCCACGTGGCCACGCTGAGCCCGATGAGCAGCATCACGAGGTCGGCGTGCAGCTGGCTGACCGACGCGGGGTCGAAGCCGGTCCGCCCGGCCTTGACGTCACCGGAGTGCGGCCCGGAACCGGTGACGACCGTGCCGACGGCGAGCGTGACCGCGACGACGCCGAGCAGCAGCTGGCTGAGCCGTCGGAACGGCTCCTTCACGACCGACAGCGCCGGCCCGTCGCCCTCACGGGTCCGGACGTGCAGCAGCACCGCGAGCCCGATCAGGACCATCGACAGCAGGAAGTGCGCCATCACCGTCCACGGGTTCAACCCGGTCAGCACCGTGATCCCGCCGAGCACCGCCTGCGCAGGGATGCCCAGCAGAACCAGCCCGGCCAGCCGCACCAGCGACCGACGGCGCGGCCGCTGCCGGACGACCGCCACGAGGGTCGCGACGACCACCGCCGTGAGGACGAACGTCAGCAGCCGGTTCGTGAACTCGATGACGCCGTGCGCCGCGTACTCGCTCGTCGGTGTGTAGGTCGTCGCCGTGCAGCGCGGCCAGGTCGGGCAGCCGAGCCCCGAGGCGGTGAGCCGGACGGCGCCGCCTGTGACGACAATGGCAGCGTTGGCGACGACGCTCGCGAGCGCCAGCCGCGAGACCGTGCGCTGGGACGGGCCGGCCATGTCCTGAGGGTACGGGGAAGCGGCCCGTCCGGCCTGGCCTGGCACGATGGAGCACCCGATCGAAGGAGCGCGCGTGCTCGACCTCGCAGGTACCTCGTCCGTCGTCACCGGCGGCGCCTCCGGCCTCGGCGAGGCGACCGTCCGGGCCCTGGCCGCGCGCGGCGCGGCGGTCGTCATCGCTGACCTGCAGGACGAGAAGGGGAGCGCGGTCGCGGCATCCGTGGGCGGCACCTACGTGCACACCGACGTCACCGACACCGAGCAGGTGATCGAGGCGGTGACCGCCGCCGGCGAGCTCGGCCCGCTGCGGACCCTGGTGACGGCGGCGGGGATCGGCTGGGCCACGCGCACGGTCGGACGGGACGGCGAGTTCAGCTCCGCCCACGACCTGGACGTGTTCAGCAAGGTGCTGAGCATCAACCTGATCGGCACGTTCAACTGCATCCGGATCGCCGCCACCGCGATGGGCCGCACCTCGCCCGTGGACGCGGACGGCTCGCGGGGCGCCATCGTCACCCTGGCGTCGGTGGCCGCGTTCGACGGCCAGATCGGGCAGGCCGCCTACTCGGCCAGCAAGGGCGGCATCGTCGGCCTGACCGTGCCCGTGGCGCGCGACCTCGCCGCCGTCGGCGTACGCCTCAACTGCGTGGCGCCCGGGCTGTTCGACACGCCCATCTACGGCGAGGGCGAGGCGGCCGAGCAGTTCAAGGACAAGCTCCGCCGCGACGTGCTGTTCCCGAAGCGGCTCGGCGCCTCCGGCGAGCTCGCGTCGATGGTCGTGGAGCTGCTCGTCAACTCCTACGCAAACGCCGAAGTGGTCCGCGTCGACGGCGGCGCGCGGCTTCAGCCGAAGTAGTGCAGGGGGACGCCGCCTCTGCGGCCGAGATGCGCCGCGTGATGGGGACGTTCGTCAGCGGCGTCACCGTGGTGGCCGGCATGTCCGAGGGCGCGCCCGTCGGCTTCGCCTGCCAGTCCTTCGCGTCGGTCTCGCTGGACCCGCCGCTCGTCCTGTTCTGCCCAGCGCACACGTCCCGCTCCTGGCCGCTGATCCGCCAGACGGGCCGCTTCGTCGTCAACGTCCTGGCCGCCGACCAGGAGGAGCTGTGCCGCCGGTTCGCGGACCGCGGGGCGGACAAGTTCGCCGACGTCGCCTGGAGCGAGACGGCGTGGGGGCCTGTCCTCGACGGCGTGCTCGCGACGGTCCGCTGCGACGTCGAGGCGGTCCACCCCGCGGGGGACCACGACGTCGTCATCGGGCACGTGCGCGAGCTCGTGCCGCACCGCGAGTCCGGGCCGCTGGTGTTCTTCCGAGGAGCCTTCGGGCTCGACTCCTGAGAGAATGGCCGGATGAGCAACGACATCGAGTCCGTGGAGCGCGTGATCCCCGCTCCTGCCGAGAAGATCTTCGCGCTGCTGGCCGACGCGTCGAAGCACCGCACGTTCGACGGGTCCGGAACCGTCCGCGACGCCTCCGCCGCTCCGGCCCGGCTCGGCCTCGGGTCCAGGTTCGGCATGGGCATGCGGATCGGGATCCCGTACTCGATGGACAACACCGTCGTGGAGTACGAGGAGAACCGTCGCATCGGGTGGCAGCCGCGGCCGGCGTACCCGCTGATCGGCCGCGTCGTCGGTGGCCGGATCTGGCGCTACGAGCTGGAGCCGGTCGAGGGCGGCACGCGCGTACGGGAGAGCTGGGACATCTCGCAGGAAAGCGTCAAGCGCAAGCTCGAGCCGATGCGCGGGCTCACCCGCCGCAACATGACGAAGACGCTGGAGCGGCTCGAGCAGCTGGTCACCTGACGAGCTGGTCCACCAGCCGCTCGAGCTCGGCCGCGGGGTCGTCCGTCAGCCCGGCGTGCACCTGACCGGTCTGCAGCACCGTGCTGCGCGGCGCCGTCAGCCAGCGGAAGCGCTGGCCGAGGCTGGTCTCGCCCGCTGGTCCCTCACCTTCACAGGTACGGCAGACGGCCTGCAGTGCCTCGCCGAGCGCGTCGAGGTCGATGTCGCCGTCGAGCATCCGCAGCCGCGCCGCGTCGACGTGCGTGCGCGCCTGCAGGTAGTCGCGGTCCTGGCAGTAGAGGACGACGCCGACGTTGACCAGCTCGCCGCGCTGGACCTTCGGGACGGCGCGGAGGACGGCGTACTCGAAGGTGCTCATGGCCGCCACCCCTCGTGCTGCTCGACCCGCTTGCTCAGGTGGTGTACGTACGCGTCCCTCACGGCGTCGGCGCTCTCGAAGCCCGGCTCGTCCGCCAGCCAGACGTCCGGTACGAGGTCCGAGACGGCGTGCAGCAGCTCGGTCGTCACCTCCCTGCTGAGGTGGGCGTCGGCGGCTGCGCGCTCGGTCGCCATGCCCGACAGGACGTGGCCCGCGACGTCGTACGGCCGGTCGATAGCGGCGTCGGCGCGCGGCCAGCTGTGGTGGAAGACCAGCGACGCGCCGTGGTCGATCAGCTGCAGGCGCCGGTGCCACATGAGCAGGTTCGGGTTGCGCCAGCTGCGGTCGACGTTGCTGATCAGCGCGTCGAACCACAGCACCCGGCTCGCCAGCTGCGCGTCGACGGTGTGCGCCACCGGGTCGAAGCCGAGCGAGCCGGGCAGGAAGTCGAGTCCGAGGTTGAGGCCGCCGCTCGCACGCAGCAGGTCCTGCACCTCCTCGTCCGGCTCCGACCGGCCGAGAACCGGGTCCACCTCGACCAGCACGAGCTCCGGGACGGGCAGTCCGAGTCGGCGGGCCAGTTCGCCGCACAGCACCTCGGCCACGAGCACCTTGCGACCCTGGCCGGCGCCGACGAACTTCACGACGTACGTGCCGAGGTCGTCCGCCTCCATCAGGCCCGGCAGCGACCCGCCCTCGCGCAACGGTGTGACGTAGCGCGTCGCGGTCACCGTTCGGAGCACGGCCTGACCCTATGGTCGGCGGATGACGGCGGCGCAGGTCCTGGGACGGGCGTTCTCGGACGACCCCGTGTTCGGCTGGCTGCTCGCGGGCAGGCCGAACCCGGACCGCCGACTGACGCGGGTGTTCGGCGCGTTCGTCGACGCCGCAGACCGGACGCCGGACGCGCAGGTGCTCGCGACGGAGCAGGCGGCGTCCATCTGGCGGCCGCCCGGCGCCTGGAAGGCGGGCGGGTTCGACGTGCTGCGCAGCGGGCCGCGGCTGGTGCGCGCCTTCGGGCCCGGGCTGGTCCGGTCGCTGCGACTGCTGTCGGCGGTGGAGCGCGCGCACCCGGCCGAGCCGCACTGGTACCTCGAGGCCGTCGGGGTCGTCCCCGAGGCGCGCGGGCGGGGGCTCGGTGGGCCGATGCTCACGCCGGTGCTCGAGCGCTGTGACACTGCGGGCCTGCCGGCGTACCTGGAGAGCAGCAACCCGCGCAACATCGCCTTCTACGAGCGACACGGGTTCCAGATCCGGCCGCTGTTCGACCTGCCGGCCGGCTGCCCGGTCATCACCCCGATGTGGAGGGACCCCCGCTGATGCGGTTCTCGCTCGAGCTCGTGGTCGTGCCCGTCTCGGACATCGACCGGGCCAAGGCCTTCTACCTGGACCGGTGTGGGTTCGACCTGGTCGTGGACCACAGCGCGGGGCCGGAGTTCCGGGTCGTGCAGCTGACGCCGCCGGGCTCGGCATGCTCGATCGCGCTGATGCGCAACGAGTCCGCGCCCGGGTCGGTGCAGGGGTTGCACCTGGTGGTCGAGGACCTCGAGGCGGCGCGCGCGGAGCTGCTCGGGCGCGGCGTCGAGGTGGGGGAGCCGTACCACTTCGGGGCGCAGGGGCAGCAGCCCGGCTTCGACCCGGAGCGGCGCAGCTACAACTCGTTCGCTTCCTTCAGCGACCCGGACGGCACCGGCTGGCTCCTGCAGGAGGTCAAGCCCTAGCGCTCACTCCCAGCGGAAGAACCGGCTGGCCAGCGCCAGCCCGCCGACCGCCCACGCCGCCAGCGCGAGCGCGTCCCGTACGGGTACCTCTGCGCCCTCCTGCAGCACCTGCCGCAGCCCGTCCGACAGCGCCGCGGTCGGCAGCAGCCTGAGCACCGGCTCGGCGGCACCCAGCTGCGACAGCGGGAACAGCACCCCGCCGAGGACCAGCAGCACGAACCAGAGCAGGTTGGCCGCGGCCAGTGTCGTCAGGCCTCGCAGGGTGCCGCCGAGCAGCAGCCCGAGGCCGCTGAACGCCGCCGTCCCCAGGGCGACGAGCAGGAGGACCGACAGCGGGTCACCGATCGGGCGCCAGTGCAGGAACAGCAGGCCGACGACGGCAATCAGCAGCAGCTGCACCAGCTCCACGTACACAACCGCCAGCGTCTTGGCCCCCAGCAGGACCCAGCGGGGTAGCGCGGTTGCGCCCAACCGCTTGAGCACGCCGTACTGCCGCTCGAAGCCGACCCCGATGGCCTGGCCGGTAAAGGCCGCGGACATGACCGCCAGTGCGATGACGCCCGGCGCGAAGAAGCCAACCCGGCTGTCGCCCTGCACGGTGACGAACGGGATGAGCGTCAGAACGACGAGCAGCCCGAGCGGGATGACCAGCGTCAGCAGGACCTGCTCACCGTTGCGGAGCATCAGGGTCAGCTCGGCCCGCAGCTGCGCCCTGAGCATCCGGGTGGTGGACGCGGCGCCGGGGGCCGGTGCGAGGGCGCCGGGGGACCAGCTCATGCCCGCAGCTCTCGGCCGGTCAGCTCGAGGAAGACGTCCTCCAGGCTGCGGCTGCGCAGGTCCATGGCGAGCACCCCGTGCCGCGCCGCCCACGCGGTGACGTCCGCGTACAGCTGAGGCGTCACCGCGCCCGCGACGACGTAGCGGCCGGGAGCCTCCTCGATCGCGCCGGGCAGGTCACTGACGTCCAGCCCCGGCTGCGCGGTGAAGCGCAGCCCCTCGCCCGACGTCAGCTCGGCCACCGTGCCGGCAGTCACGACGCGGCCGGCGTCCACGACCACCACCTGGTCGGCCAGCCGCTCCGCCTCGTCCAGCAGATGCGTCGTGAGCACGACGGTCACGCCGTCCGCGCGCAGCGCCTCGACCAGCTCCCAGGTCGCCCGGCGCGCCTGCGGGTCGAGGCCCGCCGTCGGCTCGTCCAGGAAGACCAGCTCCGGTCGGCCGACGACCGCCATCGCCAGGGACAGCCGCTGCTGCTGGCCGCCCGACAGCCGGCGGTAGCTGGTGCCCGCGACGTCGGTCAGCCCCAGCCGGTCGAGCAGGTCGGCAGGGTCCAGGGGGTTCTTCGCGTACGAGGCGACGAGCCGGAGCATCTCGGCCGCCTTCAGTCCCGGGTAAGCCGCGCCGGACTGCGGCATGACGCCGACCCGCGGCCGGAGCGCCCGGTCGCGCGGCTCCAGCCCCAGCACGCGGACGGAGCCGCCGTCAGAAGACCGGAACCCCTCACACACCTCGACGGTCGTGGTCTTGCCGGCGCCGTTCGGGCCGAGCAGCGCCAGGACGGTGGCAGTCGCGACGCTGAAGGAGACGCCGTCCACGACCGCCCGGCCGCCGTACCGCTTGACCAGCCCGTCGACCTCGAGCGCGGGCGTGGTCACGGGAGCCAGCCTAGGAGCGAGCGCCCGCGCGCACCTGCTGACGTCCCGGCGGGGGGACCTGCGCCCGCGTCCCGCACCCGATGCATCCACCTCGTGCCCGGCCCCGCCTGAGGGCCCCGAGATCGCGGGGCCGACGCGCCCGGGTGGATGCACTGCGTGCGGACGGTGGTGGACGCCACGTGGCCCGGGTTCGACGGCGGCATCGATATACGCGACACTGTTGTTGTGAAAAGCGTGAGCACCGAGGAGAGGACCCGCGACCGGGTGCGGTCCCTCCTGCTCGCGCTCGGCCCCTCCACCGCCGCCACGCTCGCCGAGCGCACCGGCCTCACCGTTGCCGCGGTCCGCCGGCACCTCGACGCCCTGGTCGCCGACGGCACCATCACCACGCGCACGCCCCGGCTGCGCGCCGTGAAGCGCGGCCGTCCCGCCCGTCTGTACGCGCTCACCGACGCCGGCCACGCCGCTGGCCCGAGCGGATACGACGCGCTCGCTGTCAGCGCGCTCCGGTTCATGACCGAAGAGCAGGTCGACGCGTTCGCGGCAGCCCGCGGCGCCGACCTGGAGGCGCGGTACGAGGGCGTGACCGGGCCCGACGACCTGGCCGCGCGCCTGACCGCCGACGGCTACGCCGCCACCACCGGCCCCCTCGGCACCGGCGTCCAGCTGTGCCAGCACCACTGCCCCGTCCAGCACGTGGCGACCGAGTTCCCCCAGCTGTGCGACGCCGAGACGGCCGCCCTCGGGCGGCTGCTCGACGTGCACGTCCAGCGCCTCGCGACCATCGCCCACGGCGACGGCGTCTGCACCACGTTCATCCCTACCGGAAGAAGGCCCGCGTCATGACGACGACCCCCGACCAGCTCGAAGGTCTCGGCACCTACAAGTTCGGCTGGGCCGACAGCGACGTCGCCGGTGCCGCAGCCAAGCGCGGGCTCAACGAGGACGTCGTACGCGACATCTCCTCGAAGAAGAGCGAGCCGCAGTGGATGCTCGACCTGCGTCTCAAGGGCCTGAAGCTGTTCGAGAAGAAGCCCATGCCGACCTGGGGCAGCGACCTGTCCGGCATCGACTTCGACAACATCAAGTACTTCGTCCGGTCGAGCGAGAAGCAGGCCGCGACCTGGGACGACCTCCCGGCCGACATCAAGAACACCTACGACAAGCTCGGCATCCCCGAGGCGGAGAAGCAGCGCCTCGTCGCCGGTGTCGCGGCGCAGTACGAGTCCGAGGTCGTCTACCACTCGATCCGCCAGGACCTCGAGGAGAAGGGCGTCCTGTTCCTCGACACGGACACGGCGCTCAAGGAGCAGCCCGAGCTGTTCCGCGAGTACTTCGGCACGGTCATCCCGGTCGGCGACAACAAGTTCGCCGCGCTCAACACCGCTGTCTGGTCGGGCGGGTCGTTCATCTACGTCCCGCCGGGCGTCAAGGTCGACATCCCGCTGCAGGCCTACTTCCGCATCAACACCGAGAACATGGGCCAGTTCGAGCGGACGCTGATCATCGCGGACGAGGGCTCGTCGGTCCACTACGTCGAGGGCTGCACTGCTCCCATCTACAGCTCCGACTCGCTGCACTCCGCGGTCGTCGAGATCATCGTCAAGAAGGACGCGCACGTCCGCTACACGACCATCCAGAACTGGTCCAACAACGTCTACAACCTCGTCACCAAGCGGACGTCGGTCGCCGAGGGCGGCCGGATGGAGTGGATCGACGGCAACATCGGCAGCAAGGTCACGATGAAGTACCCGGCCTGCTACCTGCTCGGCGAGCGTGCCTCCGGTGAGACCCTGTCGATCGCCTTCGCCGGTCCCGGCCAGCACCAGGACGCGGGCGCCAAGATGGTGCACGCCGCGCCCAACACCACGTCCAACATCGTGAGCAAGTCGGTGGCCCGCGGTGGTGGCCGTACGAGCTACCGCGGCCTCGTGCAGGTGCAGGAGGGCGCGCACGGCAGCAAGGCCAACGTGAAGTGCGACGCGCTGCTCGTGGACACGATCAGCCGCAGCGACACCTACCCGTACGTCGACGTGCGCGAGGACGACGTGTCGATGGGCCACGAGGCGACCGTCAGCAAGGTCGGCGAGGACCAGATGTTCTACCTGATGAGCCGCGGCATGACCGACGACGAGGCGATGGCGATGGTCGTCCGCGGTTTCGTCGAGCCGGTCGCCCGCGAGCTGCCGATGGAGTACGCGCTCGAGCTGAACCGGCTCATCGAGCTGCAGATGGAGGGCTCCGTTGGCTAGCAACATCGCCGACGTTCTCGCGACGGAGCGCACGGCGCTGAAGGAGACCGGCGGCGTCACCGACGGCTCGCTCGCCGCCAACGTCAAGCCTTCGACGCCGCGCTCACCCGCGGACGTACGACCCGAGCGCATCACCGCGCGCGAGGTCGATGCCTTCCCGGTCGTCACCGGCCGCGAGGAGGAGTGGCGCTTCACGCCGGTCGACCGGCTGCGCGTCCTGCTCGACGGCGCCACGTCCAGCGCGAAGCTGCAGTGGAAGACCGAGCTGCCCGACGGTGTGACGCTGCGCGAGGTCAGCGCGGACGACCCGCTGCTGGCCACCGTGCCGAACCCGGTGGACCGCCTCTCCGCGCTGGCCATGCGCAACGCCGCAGGCGCCACCGTCATCAGCATCCCCGCCGAGGCGCAGGTGACCGAGCCGGTGCTCGTCGACCTGCGCGGCACGGGCGGCGACGAGGTCGTCTGGGGTCACGTCGTTCTCGAGGTCGGCCGGCACGCAAAGGCGACGGTGGTCCTCGAGCACGGCGGCGACGCCCGCTACGCCGGCTGCGTGTCGGTGCTCGTCGGCGACGGTGCGCACCTCGACCTCGTCGGCGTGCAGGAGTGGGACAGCACTGCGGTGCACGCGCAGCACACGGCGATCCGCGTCGGGCGCGACGCCCGCGTGCGGAGCATCGACGTGACCCTGGGCGGCGACGTCGTGCGGCTGGTGAAGACGGTGGAGTACGCCGGACCCGGCGGTGACGCCGAGCTGCTCGGCCTGTACTTCGCGGACGGCGGCCAGCACCTCGAGCACCGGCTGTTCGTCGACCACGGCGCGCCGAGCTGCCGCAGCCGCGTCACCTACAAGGGCGCGCTGCAGGGCGACTCGGCCCGCACCGTCTGGGTGGGCGACGTGCTCATCCGCGCCGGCGCCACGGGCACCGACACGTACGAGCTGAACCGCAACCTGCTGCTGACGCCCGAGGCACGGGCCGACTCGGTGCCCAACCTCGAGATCGAGACCGGCGAGATCCTCGGTGCCGGGCACGCGAGCGCGACGGGCAGGTTCGACGACGAGCAGCTGTTCTACCTGCAGGCGCGCGGCATCCCCGCCGACGAGGCACGCCGGATGGTGGTGCGCGGCTTCTTCGCGGACGTCATCAACGAGATCGGCATCGAGCACCTCGAGGAGCGGCTGCTCGCCGCCGTCGAGGCGGAGCTGGAGAGGACGAAGCTGTGAGGGCCTGCAACCTGAGCGACGTGCCCCAGGAGGGCGCGATCCGCGTCCAGCTCGACGGCAAGCCGATCTGCATCGCGCGCTCGCAGGGCGAGGTCTTCGCCATCAGTGACATCTGCTCGCACGCCGACGTGGCGCTGTCCGAGGGCGACGTGGAGGACGGCACCATCGAGTGCTGGCTGCACGGCTCGCGCTTCGACCTGCGCACCGGCGAGCCCACCGGTCTGCCCGCCAACCGGCCCGTGGCGACCTACCCCGTGACTGTCGAGGGCGACGACGTCCTCGTGAAGATGGAGAGCTGATGTCGACCCTGGAGATCCGCGGCCTCGAGGTCGCGGTCGAGGACAAGACGATCCTGCGCGGCGTGGACCTGACCGTCCGCGCCGGCGAGACGCACGCGATCATGGGCCCGAACGGGTCCGGCAAGTCGACGCTCGCCTACTCCGTCGCCGGTCACCCGAAGTACACCGTCACCGGCGGCACCGTCACCCTCGACGGCGAGGACGTCCTCGCCATGAGCGTCGATGAGCGCGCGCGGGCCGGGCTGTTCCTGGCGATGCAGTACCCGGTCGAGGTTCCCGGCGTCAGCGTCAGCAACTTCCTGCGCTCCGCCGCCACGGCCGTCCGCGGCGAGGCCCCGAAGCTGCGGCTGTGGGTCAAGGAGCAGAAGGAGGCGATGGCCCGTCTGGAGATGGACCCGGCCTTCGCCGAGCGCTCGGTCAACGAGGGCTTCTCCGGCGGCGAGAAGAAGCGTCACGAGATCCTGCAGCTGGAGCTGCTCAAGCCGAAGATCGCGATCCTGGACGAGACCGACTCCGGCCTCGACGTCGACGCTCTGCGCGTCGTGTCGGAGGGCGTCAACCGGGTCCGCGAGAGCGGTGAGTCGGGCGTCCTGCTCATCACCCACTACACGCGGATCCTGCGCTACATCGAGCCCGACTTCGTGCACGTCTTCATCGGCGGCCGGATCGTCGAGCAGGGCGGCAAGGAGCTGGCGGACGAGCTCGAGGCCAACGGCTACACGAAGTACGGCGCGGCGGCGGAGACGCCTGCCGGCGGCAAGAGCCTGCCGATGGGTCCCGTCGTCCCCGGCGCGATCACCACCGCATGACCGCGACGCTGCCCGACCTCTCGGTGACCCCGTACGACGTCGACGCGGTACGCCGCGACTTCGCCGTGCTGTCGCGCGAGGTCAACGGGCGGCCGCTGGTCTACCTCGACAACGCCTCGTCCTCGCACAAGCCGCGGCAGGTGCTCGACGCCGAGCGCGCGTTCGTCGAGCAGCACTACAGCAACGTGCACCGGGGCGTGCACACGCTGAGCCAGGAGGCGACGGACGCGTACGAGAACGCCCGTACGACCGTGGCCTCCTTCATCGGCGCGCGGCACGACGACGTCGTCTTCACCAAGAACGTCACCGAGGCTCTCAACCTCTGCGCCTACTCCCTCGGCGAGCTGCTCGCGCTCGGTCCGGGCGACGAGGTCGTCGTCACCGAGATGGAGCACCACTCCAACCTGGTGCCGTGGCAGATGCTGTGCCGCCGCACCGGCGCGACCCTGAAGTGGTTCGGCCTCACGGACGACGGCCGGCTCGACCTGGTCGACGGCGTCATCACCGAACGGACGAAGGTCGTCGCGTTCGTCCACCAGAGCAACCTGCTCGGCACCGTCAACGACGTCGCGGAGCTCGTACGACGGGCGAAGGCTGTCGGTGCGCTCACCGTCCTCGACGCGGCCCAGTCCGTCCCGCACATGGCTGTCGACGTGACCACGCTCGGCGTCGACCTGCTCGCCTTCACCGGCCACAAGCTGCTGGGCCCGACCGGCGTCGGTGTCCTCTGGGGCCGCGGCGACCTGCTCGCGCAGATGCCGCCCTTCCTCGGCGGCGGCTCGATGATCGAGGCCGTCGAGATGAGCGGTTCCACGTACGCGCCGCCGCCGGAGCGGTTCGAGGCCGGTACGCCCGTCATCAGCCAGGCGGTCGGCCTAGCGGCCGCGTGCGACTACCTGAGCGGGATCGGGCTTGAGAAGGTCGCGGCGCACGAGGCGGCCCTCACCAGCCGGCTGCTCGAGGGGCTGCGCCGCATCGACGGCGTACGCGTCGTCGGGCCGGACTCGCTGGAGATGCGCGGCAGCGCGGTCAGCTTCGTCATCGACGGGGTCCACCCGCACGACGTCGGCCAGTCGCTCGACGACCTCGGCATCGCCGTTCGCGTCGGGCACCACTGCGCCGCGCCGGTCTGCAAGCGATACGGCGTCCCGGCGACCGCCCGCGCCTCGTCGTACCTCTACAACACGGCCCACGAGATCGACGTGCTGCTCGACGGAATCGAGCACGTCAAGAGGTTCTGGGCCCGATGAGCGAGAGCATGTACCAGGAGATCATCCTGGACCACTACCGGAACCCGCACCACAAGGGGCTGCGCGACCCGTACGACGTCGAGGTGCACCACGTGAACCCGACCTGCGGGGACGAGGTCACCCTGCGGGTCAAAGTGGCCGACGGGGTCGTGCAGGACGTGTCGTACGACGGCCAGGGCTGCTCGATCAGCCAGGCGTCGACCTCGGTCATGACCGACCTCGTCGTCGGGCAGCCGGTCGACGCGGCCCTGGAGAAGTCCGAGGCGTTCCTCGAGCTGATGCAGAGTCGGGGCACGATCGAACCCGACGAGGACGTGCTCGAGGACGGCATCGCGTTCGCGGGCGTCTCGCGTTACCCGGCGCGCGTCAAGTGCGCGCTGCTGGGCTGGATGGCGTGGAAGGACGCGACCGCAC
>JBHENF010000187.1:0-8549 GCA_046262175.1 Mycobacteriales bacterium
GACCTCCCGCGAGCGCTGACGCCCGACGACGTCCCGTACATCACCGACGCCGTGCAGCAGCTGGTCCGGGAGCTCGGCGGGACGCCGCTCATCGGCTTCGCGGGCGCGCCGTTCACCCTCGCCAGCTACCTCGTCGAGGGCGGGCCGTCCAAGAACCACGCGAAGACCAAGGCCCTGATGTACGGCAACCCCGAGCTGTGGGCGCAGCTCCTGGGCCGGCTCGCCGACATCACGCTCGCCTTCCTGCGTGTGCAGGTCGACGCGGGCGCGTCCGCCGTCCAGCTGTTCGACTCGTGGGTCGGCGCGCTGCCGGCGGCCGACTACCGGGCGTACGTCCAGCCGCACTCGGCCCGCGTCCTCGCCGCCGTGTCCGACGTGCCGCGCATCCACTTCGGTGTCGGCACCGGCGAGCTGCTGGCCGACATGGGCGACGCGGGGGCGGACGTGGTCGGCGTCGACTGGCGGGTGCCGCTGGACGACGCGGTGCGCCGGATCGGGCCCGGTCGCGCCGTGCAGGGCAACCTCGACCCGACGCTGGTGTTCGCGCCGCGCGAGGTGGTGACGGGGAAGGTCCGCGAGGTGCTCGAGGCCGGCAAGGCGGCGGAGGGGCACGTGTTCAACCTCGGCCACGGCGTGCTGCCGGAGACGGACCCGGACGTGCTCAAGCTGATCGTGGACACGGTGCACGAGGGTCTCTAGGTCCTCTCCCTGGAAGCCAATGCATCCAGTTCGCGCGCGTCGCGCGGATACCCCCGCTCAGGCCCCGCCCGCCGCGCCCGGGGTGGATGCATCAGGTGCCACGTCGGGCCTTCCCAGGGTGCGGGCGGCCACGGCGGCCGCCAGCAGCAGCACGACCGCCGCGCCGACCAGCGCGACCCGCGTACTGCTGACGTACGAGGCCGCTGCCGCGGACCGCAGCTGCAGCAGCGCGTCCAGCCCGACCCCCGGCCCGGCCTTGCGCGCGACCTGCAGCGCCGGCGCGCCGCGCAGCACCGCATCCACGAGGTCGGCGGACCGGCCGCGCGGGACGCCGAGCTGCACCAGCCGGGTCGTCAGGTCGGCTGCGAGCCGCGCCACCACGAGCGCGCCGAGCCCACCGATCGCGACGACCCCGCCCAGCTCGCGGGCGGCGTTCACCGTGGCGGCGGCGAGACCGCGCCGGCTGCTGCTGACGGCGTCCAGCGAGGCGACGACCACCGGCGCGCCGACCAGTCCCAGCCCGATCCCGACGAGTCCAAGCAGTGCGCCCAGTACCAGCGCGCCGATGTCCGGCGTGAGCGCCGCGGCGACGAGCAACACGCCGGCAGCGGCCACCACCAGCCCGCTGACGACGGCGACGCGAGCCCGCAGCCGTACGGCCACCGGCGCTGCGACGACCAGCCCGACCGTCAGCGGCAGCAGCCGCAGCGCCGCCGGCAGCGCCTCGAGCTGCTGCACGAGCTGCAGGAACAGGCTGAGGAAGACCAGCAGCACGAACACCGCGAGGCTGGCCGCGAAGGCGGCGGCGGTCGTACCGACGAAGGCGCAGTCGGTCAGCAGCCCGCGGGGGAGCAGCGGGTCGACGGCGCGATGCTCCACCACGCCAAAGGCGGCCAGGGCAGCAAGGCCGAAGGCGAGCGCGACCGCCACCGGCCGGCCGAACCCGTCGCGGCCGGCCAGCACCACCGCGTACGTCGTCGCAGCGAGCCCGGCTGCGACGAGCACCTGACCCGGCAGGTCGAGCCGCCGCTTCGGTGACGGAGCCCCGGCCGGTGCGAACAGCACAACTGCCGCGACCGCGGCGCACAGCGGCACGTTGACCTCGAAGACGGCCGGCCACCCGTGTGCCCGTACGAGCAACCCACCCACCACCGGCCCGACCGCAAGGGCGAGCGCGCCCGTGGCCGCCCAGATCCCGATGGCGCGCCCGCGCTCGCGGCCGTCCGGGTACGCGTCCGCCAGCACCGCCAGGCCGCCGGGGATCACCAGTGCAGCGCCCGCCCCCTGGACGGCCCGCCATGCGACCAGCGCCGTCACCGAGTCCGAGAGGGCGCACCCGATGGACGCGCCGGCGAAGACCGCCAGGCCGCCGAGGAAGACGCGGCGCCGCCCGGCGACGTCCGCGAGCGTTCCGCCGGTCAGCAGCAGCGCGGCGAGGGACACGGTGTACGCGGTGACGACCCCCTGCAGCCCGGAGACGCCGGCACCGAGGTCGCGCTGGACGTCGCGCAGCGCCACGGCGACGACCGTGTTGTCGAGGGTGGCGGTGAACGAGGCGAGCGATGTGGCGACCAGGACGAGCGAGCGGCGCGACACGCCCCGGAGCGTAGGTGCGTCAGGCGGGAGCGCCGCGCCGCCGCACCCACCAGGCGATGACGGCCCCGGCGAGCAGCACCGGCAGGAACGGCAGCACCGCGCCGGCCGTCGCGGCCGTGACCCGCGCCGTCGCCAGGAAGGCGTGCCAGCCGCCGCGCAGCCCGCGGACGAAGCCGACGTGCGCGGCGACCGGCTCGGCCGTCGTCAGCCGCAGCGTCACCTTCGCCATCGCGACCTGCCCGGCCAGCGCGCGACTGCGCGCCTCCAGGGACTCCAACTCGCTCTGCCGCTTCGTCAGCTCCGCCTCGATGCGGATGACGTCGCTCAGGCTGGACGCCTTCTCGAGCAGCGCGCGCACCCGCTGCACGCCGGTGCGCTGCGTCGCCAGCCGTGCGTCCAGGTCGACGACCTGCTCGGTCACGTCCTCGCTCCCGAGCCGGCGCAGCTGCTCGTCCCCCAGCCGGGCCAGGCCGTCCAGGACCGCCGTCAACCGGTCCGGAGGCACGAGGAGCAGCAGCTGCCCGACCGGGTCGGCCGCTGCGACGTCCACGTCCTCACTCGCCACCTGGCCGCCGGCCGTACGCACCAGCGCCTCGGCCCGCGTCACCGCACGCCGCGCGTCCGGCACGCGCACGTGCAGCTCCGCCGTCCGGACGACCGCCCGCGGGAGCGCCTGGGACACGGCCTTGACGGCGACGGGCGGCGCTCCTCGGGCGGCGGAGTCCGACGACGACGCGGCGGTGCCGCCGGACTCCGGGTTCGAGCAGCCGGTCAGCAGCACCAGCAGGGACAGAACGGCGGCGGTACGGCGCATCGCGCACTCCTCGGGTTGCTGCTCTGACGGCGCAGCATCCGCGCCGGTTGCACGCGGCGGGTGTCAGGACGGTCACGACCTAGGCTCGAATCCGTGACCGCGCCGCGTCCCGTCGTCGTCGTGGTCGGCGGCGGCATGGCGGGTCTCGCGGCCGCGTACGCGCTGCGCGAGGTCGCCGACGTGCTCGTCCTGGAGGCCTCCGGGCGCGTCGGCGGGAAGCTTCAGATCAGCGACGTCGGCGGCATCCCGGTCGACGAGGGCGCGGATGCGATGCTCCGCCGGGTCCCGTACGCGGTGCAGCTCGCGGCGGAGATCGGGCTCGACCTGATCAGCCCGGCGGCGGGTCAGGCGTACGTCCGCAGCCGCGGCGCGCTGCGACCGCTGCCGACGGGCACGGTGCTGGGCGTGCCGGCGGATCTGGCGGCGCTTGCGCGCAGCGAGGTGCTGTCGGCGGCCGGCCTGGCGCGGGTGCCGCTCGACCTCGTCCGGCCAGGCGAGCCTGTCACCGAGGACGTGAGCGTCGGGTCGTACGTGGCCGCCCGGCTCGGTCGCGAGGTGGTCGAGCGGCTCGTCGACCCGCTGCTGGGTGGTGTGTACGCCGGCCGCGCGGACCGGCTGTCCCTGCAGGCGACGCTGCCCGCCCTGGCGGGGCAGCTGGTCCAGCACCGCTCCCTGCTCCTCGCCGCGCGCGCCTCCCGCGGCACGCCCGCGCCGGGACCGGTGTTCGCCGGCCTGCGCGGCGGGCTCGGCACCTTCCCGCCGGCGCTCGCCCGCGCCTCCGGCGCCGACGTCCGCACCGGCACCACCGTGCGCGCGCTGGAGCGGACGGGCACGGGCTGGCGGCTCGTCACCGGTTCGGCCGCCAGTCCCTCGTACGTCGACGCCGATGCGGTGGTGCTGGCCGTTCCCGCTGCGCCGGCGGCCCGGCTGCTCGCGGCGCACGTGCCCGTCGACGACCTGGCCGGCATCGACTACGCCAGCGTCGCGATCGTGACCCTGGTGCTCGACGGGCCGCCGCCCGGCCGGGGGAGCGGCTACCTCGTGCCGGCGGTGGAAGGGCTGACGACGAAGGCCGTCACCTTCACCAGCCGCAAGTGGGACCTGGACCGGACGGTCGTACGCGCGAGCGTCGGCCGCTACGGCGAGCAGGTCGAGCTGCAGCGCGAGGACGACGAGCTGGTCGCCCTCGTCCTCGAGGAGCTCGAGCGGGTCGTGGGGCCAGTGGGGGCGCTGGCCGACAGCAGGGTGACGCGCTGGGGCGGCGGACTGCCGCAGTACGCCGTGGGTCACCTCGGCCGCGTCCGCCGGATCAAGGCCTCGCTGCCCGCCGGCATCGCGGTGGCAGGGGCGGCGTACGACGGCGTCGGGGTGCCGGCCGTGGTGCGCAGCGGGCAGGAAGCCGCGCGCCGGGTGGAGAATGGGCTGCATGACAGCCCCTGATTCCGTGCGCAGTGAGTCCACGAAGGCCCGCGAGCTGAACGAGCAGTTCCTGTACACGATGTACAGCGTCTTCAAGGCGACGACCCCGATCGCAGACGACCAGCGGCAGCGGCTCGCCGAGGAGGGCCAGGCGTTCCTCGACGCGGCGCTGGAGAAGGGCGTCTACACGCGCGGGACGTACGACGTCTCCGGGCTCAAGGCGGACGCGGACCTGCTCGTCTGGTGGACCTGCCCGGAGATCGACGTCCTGCAGGACACGTACAACCGGTTCCGGCAGACCGAGCTGGGGCGGCACCTGACGCCGGTCTGGTCGAGCGTCGGCCTGCACCGGCCGGCAGAGTTCAACCGGAACCACATCCCGGCGTACGTCCGGCGCGAGGACCCCAAGAAGTACGTCTGCGTCTACCCGTTCAACCGCTCGCTCGAGTGGTACCTGCTGCCCGACTACGAGCGCAAGGGGATGCTCAGCGAGCACGGGATCATGGGCCGCGAGTTCGAGGACGTGCGGGCCAACACGGTCGCGGCGTTCGCGCTGGGCGACTACGAGTGGCTGCTCGCGTTCGAGGCCGACGAGCTGCACCGGATCGTCGACGCGATGCGGCACCTGCGCAGCGCGCGCGCCCGGCTGCACACCAAGCTGGAGACGCCGTTCTTCACCGGCGGGAGGAAGAGCGTCGCCGACATCGTCGCGGCGCTGCCGTAGCTGCTTGATCCACGCGTCGAAAGCCGCGCCTGCAGCCGTACGAGAGCCGGGAACGGCGCGTGGATCAAGGACATCGCGCGCCGTCGCGGTTACTCCGCGGGCTTGAGGCGCAGCGAGACGCTGTTCATGCAGAAGCGGTCGCCGGTCGGCGTCTGCGGCGCGTCCTCGAAGACGTGGCCGAGGTGGCTGCCGCAGTTGGCGCACAGCACCTCGACCCGCTTCATGCCCATGCTGCGGTCCTCCTTCAGGACCACCGCGTCCGACTCCTTCGGCGCATAGAAGCTCGGCCACCCGCAGTGCGAGTCGAACTTCGTCTCCGACTCGAACAGGTCCGCGTCGCAGGCCCGGCAGGAGTAGATGCCGACATCCTTCGTCTCGTTGTACTCGCCGGTCCACGGCCGCTCGGTGCCCGCCCTGCGGAGCACGGCGTACTCCTCCGCGGTGAGCTCCTGGCGCCACTGCTCGTCGGTCTTCTGAACCGGGTACGTCCGCTCGTCCTGCACGTTGCCTCCTCGACGCCGCCACATGCCAGGTCCAGCGTGTCAGGCGGGGACCGTGTTCCCGTCGCGACATTACGAGTCGCAGGTGCCACTGCTGGGACCTGCGGCGCCGGCCTCCCGGGAACCAGGGTCACCTCCGGCGTCGCGCACGCCGGCACCGTGCTCGACGCCGTACGGTGCCAGCCATGGCCAGCCCGTTCGTCGAGATCCCGGTCGACACCCCCACCGGCGAGCGGCTGGTCAAGGTCACCAACCCGGAGAAGACCTACTTCTCGGCGCTGCCGGACGGACGGGGTCGCAAGCTCGACCTGGTCGAGTACTACCTCGCGGTCGGCGACGGGATCGTCCGTGCGCTGCGCGAGCGGCCCACCGTCCTCAAGCGGCACCCCGACGGCGCCGAGGGCGAGGCGATCTACCAGAAGCGGGTCCCCGACAAGCGGCCCGAGTGGCTCGAGACGGTGACGGTGCAGTTCCCCAGCGGACGAAGCGCCACGGAGCTGTGCCCCGTCGACGTCGCGCACGTCATGTGGGCTGCCAACCTCGGGACCCTCGACTTCCACCCGTGGCCGTCCCGTCGGCGTGACACCGAGCAGCCGGACGAGCTGCGCATCGACCTCGACCCGATGCCGGGCACCGGTTGGGCGGAGGTGCAGGAGACCGCGTACGAGGTGCAGGCGCTGTTCGACGAGCTCGGCTATCGGACGTTCCCGAAGACCAGCGGCAGCAAGGGGATCCACGTCTACCTGCGGATCCGGCCGGACTGGCCCTTCCTCGACGTGCGGCATGCGGCCGTGGCCGTGGCGCGGGAGATCGAGCGCCGCCGGCCGGACCTGGCAACGGCGCGCTGGTGGAAGGAGGAGCGCGGCGAACGCGTCTTCCTCGACTTCAACCGGATGGCCCGTGACCAGACCATCGCGTCGGCGTACAGCGTCCGCGCGCGACCGCAGGCGACTGTCTCGGCGCCCATCACGTGGGAGGAGGTCGGCCGCGTCGAGGTCGCCGACTTCGACATCTGGACGATGCGCGACCGGTTCGCCGAGCTGGGTGACGTGCACGCGGAAATCGACGACGTCGCGCACGACATCACGCCGCTGCTCGAGATGTACGCGGCGCAGGGCGACGGCGAGGCGCCGTTCCCGCCGTCGTTCGCGCTGCAGCCGGGGGAGCCGAAGCGGGTGCAACCCAGCCGTGACACGCGCAGGAAAAAGCCGGACCAAGACCCGCAAGGGTGACGCGACACCACCGGCGTCGTCCGACACTCAAGACGTGAGGGACAGAGCACGTGCCGTCAGCAGCGCGCTGGCGTCCGCGGCTGTCGTCATCGCCGCGCTCGTCGTCGTCGTCGGATCGCCGCGTTGGGGTTCGGCCGCAGCGGACGGCCCTGCGCTGCGGCTCAGCGGCGGGATCGAGAGCCTGATGCCGGGAGGCTCGGCCGATCTGGTCATCACCGTCCGGAATCCGGGGACGCACGCGGTGGAGGTGTCGCGGATCACGGCCCGGGTGACCGGGGCCAGCGGCGGGTGCGCCGCGTCGGCGCTGGACATCACGCCGTGGGCCGGCTCGCTGGCGGTGCCGGCCGGCGGGAGCGCGGTCGCGCCGCTGCGGGTGTCGCTGTCGGCCGGGTGCGAGGGCTCCAGCTGGTCGCTGGCCTACGCGTCGAGCTGACGCGGGGGCCGGATCAGCCCCTCCTGTACGACGCTGACCGCCAGTTGCCCGTCCCCTGTGAAGATGTGCCCGCGCGCCAGCCCGCGCCCGGCACCCGTCCAGGGCGACTCCTGGTCGTACAGCCACCACTCGTCGGCGCGGAACGGCCGGTGGAACCACATGGCGTGGTCGAGGCTCGCGCCGACCACGTCGCCGGTGCCCCAGGCGCGGCCGTGGGCGAGGAGCGTGCTGTCGAGCAGCGTCATGTCTGACGCGAACGTCACCGCGCACACGTGCAGCAGCGGGTCGTCGGGCAGCGTGCCGTCGGCGCGCATCCAGACGCGACTCACCGAGTCGCGCTTGCCCTTCTCCTTCGCGATGCGCGGCGGGTCACCGACGTAGCGGACGTCGATCGGGCGCGGCCGGGCGTACCAGCCGCCCATCTCGGAGTTGTACGGCTCCATCCGCTTCTGCAGCGTCTCGAGCCCCTCCGGCCGCGGCACGTCGGGCATCGCGACGCTGTGGTCGAAGCCCTCCTCGGCCAGCTGGAAGCTCGCGGACAGGTTGAAGATCGCCTTGCCGTGCTGGATGCCGACGACGCGCCTCGTCGTGAAGCTGCGGCCGTCGCGGATGCGGTCGACCTCATACACGATCGGCAGCGACGGGTCGCCCGGCCGCAGGAAGTACGCGTGCAGCGAGTGCACCGGCCGGTCGTCCGGCACGGTTCGGCCGGCGGCGACCAGCGCCTGCCCCGCGACCTGACCGCCGAAGACGCGCTGCAGGCTCTCGTGCGGCTGCCGGCCGCGGAAGATGTTCTCCTCGATGTGCTCGAGGTCGAGCAGCTCGACCAGCTTGTCGAGGGGGGTCGCGGTCACTCCGGGATCCTGTCAGTTGCG
This sequence comes from Mycobacteriales bacterium, assembly GCA_046262175.1. Classification (GTDB taxonomy): domain Bacteria; phylum Actinomycetota; class Actinomycetes; order Mycobacteriales; family SCTD01; genus RYN-124. The sequence continues at coordinate 8,293 of JBHENF010000187.1, forward strand.
CGCGGTGACGGCGCAGGTGGTGCCGGCTGTGGCGAACACATGCTGAGCGTGACCCGAAGTGACTACCTGAATCTGACGCCAACGGATCGTCTAGCGGACCTGCTGGTGCCCCGATGCATGGACGGTCAGTCACAGACGGTGACTGACGGGCAGGCAGTGATCCACCGGGCGTCCTTGGTCGCCGTGGCCCGGTGGGGAGTCAGAGGCGAAACCGGGCCCTTGTCTCTGAACCGACAGGAGTGCGTCATGCAGAAGGT
>JBHENF010000188.1:0-14980 GCA_046262175.1 Mycobacteriales bacterium
GCACGGACCGCTGCACGCCTGCCTGCTGCACGGCCGGCTGCTGCTGCGGCGCGGCGCCGGCGAACGGCGACGTGAGCGCGCCGCCGACGAGCCCGAGCCCGAGGGCGCCGATTGCGGCGGGCGCGGCGGCTCGGGTCGCGACGCTGCGGAGCCTGTCCGCCCACCGCAGCCCGACGACCCACGGCGCGAGGGCGCTCAGGCCGGCAACGGGGAGCGTGCCGCCGCGGGATGCGTACTCCTTGCGCAGCGCCTTGCGCGCGCGGGTCAGGATCGAGCGGACGGCCGGCTCGGTCATCCCGAACCGCAGGCCGATCTCGTCGTAGGCCATCCCCTCGACCTCGCGGGCCCACAGCACCGCCGCCTGCCGGGCCGGCATCGCGTCGAGCGCATCGAGGGCGGTGCGGGCCTCGTCGCGGGCCACGACGACGTCGGCGGTGTCGCGGCTGACGCGCGTCCCCTCGGGCACCTCCGCCACGTTCACCGAGCGGCCGCGCACGCGCAGCCGGTCGATCACCAGGCGACCCACCACGACGGTGGACCAGGCGGCCAGGTCGTCCTCGGTGAGCAGCTCGGCGCGGTTCTTGTACGCGCGCAGCAGCGCCTCCTGCACGAGCTCCTCGGCTTCGTGCGCGTCCCCGAGGCGTCGCGCGGCGTACCGCTGCAGGCGCGGAGTGATGCTGCGCACGGCGCCGTCGAAATCGAGCGGGACGGCCGGGACGAGCCGCAGGCGCGGCGGCTCCGGGCGAGGCGCAGGCGCGAGCGGCAACTCGTGCACGGAGGACATGCGTCCCTCTTCCATCGGGGGCTGGGGACCCGACTACTCGCCCCAACGAGCGAGTTCGCCAAACCTCGCGGCTCCCCTGCAAGAAATCTCGCACCCGCTCGACAGCGGGCGAACCAGACATCGGCTCAAGACCCCCCGCCTCTGCTGCCGACAACGCTTGCGTCTCGTCCGCCCGTCCCGTGAGGAGCTTCCGCCGTGGAGCACGTCGTCTTCTTCCCCGCTCCCGACGGAGCGCCCGCGTTCCGCCGCGTCCCCGACCTCGAGCAGGCCGTGCGCCTGGTCGAGCACCTGCGCAACGTCGAGGGGGTCAACGAGGTCAGCTGCCACGCCCTGACCGAGGTGCCGCTGGCGTTCCGGGCGTACTACCGGGTCGAGGTGCCGGCTCCGGTCGACGTCGCCCCCGTCGCCGAGCCCCAGCCCGAGCCGGCTGCCGAGGTGCCCGTCGCCGACGTCGCTGCGCAGCCGGTCGCCGAGACGCCGCAGGTCGAGGACGTCCCCGTACCCGTAGAAGCGCAGCCGGTGATGGCCGGCAGCAACGGCCACGCGCACGACGGGGCCGCGAGCCTCGGCTTCTTCGCCTGACTCCGCGAGGCCGCCTCGCCGTGCGTCCCTTAGCGTGAGGTGGTGACGCGGCGCACCCTCACCCTGCTGCTCGCGGGTGTGCTCGTCGTCGGGCTGACGCTCGTCGCGGCCGTCGCCAGCGTGCCGTACGTCGCGCTCGCGCCCGGGCCGACGTACAACACGCTCGGCTCGGAGCGCGGCACGCCCGTGATCGCCGTGCAGGGCCGGCGGACGTACGAGGACAACGGCCACCTCAACATGACGACGATCAGCGTGGTCACCCGGCTGACGCTCGTGCAGGCACTGCGCGGGTGGTTCCAGCACGACCTCGCCGTCGTGCCGCGCGACATCATCTACCCGCCTGACCAGAGCGACGAGGAGGTCCGCGCCGAGGACCAGGAGGCGATGCGCGAGTCTCAGGACGCGGCCACGACCGCGGCCCTGCGGCAGCTCGGCGTGCCCGGCACGACGCACGTCGTGGTCGGCTCGGTCACCGCGAAGGCACCCGCCGACGGCAAGCTCAAGGCCAAGGACGAGCTCACCGCCGTCGACGGCATGAAGGTCACGGGGTCGAAGCAGCTGCGCGAGCTGATCGGCCGCCGGATGCCTGGCCAGCCGGTGCAGGTCCGGTACCTGCGCGGCGGCCAGCCCGGCGAGGTCACCCTGACGACGTCGTCCACCACCGACGCGGACGGGACGGTACGGCCGGTCATCGGGGTGCAGACGTCCGAGCGGACGGACTACCCGGTGAAGGTGACCATCAGCCTGCGCGACGTGGGCGGGCCGAGCGCCGGGCTGATGTTCGCGCTCGGCATCCTCGACAAGCTCGAGCCGGGCTCGCTGACCAACGGGCGCTTCATCGCCGGCACGGGGACCATCGACGGCGAGGGTGCAGTGGGCCCGATCGGCGGCATCCAGCAGAAGCTCATCGGCGCGCGCAGCAAGGGGGCCGAGGTCTTCCTGGTGCCGGCGGCCAACTGCGCCGAGGCGCTGTCCGGCCCGCCGAAGGGGCTCAAGCTGGTCAAGGTCGCGACGCTGAAGGGCGCCCTGGCCGAGCTGCGGAAGCTGCAGACCGGCGGCGCCACCACGCCGTGCACGAGCTGACCGTCCGCGCGGGTCTGCGCGCCTAGGCTCCGGCCATGGAGCCAGCGGTGCCGTTCGCGCTCCTCGGCACGGTCCAGCTGCTCGCGGTCGCCTCCTGGGTCGCGCTCGGCGCGGCGGGCGTCGCGCTGGCCCGGGGCCGGCTCAAGGTGCTGCTGCTGGTTGCGGGCGCGCTCGTCCTGGCCGGCGCCGAGATCGCCACGTCTCTGCGCTTCGGCCGCACCTCGTCCGACTCGATCGCCTTCGCGCGCGCCGCCGGCGGGCTGCTGCTCGCCGTGGGGCTCGTCGACGGCGCGCTGGCCGCCACGCCGGGTGTGGTCGTGCCGCTGGCCGCCGCACCCGGGCCGGCGGTGCTCGCGGGCGCGAGCACCGCCGCTGCCGCGCTGGCCTCGCTGCGCGCCCGCCGCGACGCCGCCGGGCTGCTGCTCGCCGGTGGCCTCGCCGCCGCTGCCGCCGCGGCGTTCGCGAGCCCGCTCGCCGACGACGGCCCCGGCTGGGCCGCGACGGTGGTCTCGGTGCGGGGCCTCGGTGCGCTGGCCGTCCTCGGCGGCCTCGTCCTGCTGTCCCGTACGAGCCTGCTCGCCAAGGTCGTGGCCGGCATCCTCGCCGGCGTCCTCGCCGCCTCGGTCGCCGCGCTCGGCGTGGTCGGGACCGTCGTCGTGTCCTCGTACCAGAGGCAGTCGAACCTGCTCGTACGGCAGACGTCCGTGGAGCGCGAGGCGAACCTGAACCGGCTCGCCGGCGCCGCGCGCAGCTTCGTGGTGTTCGCCGAAGCCGGGTGCGTGCCGAAGCCGGCCACCTGCCCCCAGCTGCTGCGGCAGTTCACCGACAATGCCCGCACCGGTGACTTCGTCGTCCGGATCCCGAGAGCCGGTACGCCGGCGTCTGCCGGTGGGCGCAAGCCGCTGAGCCCCTCGGAGCGGCTCGGCCTGGCGCAGGACCCCGCGGTGCGGGCGGTGCTCACGACGACGACGCGGTTCAACGAGCCGCCGACGGCGGTGGTCCGGCTCGTCGGCGCGCAGCCGGTGCTCGCGGTCGTCGCCATCAAGCCCAACACGTCGCCGAACCCGTCGTCGGTGACGGTCTACGGCATCCGGCTCGACGTCGACTACGCCGCCAACGACGTCGACCTGAGCAGCGACGTCGGCGTCTCGATCCTGGTGGACGGCGAGATCGTCGCGAGCAACCTGCCGCAGCGCCAGCGCGCGCTCGTGGGGCGGGTCGCGGACGAGGCCGGCGTCGACACAGGTGTCGACGACAACGGGGTGACGGTGCCGGCGACGGCCACCCGCCCCACGGTGCGCTTCACCGCCGTCCGCGACGGCAACGACGTACCGCTCGGCGTTCTGGCCGTATCCCGCAATGCCAGCGCCGCCCTCGCGGCGCAGCGGGACGCGCTGCAGGCCCTGCTGATCAGCGCACTGCTCGCCACCGCGCTCGTCGGAGGCCTCGCCCTGCTGCTCGGCCGCCGCACCGTCGACCCCGTCCGCCGGCTGACCGCCGCGGCCGCACGCGTCTCCGCCGGCGACCTGCAGGCGAGCGCGGACGTCCGCAGCGCGGACGAGGTGGGCGTCCTGTCGCGCACGTTCGACACGATGACCGGGTCGCTGCTGCAGCTCACCGACGAGCTCCGCGGATCGGCCGCGCGCCTGCAGACCGTCCTGACGTCCATGTCCGACGGGCTGGTGGCGACGGACGGCGCCGGCCGGGTCACGAGCATCACCCCCGCCGCGCTCGCGATGATCGGGCTCTCGGAGGCCGACGCGATCGGGCGTCCGCTCGGGGCCGTCGTCGACGTACGGGACGCCGCCGACGCGCCGCTCGACCTGTCCGGTCGGCTGCCCGACGAGGCGGCCGTGGTGCAGCCGGCGGGCGACGGTGAGGGCGTCCCCGTGCGCGTGGCGCTCGCGCCGCTCGAGGGCGGCGACGGCGTGGTCCTGGTGCTGCGCGACACCAGCCGCGAGCGCGAGGTCGAGCGCATGAAGACCGAGTTCCTGTCCAACGTCAGCCACGAGCTGCGCACGCCGCTGACGCCGATCCGCGGCTACGCCGAGATCCTCGTCGCCAAGCCGGGGCTGGCCGCGGAGAAGGTCACGACGTTCGCCACGACGATCCGCGACGAGAGCATCAAGATGAACCGGGTCGTGGACCTGCTGGTCGACGTGGCCGCCATCGAGGCCGGGCGGGTCACCGTCACCCCGCGGCCGGTCACGGTGAAGGAGCTGGTCGACACCCGGCTCGAAGCCTGGCGCTCCCGTGCGCCGCAGCGGGCGAAGGACCTCAAGAAGCGGGTGGCGACCGGGCTGCCGCCTGTGATGGTCGACCCGCAATGGGTCGGCAAGGCGCTCGACGAGCTGGTCGACAACGCGGTGAAGTACACGTCGCCCGGGACCTCCATCACCTTCGTCGCCACCCTGGCCGGCGACAGCGTCCGCGTGGCAGTCAAGGACGCCGGGCCGGGCATCGCCGAGGCCGACCAGCGGCTGCTGTTCACGTCGTTCGAGCAGGTGGACGGATCGGCGACCCGCCGGGTCGGCGGCCTGGGGCTCGGGCTGTCGTTCGTACGACGCCTCGCCGAGGACGCCGGCTTCCCGCTGTCGGTGACGTCGACGGTCGGCAAGGGCTCCGAGTTCGCGCTGGACCTGCCGGTCAGCGACGAAGCTGTCCCTGATTCGGGCCCGCGTCGAGCGTCGCCAGCAAGGCGTCGGCGAGCGCCGGTGCGAGGTCCGTCCCGCTGAGGCGGTCGTCCTCCTCGCCCTCCGGCGCGCGCAGCCGCAGCACGCACTCCCGGCTGCCATCGCGTACGACGCCCACGACCATCCGCACCTCGCGCGCCGCCGGGTGCTGCGTCACGTCGGCGCCGTCCGCGAGCTCCGCCTCCGCACTCGGCGGCAGCACCAGCACCTCGTGCGCGAGCACCACGCCGAGGACCTCCGGCCCGAACTCGATCGCGGCCAGCGCCTCGTCCAGCGGGACGTCCGCGAGATCCTCCTGCTGCACCGGGGTCAGGGTGCCGGGCACGGCGGCGACCAGCCCCATCGTCTTCGCCAGCTGCGGCTCGGCGCGGAGCAGCTCCTCGGTGTCGACCAGCGCGAACAGCTGCGGCGGCTGGTCCCAGCCGGCCTCGGCGACGTGCTCCTCGATCTCGCCGACGACGGCGAACAGCGGTGCGGCCATGCCCCATCCTCCCTGATCGGCGCCCCGGGGAACTCCGCCCGCTGTGGTTGAGTTTGCGAGAGGAAGACCCGATCTACGAGTGGAGTTCCGTGGCCGTCCGCACCCCAGGGGCGGGCATGCCTGCCCGCCCTCGCCTGCTCGCCCCGGTGTTCGTGGTCGTCGCCCTGGTGCTCATCCTCGGCGGCGTCGGGATCGCGCTGTTCACCGACCTGCTGTGGTTCCGCAGCGTCGGCTTCTCCGAGGTCTTCACGACCGTTCTGCAGACGAAGCTGCTGCTGTTCCTCGCGTTCGGCCTGCTCATGGCCGTCCTGGTCGGCGCCAACATCGCCATCGCGTACAAGGTCCGCCCGCCGTTCCGGCCGATGTCGCTCGAGCAGCAGAACCTCGAGCGCTACCGCGTCGCCGTCGAGCCGTACCTCCTCCCCGTGCTCCTGCTGGCCAGCGGCGTCTTCGGGCTGTTCGCCGGGCTGTCCGCGGCGAGCCGCTGGCAAGTCTGGCTGCTGTGGCGCAACGCGACGCCGTTCGGCAGGACCGACGCGCAGTTCGGCAAGGACATCAGCTACTTCGCCATGACCTACCCGTTCCAGCGCTTCCTGCTGGGCTTCGTGCTGACGGCGATCGTCCTGTCGCTGCTGGCCGCGGCCGCCACCCATTACCTGTTCGGCGGCCTGCGGCTGCAGACGGCCGGCGACAAGGTGAGCCCCGCCGCCCGCGCGCACCTGTCCGTGCTGCTCGGGGTCGTCGTGCTGCTCAAGGCGATCGGCTACTACCTCGACCGCTTCGGCCTCGCGTTCTCCACCCGGGGCCGCGTGCAGGGCGCGTCGTACACCGACGTCAACGCGGTGCTGCCGGCCAAGAGCATCCTCGTCGCGATCGCCGTCATCTGCGCGCTGCTGTTCTTCGCCAACATCGTGGTGCGCAACATCCTGCTGCCCGCCGGTGCGCTGGCCCTGCTCGTCATCTCCGCCGTCGTGATCGGCGGCATCTACCCGGCCTACACGCAGCAGTTCCGCGTGAAGCCGAACGAGCTGCAGCGCGAGGCGAAGTACATCGACCGCAACATCGCGGCGACCCGCGAGGCGTACCAGATCGACGACGTCACGACCACGCAGTACGACGCGAAGTCCACGGCTACAGCCGCGCAGCTGCGCGCGGAGTCCGGGACGGTGCCGAAGATCCGGCTGCTCGACCCGAACGTGCTGTCCGACACGTTCCGGACCTTCCAGGGGCTGCGGTCGTACTACGCGTTCAACGAGAGCCTGGACATCGACAGGTACGACGCCGGCGAGGGCCTGCAGGACTACGTCGTCGCCGCGCGCGAGCTCAACACCGAGGGGTTGCGGGACGACCAGCGCAACTGGATCAACGAGCACCTCGTCTACACGCACGGCAACGGCATCGTCGCGGCGCCGGCCAACCAGGTCGACGCGCAGGGGCAGCCGAACTTCGTCGTGAAGGACCTGCCGGTCGTGTCCCCGAAGGGGCTGCCGGTCGAGGAGCCGCGCATCTACTTCGGCGAGGGCACCACCAACTACTCGGTCGTGAAGACGCAGCAGGACGAGAGCGACGGCCCGGTCGGCGGCAGTGGCGAGGCGAAGTACACGTACACGGGCAACGGCGGCGTGCAGCTGTCGGGACCGCTGCGCAAGCTGGCGTTCGCCATCAAGTTCCGCGAGAAGAACCTGCTGCTGTCCGGCGCGCTGACGAAGGACTCGCGGATCCTCTATACCCGCCAGCCGCGCGAGCGCGTGCAGAAGGTGGCGCCCTTCCTGAAGCTCGACGGCGACCCGTACCCCGCGATCGTCGGCGGCAAGATCATCTGGATCCTGGACGGCTACACGACGTCCGCGGGCTACCCGTACGCGCAGCGCACGACCCTCGGCGACGTCACCGCCGACAGCCAGACGCGCACCGGCGCGCGGCTGCCGGACCAGTCGGTCAACTACATCCGCAACTCGGTGAAGGCGACGGTCGACGCGTTCAGCGGCAAGGTCACGCTGTACCAGTGGGACGCCGAGGACCCCGTCCTGAAGACGTGGTCGAAGGCGTTCAAGGGCACCATCACGCCGAAGCGCGACATTCCCGCGGACCTGATCGCGCACTTTCGCTACCCGGAGGACCTGTTCAAGGTCCAGCGCGACCTGCTCGGCCGCTACCACCTCACGAAGGCGAACGACTTCTTCCGCGGTGAGGACTACTGGCAGGTGCCTGGCGACCCGTCCACCGGACGCGAGACGACCGCCGGCGTCAGCACCGCGCCGAACGCCGCGTCGCTGTTCAACAACGCAGCGACGGCGCCGGACCAGCCGCCGTACTACGTGGTGCAGCAGTTCCCCGGCACGGGCACGTCGACGTTCTCGCTGACCAGCGCGTTCGTCGCGCAGCGCCGGCCCAACCTGACCGCTGTGGCGTCCGTGTCGAGCGACCCGGGCGACTACGGCAAGATCCGGGTGCTGGAGCTGCCCGACTCCGTGAGCATCGACGGGCCGCAGCAGATCGCCAACCAGTTCGGCACGGACGCCAACGTCCGCGGTGACCTCCTGCCGCTCGTCAACGGGTCGAACGTCGTGCTCGGCAACCTGCTGACGCTGCCGGTGGGCGGCGGGCTGCTCTACGTCGAGCCGGTGTACGTGCGGGCGAAGTCCGACAACAGCTACCCGACGCTGCAGCTCGTGCTGGCCGCCTTCGGCGACCGCGTCGCCTCCGCCCCGACCTTGCCCGAGGCGCTGGACGAGCTGTTCGGCGCCGGCGCCGTGCAGACGCCGGACACGCCGGCGGACCCGACGGAGCCGACGGCGCCGAGTGCGGGCGGGGACGTGAAGTCGGCGGTTGCCGCGGCCGAGGCGGCCTTCCGAGCCGGCCAGGAGGCGCTGAAGCGCGGTGACTTCGCGGCGTACGGCACGGCGCAGAAGCAGCTGCAGGCCGCGATCGAACAGCTGGCCCGCCTGTCCGGCGCCTCGCCGGCGCCGACTGCTTCCCCGTCTGCCCGCTAGTCGAGCAGCTCGAGGACCTTCTCGGCAGGCCGGGCCACCACGGCCCGGTCGCCGCGGATCACGACCGGCCGCTGCAGCAGCGACGGGTGCTCGCTCAGCGCGGCGAGCAGCCCGTCGCGGTCCGCATCCGCGAGCGCCAGCTCGGCGTACTCCGGCTCGCCGGTGCGGACGAGGACGCGCGGGTCGTCCGTGCCCAGCAGGGCGAGCACCCGCTCGAGCTCCGCGCGGCTCGGTGCCTGCTCGAGGTACGGGATCCGCTCGTACGCGATCCCCCGCTCCTGCAGCAGCGCCTCCGCTCCGCGGCTCTTGCTGCACCGGTCGTTGGCCCAGACGGTGATGTCCATGGGACGAGTTTGCAACGCCGGGCGCCGGACACGTAAGGTGGTGTCACCGACGCGGGGTGGAGCAGCTCGGTAGCTCGCTGGGCTCATAACCCAGAGGTCGCAGGTTCAAATCCTGCCCCCGCTACGAAGAAGTGCAGGTCAGAGGCGGTTTCCGGGAGATCCGGGAGCCGCCTCTGCTGTTCCTGGCGCACCGCGGTCGCAGGCATCGGTCAGGTGTGGCGCCTTCTGCTTGCCTCACCATCCTTCTCCCGACGCCCTCAGTTCGCCGCGCGGACCTGCCTCAGGCGGGACCCCCAGCACCGCGTACCAGGCGTTCTATGGCCTCGGCCACGTGGCGGTCCCGAGCCGCTAGTTGCGTCAGCTCCCGCGCCAGCGCCGTGGTCCAGGCGGTGAGGGACAGGGTGTCGGAGGACAGCACGATCCCGCGGACGATGTGCTGCACGGTGGCGCGCGGAACGGCGGTGGGGCTGTCTCGGCGCAGCTCGAACTTCCGTTCGCCGGCGCTGACGGTGACGGCTGTGACTGCTGCCGGTCGGCCGCGGCGCATCAGGCGCAGTCCCCGCTCCCGCTCTACGGTGACCATCGGCGTGGGCAGCGCGGCGGACAGCGTGTTCAGCAGCATGCCCGCGTAGAGCGAGCTGTCCTGGCTCTGCGAGCGCAGAGCGGCTGCGAGCGCGTTCACGTCGTCTGCGCCACCACCCGCCTCGGCGCTCATGTCTGGCAGGTTAGGGGAGGGTCTTCGGCGTAGCGTCGGTGCGTGAGCGACGGTGCCGGATCCCTGGCCGGGCAGGAGCTGGCGGCCGCCGTCCCGGTCTCGGCGCGCGAGCGGCTGCGCCGGATGCGAGCGGGTGGGCTGTGGAGCTCTCAGCTGACGGCTGGGCAGCAGGCGGCGCTGTCCGCAGTCGGCTTCGCTCCGGTCGGCCAGGTGATGGGCGCGTCCGTGTGGTCGTTGAACCAGACGGGGCGGGGCGCGTGCGGGGTGTACGCCGGGTCAGCCGGTAGCGGTTACGCGACGTCGTACGGGCTGCGGCCGGGCGCGGGACATGCCGAGCCCGCGGTGCACGGCGCGGCGGCACACGTCGGCAAGGTTCGCAGTACGCACATGCAGACGCTCGGCCCGTTGGTGCACACGTACACCCGGGCCCGGCGGTCGGCGCTTCGCCGGCTCCAGGGTGAGGCCGCGGCGCTCGGCGCCGACGGTGTCGTGGGCGTGCGCCTGGCCGTGGAGCCGTTCACGGGCTCCGTGCAGAGATCGCTGTCGTTCACCGCACTGGGCACGGCCGTCCGCTCGGCGGGCAGCACGCACCTCGCGGGGCCGTTCCTGTCAGATCTTGACGGCGACCAGCTCGCGCTCCTGCTGCGCGCGGGCTGGGCGCCGACAGGCCTGGTGATGGGCGTGGGTGCGGTCGTCGCGCACGACAGCAACACGACGGCGCGGGGACGCATGGCCTGGGCCGGCAACGTCGAGCTCCCGACCTACAGCGATCTGGCCACGCAGGCGCGGGCCGACGCGCGCGACCGGCTCAACGAGGACATACGGCTGCACGCGGGCGAAGCCGCGGTCGTCGGGGACTTCGCCGTCAGCGTTCACGAGCAGGCGTGCACGAAGGCGCGCGGCGGAGCGCCGAGCTCGGACCACGTCGTCGAGGCGGTGATCCTCGGTACCGCCATCAGCCGGTTCGATCTTCCCGCGGCGGCGACGGCATCCGACGTTCTGCCGATGATCCGGCTCTCGCCGCGGCAGGCCGCGCGCCGCAGTGGCCCGTCGGTCGTCGACCCGTTCACGATTCGGCGCGGACACTAGGAGCACGATGCCCGACCACGTCCAGCTGTCCGAACGCGCCCTGGAGCGGCTCGCTGAGCTCGGACCGACCGCCGGCCGACAGCTGTTCACCAGCGACCTGTCGGTGAACGAGTTCCTGCTCGTGCGGTCGGCGGGCTTCCGGCCGCTCGGGCTCGTGCTCGGCTGCTCGATCTTCCACGTGGGCTTGCAGTTCCGTCGCTGGGGGACCAACCAGGAGCTCACGACGCTGACGTCCGCGATGTACGCCGCGCGAGAGCAGGCCATGGCGCGGTTGGAGGCCGAAGCCGACGCGCTGGGTGCCGATGGCGTCGTCGGGGTGCGACTGACCGTGGAGCACCAGGAATGGGGCAACGACCTCGCGGAGTTCGTCGCGGTCGGCACGGCGGTGATAGCAGAACGAGGCACCGTGGCTCCGGCGGAAGGATGGCTGCAGCCGTCGGGCCTGCCCTTCACCTCTGACCTGACTGGTCAGGACTTCTGGACCCTGCTGCAGACCGGCTACGCGCCCCTCGGCCTCGTCCTGGGGAACTGCGTCTACCACGTGGCGCACCGCAGTCTCGGCAACGTCCTGTCGACCATCACCCGCAACCAGGAGCTGCCGCAGTTCACACAGGCGCTGTACGACGCGCGGGAGCTGGCCATGGAACGCATGCAGGCAGAGGCGGAGGCGCTGGGCGCTGAGGGAATCGTCGGCGTCGACCTCCGCCAGACGACGCATCGCTGGGGCACCCACACCACCGAGTTCCTCGCCATCGGGACAGCGGTACGCCCCATCCGGCCCGACCACCAGCTGCCGGCGCCACAGCTCACACTCGGTCTCGACTGACGGAACGCCCGGCCGGATCCTGCCGGTAGAAGCGGGCGAGGACGCCGTACAGGTCGGGCTCCGCGTCCCTGAGCTCGCGCGACTGTTCGTAGAACACCTCGGTCGCAACGGCGAAGAACTCGCCCGGGTTTGTCGCGCCGTACCAGCGCATCGGGGGCCGGGGGTGCCCGCTGATGAGGTCGTCGTACACCTCGGTGCAGATCCGCACCCAGTCGTCGCGGACATCGCGCGGCAACAGCGGGGTGCCGTCGATGGTGCCGTCGAGCATGTCCAGCTTGTGCGCGAACTCGTGCAGCACGACGTTGTGTCCGGGAACCGTCCCAGAAGCCCCGGCCAGTGCCTGGTCCCAGGCGACGACGACGGGCCCGCGACCGCTCTGCGCCAGTCCGAGCACGGGCAGCGGCTCGTCGCTGACCGAGCCATGGAAGAGACCGGCTCGCTCGCCGGTGACCGTCAGGGTGCTCGGATGGACGACGACCGCGCTCACGAGCCGGTAGTGGTCTGCATCGAGGTTCAGCACCAGCAACGCGGCCTGCGCAGCGATGACGACGCGAACCGTGTCCTCCAGGGTGAAGCCCTGCGCCGCCTCCCACCGCTTGCGGGACAGCAGCTGGTCGGTGATGACGAGCAGGCGTTCACGCTCGTCGTCGTCCAGCAGCTGCCAGACGGCGAGGTGCCGCTCGACGATCTCGCGGCCGTCGTCGGGCAAGCCGCGCCGCCGGGACCTCAGCTGCACTGTGCCGTCACCTTCGTCGGCGCCGGTGAGACCAGCCGCGCGCCGGTCCAGCTCCGCCTGGTGCTGCATCAGCCCGTCGGGCATGTCGGGCGACCCGCCGGAGGCGCCGCGGTCGTGAGGGACGCCCTTGTCCAGCTCAGGGTCGATCACGTCGTCGAGGTTCGCGTCATGAGTGGTCATGCCTGTGCGGGTACCCCCCGTCCCGTGTCTGATGCCCGGCGGCGCAGCAAGCGGCTGTCGTACCTACTGCGGCACGCGCCCGAGACCGCCGAGCTGCGGAGGGACGCCGCCGGCTGGGTCGACGTCGGCGAGCTGCTGGCCGCGCTGCGCCTGACCCGCGAGCAGCTCGACCACGTCGTCGCCACGAACGACAAGCAGAGGTTCGCGTACGACGACAGCGGCCGGCGGATCCGTGCGGTGCAGGGCCACAGCATCCCGGTGCAGCTCGGGTACGTACCGGCGCGGCCTCCCGACCTACTCTTCCACGGAACCCCCGAGCGCAGCCTTCAGCAGGTGCTGCAGCAGGGCCTGCTGCCGCGCGGGCGGCACGCCGTGCACCTCAGCGCGGACGCGTTGACGGCGCGTGCCGTCGGTGCCCGCCGCGGCCGGCCTGTCGTCCTGCACGTGGATGCCGCGGGCATGGCTGCGGCCGGCTTCGTCTTCACCCGGTCGACGAACGGCGTCTGGCTGGTCGACCGGGTGCCGCCGGAGTTTCTCAGCTCTCGGTGAAGCCGAGCGCGTCGGCGAGCCGGCGGTGCGTCGCGGCTTCCTCGGTACGGCCCAACCGCTCCAGCGTGCGCGCGAGCGCGAACTGGGCCCAGCCGTCGTCCGGCCGACGCTCGACCAGTTCGCGCAGCGCCGCCTCGGCCCGCGCCAGCTGCGCCGAGCCGAACAGCGCGCGCGCGTGCAGCTCGAGGGCTGCCGTGCTCTCCGGCGCTGCCTCCACGACTGGCTGGAGGATGCGTGCCGCCTCGGCGGGTTGGCCGGCCCGCAGGAACAGCTCGCCGCGCTGGTACTCCTCGTACAGGTCCTGGTCCCTGGGCTCCACCGCGACCTCCGCTCGACGTCTGAGGGCACAACGCCGCCGACCCGGCCACTAGTCCGGCTCCAGCACCTAGCCTGGAGAGGTGACGACCCGCCGGGTGCTCGCGCTCGCGGCCGTCGCGAGCGGCGTGCTGCTGAGCCTGCCTGCCGGAGCCGCACCGACCGCCGAGGTGTTCGTGCTCGACGGCAAGGGCTACGGCCACGGCGTAGGCATGGCCCAGGACAGCGCCAACGCCATGGCCGCGGCGGGCCTGGACCACGAGCAGATCCTCCAGCACTTCTACCCGGGCACGACCCGCGCACGGCGTAGCAGCCTGATCCGGGTCGCGGTCTGGGAGGCGGGTGCGCCGGCGGGCGAGGTACAGCTGACGGTGCCGCGCGGCGCGCAGGTGGGTGACGGCAGCCGCAGCGTCCAGGCCCGCCCGGGCGCGGTGCTGCGCGTCGTCGCCGACGGGGCCGGCTACCACGTACGGGAGGCGGTCCCGCCTCAGGGCGCTGCCGTACGGGCGGCGCTGCTCGAGTCGCCGTCCCCGTCGCCCAGCGGCGGCCCGCTGCCGCCGGTGATCCCGTCACCGAGCCCCGCCAGCAGTCCCTCGGCATCGCCGCGGCCGACCGCCGCCGGCTCGCCGCCACCGCGGTCCGCCGCGCCGCGGCCGTCGTCGGCGGCGCCCGCACCCGCGCCTGCGACCGCCGCACCCTCGCCGAGCGGCGATGCGCCGCTGACGTTCGACAGCAGCAGCCCGGTCACCGTCGCGCCGCTGTCCGGCGGCACCACGACCGTCGGCGCGACCGGCCGGTCGTACCGCGGCCAGATCCTCGCGATCTCGCGGTCGGGGTTCCGGCTGGTCGACGTGCTCGACATCGAGGACTACCTGCGCGGGCTCGGCGAGGTGCCGTCGTCGTGGCCGGCCGCCGCTCTGCGCACGCAGGCGGTCGCCGCCCGGACGTACGCGCTGCGTGCCGTAGGCGCCGGGCACCCGCTCGGGTACGACGTCTGCGACGACACGCGCTGCCAGGTCTTCCTCGGCGTGCAGTCGGAGAGCCCGCGGTCCGCGGCGGCGGCCGCCTACACGCGGGGTGAGGTCGTCACCTACCGCGGCGGGCTAGCCGACACCTTCTACAGCGCCAACGCCGGCGGTGTGACGGCAACGCCGGGCGAGGGCTTCGGCGGTACGAGCACGAGCCCTTACCTGCCTGGCGGGGTCAACGCACCCGGCGGCGTCGCGCCCTGGAAGGTGACGGCGTCGCCGGCGGACATCGCCGCCCGGCTCGGCTACTCGGGCCGGCTCGATGTCATCACGGTCGCCGCCAAGGGGCCCTCCGGACGCGTCACCCGGCTGCGGCTCGACGGGGCGGCGGGGCCGGTCGAGCTGACCGGCGTGGACGCGGCGCGCCGGCTCGGGCTGCGCTCGACGCTGTTCACCGTCACCCGCGCCACCGGCACCGCGCAGCCGCTGCCGGCGTCCGCGGCCGCACCGGTGCAGCTCGCCCCGGCTCAGGCGGCGGTCGTCGCGGCCGAGCCCAGCCCGTCCCCGGTGCCGGCGCCGCAGATCGCCTCGGCGGCTGCTCCGGTGCGGTCGAAGGACTCGGTCCCGACGTGGCTCGTCGGC
>JBHENF010000189.1:0-7168 GCA_046262175.1 Mycobacteriales bacterium
ACGTCCCCCAGCGGCGCGAGCCGGTCGTGCAGGCCCGCGATGTCCTTCTGGAGCGCGGCGAGCGCCTCGGGGAACGAGGCCAACGCACCTACGGACACCGACAGCCGCTGGATGCTCGCCGCCTGCGCGCCGACCTCGCTGGAGATGGCGTCGAACCGGCCGCCCAGCTCCGCTGTCCCCGAGCCGGTCGCCGACAGCTGCGCGCCCTGCTCGTCGAGGCGACGACCGAGCACGTCGAAGCGCTCGCCCAGCGTGCTGGTCGAGCTCCGCAGCTCGTTCGCGACGGTGGCGAGGTCGGTCCGCAACCGCTCGACGGCGACGCCCGACGCAGCTCCGCGCAAGCCCTCTCCGACGGCCGCCACTTGCGCGCGCACCTCCGCGATGGCGTTGGCGATGCTGCGCTGCTCGGCCACCTCCTGCTCGACCGCGCGCGACAGCAACGCCTGCATGCGCTCGGAGACGGCGCCGCCGGCGGATGGCAGGCCGCCTCCCGCGCCGGGCATCGTCGTTCCGTCGTTCGACACGTGAGCGATCCCCTCGACAGTCGTTCTCGCAGGTCAGCGCATCAGTATGTCGCGGAATCCGGTCAGGGCAGGCGCCAGGACTCGCCGACGGCGAGGTCGCGGCCGGACGTGACCAGCCGTGTCGGCGCTGTGCCCACCGCCGTCAGCACCTCGTCGTCGACGAGAACCCCTGACTCCTCGGGGATCCCGAGCACCTGCGCTCCGTTCGGGACCGCCGCGTCGATCGCGCGCAGCCAGTCGCCGCGGCTCGAGCCGCCGCTCCAGTGCGGCAGCACGAGGACGTCCGGCACGAGCCCGAGCCCACGCTCGACCGCCACGGTCCCGGCCGTGCGCCTGTCGGGCAGGACCGTCCACGGACACAGGACCATCGCACCCGCGCTCGCGCCCATGACCAGCCCGCCGTCCGCCAGCAGGTCGCCGACCAGATCCCCGATCGACGTGGACGTCAGCGCCTCCAGCAGCCGGGACGGCGAGCCGCCGGGCAGCACGAGCAGCCGCGCCGACCGGACCGCCTCGGCTGCACCCTCGGGGTCGATGCGGACGTCGGGAGCACCGACGACATCGCGGCCACCGACGGCCCGGAAGTGGCGTACGCCGTTGGCGGTCGCGGTGTCGTAGTCGCTGCCCACGGCGCCGGCGAGTGCGGTGACCACGACGCGACCTCCGGCGCGCTTGGCAAGGTCGGCGTCCATGGCGCGGCAGCCGGCGGAGAACTCCCCGCCGCCTTGCAGGCAGACGGTCATGCGATGGCTGCCATGACCAGCAGCGCCACGTCGTCCTCGCCGCCAGCCAGTCGCCCGAGCGCGCGCAGGACATGGGTGCAGACGTCCTCCGGCGGCAGGTCGACGTTTCGCAGGCAGACGCGCAGCCGCTCGAGACCGTCGTCCAACGGGGCATCGCGGCTCTCGATCAGGCCGTCGGTGTACAGCACGAGTGTCGCGCCTGGCTCGATCCGGACCGTCGCCTCGGGGTACGTCCCGGGGAACGTTCCGATGGGCGGGCCCGGCACGACGTCGACGTACGACGGCTCGACGCCCGGCACCGTGAGCAGCGGCGGCGGGTGACCCGCGGAGGCGACCGTCATCGTGCGCGTCGGCACGTCGTAGTGCGCGACGAGCAGCGTCGCGAGCTCGAGGTCGAGCAGGACGTCGCTGCTCGCGGCCAGCCGGGTCAGCAGCTCGCCCGGCATGTGACCCTCGAGGGCCAGCGTGGCGACGATCGCCCGCAGCTGTCCCATCCGGGCCGCGCTGCGCATGCCGTGGCCCATGACGTCGCCCATGGCAAGCAGGACCCCGTCGCCGACCGGCACGCCCTGGTACCAATCGCCGCCCACGAACGCGCCGGTGGCGCCGGGCAGGTACCGCGGGGCGAGCAGCAGGCCGGGGACGTCCGGCAGCTCACGTGGAAGCAGACTGCGCTGCAGGGTGATCCCGGTCCGCCGCTCGGTCCCGTACAGCAGGGCGTTGTCGAGCGCCGCCCCCGCTCGGCCGGCGAGGTCGAGCAGCAGCGCGCGGTCGATGGCCCCGCCGGTCGGCTGCGCCACCGTCATGGCGCCGAGCCGGCGGCCGCGGCTGGTCAGCGGCACCGTCAGGGCCGCGTGCACGTGCAGCGCGCGCAGCGCCGCCAGTGTCTGCTCGTCGGGGGCAACGCTCGCGAGCGCCTCGTCCGGCACCTCGGCGAGCCACTCCGGCTCGCCGGTCCGGGTGACGGCGCCCACGCCTACCGGGTCATCGAGGGACAGCGGCAGCGACGACAGCAGCTCGCGCAGGTCGCCGCAGACGACGGGGTCCGGGTGGGCGACCTCGACGACCTGCAGCCGCATGGGGTCGGCGACCTCGTCGCGGCCCAGCAGGGGCGCGGCCGTCTCGGCCACCAGCGCCACGACCACCCAGGCGCCGAGCTGCGGGACGACCAGACCCGCCAGCGTGCGCAGGACGTCCGCCGGCTCCAGCGACGCCGACAGCCGGGTGGAGGCGTCGGCAAGCATCGCGAGCCGCGTGTTCGCGGCCTCGGCGGCGGCGTACGCCTGCTCGCGCTCGAGCACGACCGCCTGCCGCTCACCCTCGGCCCGGCGGCGCTCGGTGATGTCGTGGAAGTACACCGACAGGCCGTCCGGACCCGGCCACGCCCGCACCTCGAACCAGCGATCCAGCGGCGCGAAGAACTCCTCGAACAGCACCGTCTCCCCGGTGCGCGCGGCGTGCTCGTACCGCTCCTGGAAGGTGCCGCCGAGAGCTTCCGGGAACTCGGCCCAGATGCTGCGGCCGAGCAGGTCCTCGCGGCGGCGGGCCAGCAGCCGCTCCGCCTCGGGGTTGACGTACGAGAACCGCCACTCGTGGTCGAGCGCCATGAAAGCGTCGCTCATGGTCTCCAGCAGCCGAGCGAGCCGGTCGCGGGTGGAGCGCAGCTCGGTGACGTCGAAGGCGGCCCCGAGCAGCCGGGACGGCCGGCCCAGCATGTCCGGCAGCACCCGGCCGCGTGCCTGGACCCAGCGGTCGCCGGTGCCCGGCACGACGATCCGGTAGTCGGCGGAGAAGTCGCCGATGCTCTCGACCGCGCGGTCGACGGCTTCCCGGACCCGCGGGAGGTCCTCGGGGTGCACCCGCGCCTCGAAGCTGGCCCAGTGCTCACCGAACGTGCTCCGGTCGTAGCCGAACAGCGCAACCAGCCGGTCGTCCCACTGCAGCGCGCCGGAGACGAGGTCGTAGTCGAAGCTGCCGATGTCGGCCGCTCCCAGCGCCAGCTCCAGCTGCGCCGAGCTGCGGGTCATGTCCGCGGCGAGCGCCCGCAGCTCCAGCTCCGCCACGACGCTGGCTGCGAGCTCGCCGAGCACCCCGACGTCGCCCGCCGACCAGGCGCGCTCGACGCCGTCGTAGACGCACAGCGCGCCGAGGATCAGCCCCGCAGAGTCGCGAAGCGGGACGCCGAGGTAGGACCGCACCAGACCGCCGGTGACCTGCGGCAGCGCGGCAGTGCGCGGGTGCGCGTGCGTGTCGGTGACGGCCACGGCGGCGCCGGCCTCCACCGTCAGGCTGCACAGGCTGTCGGTGGCGGCGGACGCGCGGTCGGCCAGCGCGATCTCGAGCCCGTGGATGCTCGCGATGATCTGCTCCTCCGCGAGCAGGGAGACCTGCGCGTAGGTGGTTCCCAGCAGCTCCGCGGCCAGGCGGGTCAGGCGATCGAGGCTGTGCGGCGGCAGGCCGGCGGTGAGGACCCGCCGCACCGCGGCGATCCGTCGGGAGTCCTCGTGCAGGCGCTCAGACAGGGCGTCGGCCTGCTCGGGGGCGCTCATGCGGGACGGGCCTCGGGGTAAGGGGGCAGGACCGTGCCACCGTACCGGCGCGTCTCAGGACAGCAGCGTCTCGAACCGTCGATTGAGGGCGTCCAGCGTGGACCGGATGACCGCCTGCCGCACGTCCTCGCGTACGCCGGCCGCCCCTGTCAGGCGCTCGGTCCCCCGGCTGGACAGCATGGACAGGGCGACCAGGACGGTGCGCTCGGAGCCCAGCTGGGTCACCTCGAGGTGGTCCAGCTCGAAGCGGGCCACGCCGTCCAGCAGCTCCTCGACGGCGCGCAGAGTGGCGTTGGCGACCGCGCGCTGCACGCCCACCTGCGACGCGTTGCCGCGTCCCTCGCCGACGGCGGTGCGGCCGGCCGAGGACAGGGTCACGGTGGCGGTGACGTCGAGGCCGGAGGAGACCAGGTGCATCCGGGAGATCGCCGGGCGCTCTGCAGGCCGCTGCGCCGGCACCGAGGGGGCTGTGGGGACCGGCGGGCGCGCCAGATCGGCGTCCTCCACGATCTGGACGCGTTCGGCGTCGACGCCGATGCCGAAGCGCTCGCGGAGCAGTCGCCCGACGACCGTCGCCACCTCGACCTCGTCCACGCCGGGCGCGAGCCCGAGCCGGAGCAGGCCCATGCCACCGTCGCTGTCCGGCTCGACGTCCGCCTCGGACACGCCGGGGACGTCGCGCAGCGCCGCGACGATCTCGCGGTGGTCGGCGACGGTCACGGCAGGCACTCCTGTTCCAGGGGGTCCTCAGGATGATCGACCCTGACGGAGCCCGTCTTGAGCGCTAGGCCGACTTGCGTGCCGCCGCCTTCGCGGCCTTCTTCGGCGCGGCCTTCTTCGCCACCTTCTTGGGCTCAGCCGTGTGCGACGCGGCCTTCTTCGGCGCGGCCTTCTGCGCGGTCACCTTCTTCGCCGGCTTCGCCGCCGCGCTCGCCTTCGCGCTGGGCTGGTCGCCGCGCTCAGCCTTCGCCGCCTCCACGCTCGCGCGCAGCGCGGCCATCAGGTCGACGACCGTGCCGGAGGTCGGCTGCGCGGCCTCCGGCTGCTTCACCTCGTGCCCGGCCACCTTCGCCTCGATGACGGCGTTGAGCGCCTCGCGGTACGAGTCCTTGTACTGGCTCGGGTCGAAGTCTCCGCTCAGGGTCTCGATGAGGCTGCCCGCCATGGCCAGCTCCTGCGGCCGTACCTCGACGTCGTCGTCGAGGAAGCCGAAGTCGGGCTTGCGGACCTCGTCCGGCCAGAGCATGGTCTCCAGCACGAAGACGCCCTCGCGTACGCGCATCGTCGCGAGCGACTCGCGGTTGCGCAGCGCCACCTTGACCAGCGCGACCTTGCCCGACCCGGCGAGCGCGTCGCGCAGCAGCACGTACGGCTTCGCGCCCGTCTTGTCCGGCTCGATGTAGTACGTCTTCTCGAAGTAGATCGGGTCGACCTGCTCGAGCGGCACGAACTGCAGCACGTCGATCGCGCGGTTGGTCGTCAGGGGCAGGTCGGCGAAATCCTCGTCCGTGAGCACGACGGTCTCGCCGTTGCCGAGCTCGAACCCCTTCGCGATCTCGCCGTACGGGACCTCCTCGCCGTCGGCCTGCGCGACCCGCTTGTACCGGATCCGGCTGCCGTCGGAGCGCCGGACCTGGTGGAAGGAGACGTCCTTCTGCTCGGTCGCGCTGTACAGCTTCACCGGGATCGTCACCAGTCCGAAGCTGATGGCGCCCTTCCAGATCGACCTCACTGCAGCCCCTTACCCGCACGCGTTGTCGATCACGCTAGAGGTGCGGCCGGGGCGGGTCCACACACCCGCCCCGGCCGACGCCGGAAGTCTGGCCGCGGGACGACGCCCGCGTAAGGGAGGTTCAGCCCGGCGCGAGCGCCGCCGTCGTGGCCTCGATCTCTGCCCGGACCGCCTCCGGGTCGCTCTGGCCGCTGACGAGGAACGCGACCGGCTCGTCGACCCCGGCGGCGCGGAAGGCCTCGAAGCGCCGCCGGACGTCGTCGGCGTCGCCCGCGATCACCAGCGTGTCGAGGAACTCGTCGGGCAGGCTCCGGGCCGCGGCCTTGCGGTCGCCCGCCTCCCACAGCTCCATCGCCTTCGTCGTGACGTCGTCCCAGCCCTGCACGCCGAACGCCTTGCGGTACGCCGGCACCGTCACGTACGACATCACCTCGCGGCGCGCCCACCGCCTGGTGCTGTCGACGTCGTCGGTGACGCAGACCCGTACGAAGCACGCGTTGGTCGTCTCCCGCGGCGCGGCCTTCACCTGCGCCAGCGCATCCGCGACGGCGTGGGCGCCGATCCAGTTGAGGCAGACGCCGTCCGCCACCTCCCCGGCCGCGCGCAGCATCTGCTCGTTGAGGGCACCCAGAATGATCGGGCTCGGCGGCTTCGGGTTGTTCATCAGCAGCATGTAGCCGTGCACGTCGTAGTAGGTGCCGGCGTGGTCGAGCTTCTCCCAGTCGAGCAGCCGGCGGACGACCTCGACGTACTCCTTGATGCGGCCCAGCGGCTTGTCGTACGGCACGCCGTTCCAGCGCTCGACGATCGTCTTGCTGCTCACGCCGACGCCGAGGGTGAAGCGGCCGCCGGAGACGTCCTGCAGCGTGGCGGTGCACTGGGCCATGAGCGACGGCGTCCGGGTGTAGATGGGCACGACGCCCGTCGCCAGCCCGACCGTGCTCGTGCCGAGAGCGACCGCCGTCAGCAGCCCGAAGGCGTCGTTGTTGCCCGCCTCGGCGACCCACAGCCGGTCGTAACCCGCGGCCTCCGCACCCGCGGCGACCTCGACGAACCCGCGGACGGGCAGCGCGAGGTTGAGGGGAAGGGCGAGTCCGGTTCCACCGACGGCAGGCATGCGCGGATCCTGCCGCACGCCTGGAACCCAATGCATCCACCTCGGGCGCGCGGGGGCCCCACCGGCCCCACCCGGCTCGCGACGCCGCGAGGTGGATGCATCCGATGCGGGGTACGAAGATCGCGTGGCCCTGGAGACGTACCGGAACAAGCGGAACCCGGCGAGGACGCCCGAGCCCGTCCCGGCGGCCGAGGACCTACCCGCTGACCACACCGGAGACGAGCAGGCCGGCAGGGGCGACACGTTCGTCGTCCAGGAGCACCACGCGACCGCGCTGCACTGGGACGTGCGGCTCGAGCGGGACGGCGTGCTGGTCAGCTGGGCGGTGCCGAAGGGCCTGCCGCTCGATCCGGCCAAGAACCACCTCGCGAAGCAGACCGAGGACCACCCGCTGACGTACGCGACGTTCGCGGGCGACATCCCGAGGGGCGAGTACGGCGGCGGGCACGTCAGCGTCTGGGACAGCGGTACGTACGAGCTGGAGAAGTGGCGCGCCGACGAGG
>JBHENF010000190.1:0-5696 GCA_046262175.1 Mycobacteriales bacterium
GCAGCAGGCGAGGCCGCGCCGGCCACCGCTGCCGGCCGCATCCGGTCGTTCTCGTTCGCCTCTGCCTGCACCGGGTCCTCCGCCGTCAGCGCGTCCCGACCCTCCGGCACGTCCTGCGGTGGCGTCTGATCCGCAATGGCCGCCCTCAGCGGCGAGGGCGACCCGTCGCCCAGGAGCGTCGGCGGGTTGTCGGGGTCATCGTTGTCCGCGTACTCCTCGGGGATGCCCGCCTTGCGCGCCGACGCGCGGTCGGCCGTCCCCGACGGAGGGACGTCGCTGTCGTACGGCTTCGTCACCGCGAACGCCGCCGTCAGCAGGATGAGCCGCGACACCAGGTTGAGGAACAGCAGGAGCCCGACGACGACCGCAAAGGCGCCGTACGTCGCCTCGCCCTTCGACGTGGTGCGGGCGACGTAGAAGGCGCCGACGAACTTGAGGATCTCGAACCCGACTGCCCCGAACACGGCCGCCTTGAGCACCTTCAGGATCGGCGTCTTCAGCTTGGGCAGGCGCGTGAACATGTACAGGAACAGCACGGTGTCCGCGACGCCGGCGAGCAGGTAGGCCAGCGCCTGCGTCACGAGCTCCGCGACCGTGCTGGTCTTGTCGAACCCGATCAGGTGCAGCACGCCGCTTGTCGCCGCGGTTGTCGCACCCGAGATGACGATCGACGCCGCGATGGTCGCGAACAAACCGACCAGCACGATGATGTCGACGAGCTTGCGGGTGACGAGGTTGCCGGCCTTGATGTTCTGGTGCCAGATGCTGCGGATCGCCTCGCGGAGGCCGTCGATCCAGCCGAGGCCGGACAGCAGCAGGCCGAGCAGACCGAAGACACCGGCCTTGCCCTTCGCGTCCTCGAGGGTCATGCCGATGGTCTCGACGAGCTGGGCAGGCAGGTAGCCCTCGAGCCCGCTCGAGACCTTCGACGCGGCCGCGTCTCCGTAGACGAACCCGAGGATCGAGATGGCGAGAAGCAGGATCGGGAACAGCGACAGGAACCAGTAGAAGGTGACGCCGGCCGCCAAGCGGTCACCACCGTCGGCCTGGTAGCGGCCGTACATGCGGAGGAGGTGGTCGAGGAAGGGGCGCTTCTTGCGCGCCTCGACGAACCCGGACTTGGCCTTGGTGATCACTGACACGCCGATGCCCTACCCGCTAGCTCGCAGCCGCATCCTCTGGTTCGGCAGGGCCTGGCAGACCGCCGCGGCCGAACGGGAAGTCGCGCTGCGGCCGCCACACGCGATCCTTGCCCTGCTCGAACATCGTGAAGCCCCACACCCGGAACGTCGCGTCGTACGACGCCAGCTCGACGAACGCGCGGTCGAGCATTTCCTCGCCCACGTCGTGAGCAACCGTCACGTGCGGGTGGTACGGAAACCCGAGCTCGCGGGCGAGCGGGCCGCGGCGGACCTTCGCCTCGAGCCGCTCGCAGCCGCTGATGCCCAGCACCAGCGGCACGAACACGACGGGGGATACAGGCCGGAAGGTCGACGACCCGCGCAGGTGGACGTCGAACGGTTCCTCGCCGGCGGCTACCTGACGCAGGTGCTCCTCGACGTCGTGCAGTCGCACGTCCGGCAGGGCCGTCGGCGGCACCAGCGTGATGTGCGGCGGGATCGACCTGGCGTTGGGGTCACCGAACCGCTCACGCCACGACGTCAGCTCGGTGTGCAGCGGCTCGGGCAGGCCGATGGCGACACCGATCTCGCGGCGCGACATCACGGCGTCCGCGGTGCCAGCAGCCCGACCCGTTCCCGGACGCTCGTCAGGGTGGCGACGGCGACCTCAGTCGCCTTGGCGGCGCCCTGCTCGTACACCTCGTCGAGGTAGCCCGGGTCGGCGACGAGCTCGGCGTACCGCTTCTGCACCGGTGCGAACAGCTCCACCAGCGCGTCCGCCACGTCGGCCTTGAAGTCGCCGTAGCCCTTGCCGGCGTACGTCGCCTCCAGCTCCTCGGTCGTCTGGCCCGTGATGCTCGACAGAACGGTGAGCAGGTTCGTGACGCCCGGCTTGTCGTCGGCGGCGCGCACCTCGCGGCCGGTGTCGGTGACGGCGCTCTTCACCTTCTTCGCGAGCAGCTTCGGATCGTCGAGGACCCAGATCGTGCCGTTGCCGCCGATGCTCTTGCTCATCTTGCGGCTCGGGTCCTGCAGGTCCTTGATGCGCGCCGCGGGCTGCTGCGCGTAGGCCCCCGGCACCGTGAAGGTGTCGCCGTAGCGGCTGTTGAAGCGCTGCGCAAGGTCACGCGTCAGCTCGAGGTGCTGGCGCTGGTCCTCGCCGACCGGGACCGCGTCGGCCTGGTACATCAGGATGTCCGCGGCCTGCAGAACCGGGTAGTAGAAGAATCCGACCGAGCCGCCGCCCTTGTCCTTGAACTGCGTCATCCGGCCGGCCTCGCCGAAGCCGGTCAGGCAGCCGAGGACCCAGGCCAGCTCGGGGTGCTCGCGCACGTGGCTCTGCGCGAAGACGGTGCTGCGCTCAGGGTCGACTCCCATCGCGAGCAGCTCGGCCAGGGCGCCGCGGGTCCGCTCACGCAGAAATCCGGGCTCGGGCAGGACCGTCAGCGAGTGCAGGTCGGCGATGAAGAAGTAGCAGTCGTTCTTGTCCTGCATGACTGCCCAGTTGCGAATCGCGCCGAGGTAGTTGCCCAGGTGGGCGCCGGGACCGGTCGGCTGGATGCCGGACAGCACGCGGGGACGGGTCACGCTGTCACTCACTCGGACAGGCTAGCGACCATGAGTGAGGCCTCCTTGGCCATCAGCTTCGTCGTCATGTCGGCGATGAACTGCTCCGCCTTGCCGCCGATGATCGGGACCGAGACCTTCACGCTGCCGTCGATCTGCTGCACGCTGCCGTCGCCGGAGCGCTCCACGAAGCTGGTGCCGCCGAGCTTGGCGGGGGCGCCCGGGATCTCCACCGACCACGTGCCGGTGCAGCGCCCGGTCGCATCCGGCGGGCCCCACTGCTCGCGCTGCACGACGCGCCCGTCCTTCGGCAGGAACTTCTGCAGGAAGCCCGGGACGCCCGACGGCAGCTCCCGCGACACCGCGACGTCGACGCCGCCGTCCGGGCGCTCCGTCCGCTCGACGAGCCGGCTGCCGTCGCGCAGCCGCTCCGCCTTGAGCGCGATCCAGCGCTCGCTGGTGCGCAGCGCGAACACCTCGGCCACACCGGCGGGGTACTGCGTGCGCGAGCTCAGGTCCCTGCTCATGACGCCTCCACGTGCTGCTGGTCCTCGACGGCCTCGATCGGGTCGACCCGCACGCGCGCCACCCGTCGTGCGTCCAGCTCGGTCACGGTCAGCCGGTGGTCGTCGACCTCGACCGCCTCACCCAGGCGGGGCACGTGCCCGAGCGAGGCCATGACGTAACCGGCGAGCGTCTCGTACGGCCCCTCGGGCAGCCGGACGCCCGTCTGGTCGAACACCTCGTCCAGGTTCAGCAGCCCGTCGGCCTCGACGTCCACGCCGGCGATCCGCAGCGCCTCGTCGCCCTCCACGTCGTACTCGTCGCGGATGTCACCGATCACCTCTTCGATGAGGTCTTCCATCGTGACAATCCCGGCGGTCCCGCCGTACTCGTCCACGACGATCGCCATGTGGTGGCCCTCGCGGCGCATCTCCGACAGCGCGGGCAGCACCTTCTTCGTCCCGGGCAGCAGCTTCACGTCACGGGTGACGTCGGCGACCTTCATGGTGCGGGCCTTGGCCGCCGGCACCATCAGGTCGCGGACGTGCACGAAGCCGGCGACGTCGTCCTGCGAGTCGCGCGCCACGGGGTAGCGCGAGTGCGGCGCGTCCGAGGTGAGCTTCTGCGCCCGCGACACCGTCGTGGTCGCCTCGAGGAACGCCACCTCCGTTCGCGGGATCATCACCTCCCGCAGCTGCCGCTCGCCCGCGGCGAACACGTCGTCGATGAGCTTGCGCTCGTCCTTCGTCAGCGACTCGTGACTCGCGACCAGGCCGCGCAGCTCCTCCTCCGTGAAGGCCTCGCGCTTCGCACCCGGGTCACCGCCGAACAGCCGGACGAGCACGTCCGTGCTACGGGACAGCAGCCAGATCGCGGGGCGGCTGATACGGGCGGAGCGGTCCACCAGGGGCGAGAGCAGCAGCGCCGTCTTCTCCGCGCGCTGCAGGGCGAGCCGCTTCGGGACGAGCTCCCCGGCGGTGATGGCGAAGTAGCTGATGATCAGCGTGATCAGGATGAGCGACACGACGTCGGCGACGCCCTCGGACAGCCCGAGGTCGGCCAGCGCCGGCGCCAGGTGGCTCGACAGGCGGGACTCGCCGAAGGCCGCCGACATGAAGCCGGCGGCGGTCACCACGAGCTGGACGGTCGCGAGGAAGCGGTTCGGCGAGGAGGCGAGCAGGGCGACCCGCCGACCGCGCTTGCCGGTCTCCGCCAGCGCCTTGACCTGGCTCTCCCGCAACGAGACCAGGGCGATCTCGCTGGCGACGAACACGCCGCCGAACAGGATGAGCAGGGCGATGATCCCCGCGCTGACCAGGATGTCGGTCATGCCCGGCGGGCCGGTGTCGGGGGCTCCACGCTGCAGAACGCTACCCATTGCGGTGCGCAAGACCGGTCGCAGATCGCGAACAGGTCTCGGACACGGCGTTCCGGTGTGCACCAGGTCACAGATGTGCCAGAGTCCGGCAACCGGCTGAGGAGGCCTTTTGCTCGAGGTGCAGGACCTGCACGTCACGTACGGCGGCGCCGTCCGCGCACTGCGCGGCGTCTCGCTGGAGGTGCCGCCCGGGAAGGTCGTGGCTGTCCTCGGCAGCAACGGCGCCGGCAAGACGACCCTGCTGCGCACGATCTCCAGCACGCTCGCGCTGCAGAAGGGACGCGTCGACAGCGGCTCGATCACCTTCGACGGCACGAGCCTGGCCGGCCGCGACCCCGCGAGCTGCGTGCAGCTCGGGCTGGTCCAGGTGCCCGAGGGGCGGCGGATCTTCTCCCGGCTGACGGTCGAGGAGAACCTGCGCGCGGGTGGCATGGGCAACAACGACAAGGCAGCCAAGGTGAAGGCGCAGGCCCGCGCCCTCGACCTGTTCCCGGTGCTCGCCGAGCGGCGCGCACAGCGCGCGGGCCTGCTGTCGGGCGGCGAGCAGCAGATGCTGGCGATCGGCCGGGCGCTGATGGCGAGCCCGAAGCTGCTGCTGCTCGACGAGCCGTCGCTGGGCCTCGCCCCGCGGGTCATCGGCCAGATCGGCGAGGTGATCCGCGAGATCAACCGGCAAGGGACCTCGGTGCTGCTGGTCGAGCAGAACGCCACCATGGCGCTCGGCGTCGCCGACCTCGCCTACGTGCTCGACGTCGGCGAGGTGTCGCTGTCCGGCGACGCGGCCGAGCTGGCTGCGACCGACGACGTGCAGAAGCTCTACCTCGGCCACGACGCCGACCACGTCGCGGAGCCGGTGGCGCCGACCGGGCCGCGCAAGACGCTGTCGAGGTGGGCCGGATGAGCGTCGACAGCGAGATCCGCACCGATGTCCCGCCGCTGGTGGCGAAGGACGTCGTCGTCCGCTTCGGCGCCCTCTCCGCGCTGTCCGAGGTGTCGTTCACGGTCGAGCCCGGGACCATCCACGCGATCATCGGCCCCAACGGTGCCGGTAAGTCGACGATGTTCAACGTGCTGTCCGGCGTCTACCGGGCGACCGAGGGGGAGGTCCGCTTCGGCGACGCGGTGCT
>JBHENF010000191.1:0-14883 GCA_046262175.1 Mycobacteriales bacterium
CGCCCGGCTCCCGACCGACGAGGCGCGCGAGGCGCTGGGCCGGCTCACCGCCGGCCCTGCCTTCGCGGCGCTCGACGACTTCACCCTGGCCACCCCCTCGCTCGAGGACGTCTACCTCGCGCTCGGCGGCCGCGACAGCGACCTGGAGAAGGCGTGACCTACCCGCTCGCCGCGGCCCCCGGGCCGTTCGCGGCCCTCCGCGCCGTGACCGCCGGGCAGTTGTCCCGTGCCCGCGCGGCGCGCGGGCCGCTGCTGTTCGTCGCCACCCTGCAGTCCGTCGGCATCCTGCTCCTGCTGCGCGGCGTGGTCGACGAGGGCAGCGCCGGCACGAGCAGGCAGGTCGTCGCCGGGGCCACCGTGCTGGTCGTCGCGTTTGTCGCGCTCAACCTGCTCGCCCAGCGGTTCGGCATGCTGCGCGGCACCGGCGCCCTCGACCACTACGCCGCGCTGCCGGTCCCGGCCGCGGCCGTCGTGCTCGGCACCGCCGCCTCGTACGCGACGTTCACCCTCCCGGGCGCCGTGCTGACGGCGATCATGGGCTGCCTGCTGTACGGGCTGCCGCTCGCGCACCTGTGGGTGCTCGTCCTGGTGCTGCCGCTCGCCGGCGCGTCACTGGCCGGGCTCGGCGCGCTCCTCGGTCTGCTCGCGCCCCGCCCGGAGCTGGCGACGACGGCCGGGCAGCTCGGCATGTCGGCGGTCCTCTTCCTCGGCATCATCCCGGCGGCGCGGATGCCGGAGGTGCTGCGCGTGCTGCGTGCCCTGGTGCCGAGCACGTACGCGGCTGATGCCCTTGCTGAGGCGCTCCGGCCGCGCCCGGACTGGTCTGTGCTCACGACGGACCTGCTGGTCTGCGCTGCGGTCGCGGTAGCCGCCCTCGTGCTCGCGTCGCTCGCGTTCGGCCGGGCGGTGCGGCGGTGAAGCCCACGTACGAGGACCTCGTCAGCAGCTTCTTCGTCACCGCCGTCGCGATCCTCCTCGGCGCCCCCGTCGGGCTGCTCTGGGCCGCGCTCGCGCCGCACGCGCGGATCGACATCACGGCGGCGGGAGCGACCTTCGCCGACGGCGCCTCCGAGGTCTTCGTCGCCGCGGACGGGTGGTTCCTCGGCATCACGCTGCTGGCCGGGATCCTGCTCGGCCTGCTGACCTGGCTCCTGGCGCGGGGGAGTGGCCCGTACGTGGTCGTGGGGCTGGCCGTGGGCGGGCTGGTCGCCGCGTACGTCGCGTCGAAGGTCGGCATGCGGCCGCACCAGGACGCGCTGCGCAACGCCGCGGCCGCCGGGCAGCAGGGCCGCTACGTCGCGAACGTCGCCCTGCAGGCGTGGCAGGTCCTGCTGGCCTGGCCCATCGCCGCGCTGGGCGCCTTCCTGACGCTGGTCGCGGCGCGGCCGGACGAGGTCGCCTAGTTCGGGTGCGCTGCCGTCCGGGCGAGCTCGGGCGCCGGAGCCGTTCCGAGCGCCCGCAGCAGCCGGGCCTCACGGCGCAGCACCGCCAGCTCCGTCGTCAGCCGCGCCACCCCGTCCGGCTCGGCCAGCAGCGCCTGCCGGTCCTCGAGGTCGAGCACCACCGTGGCCGCGACCAGGTGGCTGAGCACCAGCGCGTCGTCCGGCAGCTCGGGCGCCTCGAGCTCGCCGGCGCCCGCCTCGGACAGGGCGGTCAGGTAGTCCACGTACGCCGCCCGTACGGCGGATTCGAGCAGTGCCCCCTCCTGCGGGTCGCCCAGCTCGTCGTCGAGCAGGTCCACGACCCCGACGAGGTACGGCGCCTCCGCCTCGGCCAGCTCGCGCAGCGCGAACCGGGTCGTCCCGGTCGTCACGATGTCGAACCGGCCGTCCTCGTGCTCCTCGGCCTGCCGGACCCGCGCGGTGCAGCCGACCTCGTGCAGCGCCGTCACGCCGTCCTCTCCGACCTCGCGGCCGAGGCGGATCGCGACGACGCCGAACACGCGCTCCTCCTCGGGCAGCGCGAGCAGCTCGCGGACCAGGACGCGGTACCGCTCCTCGAACACGTGCAGCGGCAGGACGAGCCCCGGGAACAGCACCATCCCGAGCGGGAACAGCGGCAGTCGACGAGACACCTCCGGACCCTAGCCGCGGGCCGTACTCTGGGGCGTCCACATCCCCGCGGTACGGAGGCCCTCGCGTGGTCGAGCGGCGCAACGACCGATGGGCGGCGCACCCGGTGTGGGCCGGCGTCGTCCGCGTGCTCGTCTTCCTCGTGCCGCTCGTCCTGTCGGTGCTCGCCGGCATCGGCCTGGCGCGCGTCCTGCCGGTCGGGCACAGCACGGCGGCCCGGGTGGGCTGGTTCGTGCTGGTGTTCCTCGGCTCGAGCGTCGTGCTGTTCGCGGCCGACCGGCTCGCCCGCCGGCTGCTGCCACTGGCCGTGCTGCTCGAGCTGTCGCTGGTGTTCCCCGACCGCGCACCGTCCCGGCTGCGCAGCGTCCGGACCCCCAGCGTCCGCTCGATCGAGCAGCGCCTGATCAAGCTGCGGGCGCAGGGCGCGACGACGCCGCCGCTCGAGGCGGCCGAGACGCTCGTGACGCTGGTCGGCGTCCTGGGTCTGCACGACAAGCGCACCCGCGGGCACTCGGAGCGCGTACGCGCCTTCGTCGACCTCATCACCGACGAGATGGGCCTGTCGGAGGAGGAGCGCAGCCGGGCCCGCTGGGCGGCGCTCGTCCACGACATGGGCAAGCTGACGGTGCCGGCGGCCGTCCTGAACAAGACCGGTTCGCTCGACGAGGACGAGTGGGAGACCGTCCGGCGCCACCCTGACGAAGGTGTACGGCTGGTGGCGGGCCTGTTGCCCTGGCTCGGTGACTGGGGCCGCGCGATCGGCGAGCACCACGAGCGCTGGGACGGCCTGGGCTATCCCAGCGGACTGGCCGGCGAGAACATCTCGCTGGCGGCGCGCATCGTCGCGGTGGCGGACTCGTTCGAGGTGATGACGTCGGCGCGCTCCTACAACCGCGCGCTCTCGTCCGCGGCCGCGCGGCAGGAGCTGACGTCCTGCGCCGGCGCGCAGTTCGACCCACAGGTCGTCCGCGTCTTGCTGTCGGTGTCGCTCGGCCGGCTGCGCTGGGTGCTCGGGCCGCTGACCTGGCTGGCGCAGTGGCCGTTCCTGGCCCTCGAGCGGAGCGGTCAGGTCGCGCGGCTCGGCGTCGCCGCGGTCGGCATCGGTGGCGCGGCCGCTGCGGGTGTCGTCGTGCCGCCTGCCGCCGCCTCTGCGCCGCCGCCCGCCGCCGCGGACCGGGTCGCCCAGCTGCCCGCCGACCTGCTGGTGCCGAGCCCGGTGGCGGGTGGGACTGCGAGCCCTGCTGCCGTGCAGCTGGCCTCGCCTGCGGCGCCGCGGCTGGTCGCGCCGTCCGCTGCCGTCCGCCTCCCGCAGCCCAGCGGTACGACGGCGGCCCCGGTTCCGGCACCTGCCCCGGTCCGGACGACGGCCCAGCCCGCGCCGGCCCGGGCGCCGAGCACGTACTGGTTCGCCGCCCGCGGCGCGCTCGTGCCTACCGCGCCCACCCGGACCGGCTCGCCTCCGGACGTGGATGGCGACGGGCGACCGGGCGCGACCGTGCTGGCCACCAACGCCGGCCTCGACACCGGCGTGCCCCGCGAGCGCCTCGTCCTCAGCCTCGCCGTCGACCGGCCCCTGCGGCTCAACGGCGTGCCGACGGTCGTGCTGTGGAGCCGGCTGGTGGAGACCAAGGGCAACGCGCGGGTCGAGGTGCGGCTGTCCGACTGCACCGCGGCGGGCTCCTGCACCGTTCTCGCGGAGGGGCACCGCGCCGAGGGGGTCTGGTCCAGCGGCACGAGCTTCGTCCGGCACGACATCGATCTCGCGGCAGTCGACGTGACGGTCCCGAAGGGGCATCGGCTTCGGCTGACCCTCGTCGCCCAGGACGCCGGGACGAAGGGCGACCTGCTGGTCGGCATGGCCAGCCGGAGCGCCCCGAGCCGTCTGGTCCTGCCGATAGGCTGACCGGGCTGATCCCGTCCCGGCTGAGGAGCGTCCCGTGCTGACCCGCATCGACCTGCGCGGTCGCCGCTCGGAGGACCCGCTGCCGCTGCTGCCGCGCGCCGCGCTCGACGTGGCAGCCGCCGTGGAGCAGGTCCGGCCGGTGGTCGAGGCGGTACGGGACCGCGGCGCCGACGCCGTGCGCGAGGCCACCGAGCGGTTCGACGGGGTCCGCCTGACGTCCCTGCGGGTACCCGCTGACGCGCTGGCGACGGCACTCGAGCAGCTGGACCCCGCGGTGCGCGACGCGCTCGAGGAGGCCGTGCGCCGGGCCCGCACCGTCGCGACCGCCCAGCTGCGCGACGACGTGGTCGTCGCCGTGGTCGACGGTGCGACGGTGACCGAGCGGTGGGTTCCGGTGGGGCGCGTCGGCCTCTACGTGCCCGGTGGCCTCGTCGCGTACCCGAGCAGCGTCGTCATGAACGTCGTGCCTGCGCTGACGGCAGGCGTCGGCAGCCTCGCCGTCGCGAGCCCGCCGCAGGCGAACGGCCTGCCGCACCCCGCGGTCATGGCCGCGTGCGCGCTGCTCGGCATCGACGAGGTCTACGCCGTGGGCGGCGCGCAGGCGATCGCGATGTTCGCGTACGGCGTCGACGAGTGCCTGCGGGTGGACGTCGTCACCGGCCCGGGCAACGTCTACGTCGCCTCGGCCAAGCGGCTCGTCCAGGGCCGGGTCGGCATCGACTCGGAGGCCGGTCCGACCGAGATCGGGATCCTCGCCGACGACACGGCTGTGGCCGCCTACGTGGCCGCCGACCTGGTGGCGCAGGCAGAGCACGACCCGTTGGCCGCCTGCCTGCTGGTGACGCCGTCG
The DNA here is from genome assembly GCA_046262175.1 of Mycobacteriales bacterium. Lineage (GTDB taxonomy): Bacteria > Actinomycetota > Actinomycetes > Mycobacteriales > SCTD01 > RYN-124. Next base: position 4,826 of record JBHENF010000191.1, read on the forward strand.
ACCGAGCTGCTCGACGCGGTCGACGTGGAGGTGGACAAGCAGGTGGCGGCGACCCGGCACCGGGAGCGGGTCGAGACGGCGCTGGCCGGCCAGTCCGCGTACGTGCTGGTCGATGACCTCGACCATGGGCTCGAGGTCGTCGACGCGTGGGCCGCCGAGCACCTCGAGGTGGTCACGGCCGACGCGCCGGAGCGAGCGCGGCGGGTCTGCAACGCCGGCGCGGTCTTCATCGGCAGCTTCACCCCGGTGTCGCTCGGCGACTACCTCGCCGGCTCGAACCACGTGCTGCCCACGGGCGGCACCGCCCGGTTCAGCAGCGGGCTGTCCGCGCAGTCGTTCCTCAAGCGGATGTCGCTGGTGGAGTATTCCGCAGAGGCACTGGCGACCGTGGCGCCGCAGGTTGCCGCGCTGGGCGGCGCCGAGGACCTCGCGGCGCACGTGGAGGCCGTGCAGGTTCGGCAGCGATGACGCTGCCGGTCCGCCCGGACCTGGTCGGCAAGTCGCCGTACGGTGCGCCCCAGCTGCCGGACGCGGTGCAGCTCAACGTCAACGAGAATCCGTTCGCGCCGTCGGTCGCGCTGGTGGCCGACCTGCAGCGCGCAGTCGGCGAGGCGGCCCGGACTCTCAACCGCTACCCCGACCGTGAGGCGGTGGCGCTGCGCACCGACCTGGCCGAGTACCTCGCGAAGCAGACGGGTGTGCCGCTCGGCGTCGAGCAGGTGTGGGCGGCGAACGGCTCGAACGAGGTGCTGCAGCAGGTGCTGCAGGCGTTCGGCGGCCCCGGCCGCACGGCGCTCGGCTTCGAGCCGTCGTACTCGATGCACCCCGTGCTCGCCGCCGGCACCAGCACCGGCTGGGTGGGCGTGCCGCGTCGCGACGACTTCACGGTCGACGCGGAGCTGGCGGTCGAGGCGGTGGAGCGGCACCGGCCGGACGTCGTCTTCGTCACGACGCCCAACAATCCGACCGGCACGAGCACGCCCCTCGACGTCGTCGAGGCGATCTGCGCGGCCTCGACGGGAATGGTCGTCGTGGACGAGGCGTACGCGGAGTTCAGCGACCATCCGTCGGCGGCGACGTTGCTGGCCGAGCACCCGCGGCTGCTCGTCAGCCGCACCATGAGCAAGGCGTTCGCGCTGGCCGGCGCCCGACTGGGCTACCTCGCCGCGTCTGCCGACGTCGTAAACGTGCTGCGCCTGGTCCGGCTGCCGTACCACCTGTCGGCGCTGACGCAGGCCGCCGCTCGCACTGCCCTCGCGCACACCGGCGAGCTGCTCGCGACCGTTGAGGAGGTCAAGCGGCAGCGCGACCGCATCGTCGCGCGGGTCCAGGAGCTCGGCCTGACGGCGGTCCCCACGGATGCGAACTTCCTGCTGTTCGGGCCGTTCGCGGATCCGGCGGCGACGTGGAAGTCCCTGCTGGACAAGGGAGTTCTCGTACGAGACCTCTCGAGCGGTCCGGGCCTTGCCGGCTGGCTGCGCGTCAACGCCGGCACCGAGGACGAGACGACAGCCTTCCTCACGGCGCTGTCCGACGTGCGCTGACCACCAGCCAGACGCCGAGGGCGGCGACCACGATCCCGACGAGGGACAGCGGGGCGAGCCGCTCGTCGAACAGCAGGTACGACTCGACCGCTGTCGCCGGCGGCACCAGGTAGAACAGGCTCGACACGCTGCTGGCCGTGCCCGCGCGCAGCAGCGCGAGCAGCAGCAGCACCGCGCCGATCGACAGTCCGACGACCAGCCACACCAGCGCGCCGATGAAGCGGCCCGTCCACTCGACGCGGCCGGGCTCGACCAGCAGCGACAGCACGAGCAGGGCGGCCGTCGCGGCGGCGTACTGCACGCCGGTGCCGGCCAGGAGCGGGATCCCGTCGCCGTGCCGCTTCTGCCACAGCGTCCCGGCGGTGCCGCCGGCCAGCGCGACCAGGCACGCGAGCACGCCGACGACAGGCAGCGACCCGCGCAGCGCCGGTCCCAGGACGAGGCACACGCCCAGGACGCCGAGCACCAGACCGACCCACTGCCGGCGGACCAGCCGTTCGCCGAGGAGGCGGGACGCCAGCGCCGCGACCGTCACCGGCTGCAGGCTCACGACCACCGAAGAGATGCCCGCCGGCGTCCCCCGCGAGATGGCCCAGAAGACGCCGCCGAGATAGGCGGCGTGCAGCAGCAGCCCGGACACGGCGGCGCGGCCGGCCTGCGCGCGGCTGATGGGCATGCGCAGCGCCACGGCCGCAGCGGCCAGCACGGCGGCCGCGATCGCGAGCCGGATCGCGAGGAACCGGAACGGGTCCGCGTACGGCAACCCGTACCGCGCGCCGACGAACCCGGTGCTCCACAGCAGGACGAACACGGCGGGCGCAGCCGCCCGAACCCGAAGCACCGGGCGAGCGTAGGCGGCCGCATAGCCTGGGCTCATGAGCCGGACCGCGCTGGTGGAGCGCAGCACCAAGGAGAGCAGCGTCCGGGTCGAGCTCGACCTGGACGGCAGCGGGCAGGCGAGCTCCGACACCGGCGTGCCGTTCTTCGACCACATGGTCGCCCAGCTCGGCAAGCACGGCGGCTTCGACCTCACTGTGGTGACGAAGGGCGACCTGGAGGTCGACGCGCACCACACGGTGGAGGACACCTCGCTGGCCATCGGCCAGGCGCTCAAGGACGCGCTCGGCGACAAGGCCGGGATCCGGCGGTTCGGCGACGCGCTGGTGCCGCTGGACGAGTGCCTGGTGCAGGCGGCCGTCGACCTGTCCGGCCGGCCGTACGTCGTGCACGAGGAGCCCGACATCGTCGAGCTCATCGGCTCCTACGACACGACGCTGACCCGCCACATCTGGGAGTCGATCGTCGCGACCGCCGACATCTGCCTGCACGTGCGGGTCCTGTCCGGCCGCAACGCGCACCACGTGGTCGAGGCGCAGTTCAAGGCAGTGGCGCGGGCGCTGCGCGACGCGGTCGCGCTGGACGCGCGGGTCACCGGGATCCCGAGCACCAAGGGCTCCCTGTGATCTGGGTCCTCTACCTGGTGTTCCTGGCCGGCGCGTTCACCGGCTGCGGCGCGCTGCTCCGGGTGCTCTGGATGAGGCACGAGGAGTGAAGCGGGTCGTCGTCCTCGACTACGGCTCGGGCAACCTCCGCTCCGCGGAGCGCGCCCTCACCCGCACCGGTGCCGATGTCGTCGTGACCGCCGACCTCGAGGCGGCCGCGGAGGCGGACGGCCTCGTCGTGCCCGGCGTCGGCGCCTTCGCCGCCTGCATGGCCGGCCTCAACGCCGTCCGCGGCGGGACCGTCGTGTGGGACCGGCTGCGCAAGGGCCGGCCGGTGCTGGGCATCTGCGTCGGCATGCAGGTGCTGTACGAGACCGGCGACGAGCACGGCGAGCGGACGTCCGGCCTGGGCGTGCTCGCCGGCGAGGTCACGCGCGTCGAGGCGGACGTGGTGCCGCACATGGGCTGGAACACGGTGACGCCGCCCGCCGACTCGGTGCTCTTCCGTGGCCTCCAGGACGAGCGCTTCTACTTCGTTCACTCCTACGCTGCCCGCGACGCCCCGGACGCTGCGGTGACCTGGGCGACGCACGGTGCCACGCGGTTCGCGGCGGCGGTGGAGCGCGGGCCGCTGTCGGCCACGCAGTTCCACCCGGAGAAGAGCGGAGACGCCGGCGCGACGCTGCTGGCCAACTGGCTCGGCAGCCTGTGAGCAAGGAACGCGCCCGCGCCCGGGAGGCCCGCGAGGCCGAGCGCGCGGTCGAGCGGGAGAAGACCGCGAAGGCGCGCGGCCGTCAGGAGCTGCTCGCGGCGCTCACCCCCTCGGTCCCGCAGCTGCCGCGGCGGCGCCGGCGGTACGGCGCGATGCCGGTCCGCCGTCGGCTCGCCCTCGGCGCCGGCTTCCTGGCTGTGCAGTGGGTGTTCTGGCAGCTCACCGGCGATAGCCGCTCCCGGTTCGGGCTGGCGCTGGTGTCGTTGCTCGCCCTGCCGCTGGCCGCCGTCCTGATCCCGAAGAGAGGCCCCCGATGACCCTGGAGCTGCTGCCCGCTGTCGACGTCGCCGACGGCCACGCCGTCCGCCTCGTGCAGGGCGCCGCCGGCAGCGAGACGTCGTACGGCGACCCGCTCGACGCAGCGCTGCAGTGGCAGCGCGACGGCGCGCAGTGGGTGCACCTGGTCGACCTCGACGCGGCGTTCGGGCGGGGTTCGAACCGCGCGCTGCTCGCGCGAGTCGTGGGGGAGCTCGACGTGCAGGTCGAGCTGTCCGGCGGGATCCGCGACGACGCCTCGCTCGTCGCAGCGCTCGGCACCGGCTGCCGGCGCGTCAACCTCGGCACCGCCGCGCTGGAGTCGCCGGACTGGGTACGCCGGGCGATCGCCACGTACGGGGATCGCATCGCGGTCGGGCTGGACGTTCGCGGTACGACGCTGTCGGCGCGCGGCTGGACGCAGGACGGCGGACAGCTGTTCGAGGTGCTGGAGCGGCTCGACGCGGACGGCTGCGCGCGCTACGTCGTCACCGACGTGCACCGGGACGGCACGCTGACCGGGCCGAACCTCGAGCTGCTCCGGCAGGTCACCGCCGCCACCGACCGGCCGGTCGTGGCGAGCGGCGGGGTCAGCTCGCTCGACGACCTGCGGGCCATCGCGGCCGTGCGGGGGGTGGAGGGGGCGATCGTCGGGAAGGCGCTGTACGCCGGCGCATTCACGCTGCCCGAGGCGCTCGCCGCCGTCAGTGAGGCCCCCGGCGCGTAACGGCTACTGGAGGAAGCGCTCCACCTCTGCCGCTTCCTCCGCGAGCGTCCTCGCGCTCGTCGGCGCTCAACGGCCTGAACGGGTCGCGCCGGACGCGGCCGTACGTCCGCGTGCACCTCCGAACACGTCAGGTAGGCGGGAACAGCCGCCACGTGCCCTCCGACACGACGTCCACGACCCCGTCCGTCACCTTCAGGGCGGTCTGGTCGTCGATCGCGTACGTCGGCACGGGCAGCCTCCCGGCCCACCGCTCGGCGTTCGCGAGCGAGGCGTCCGGGTGGTTCGGGTTGTCCAGGTGCGGGATCACCGCGACGTCCACGAGCCCTGCTCCCGCGGCGGTGACGAAGGTCCTGCTCACGTCTCCGTCCGGCGTGGCGAACAGCATCTCGTCCGAGCTGAGCGGGCTGCTGCTGCCGCCGGGAGGTTCGACGTACGTCTCGCCGAACGTGCTGGCCGCTGCCATGGCGCCGGCGCTGGTCCCCACGTACACCGAGGTCAGGGTCGGCAGCAGCTCCGTCAGGCCGGACTGCTGCATCCAGTAGCTCAGGTACAGCGGGTCGCCGCCCCAGAACAGCAGCGCGTCCGTCGCCTGCACCGTCGGAACCCACACGTCCTCGTTGATGCTGGGAAGCGCCGTGAGCTCGAGCATCCCGAGTGAGCCCCAGCCGAGGTCCGTCAACGGCGTGCTGACCTCACCGCGGATCAGCCGGGCCGCCAGCTGCGGGCCGCTGGAGAACGGGAGGATCGCGGTCGGGACGACGAGGGCGTTGGCCTCGGCGATGGGCTTGCCGAGCAGCTCGACGAGCGCGCCCAGGATGCTGGCGTTGCTGATGCCGGAGGAGGTCAGCAGCAGCTTCACGACGCGCACTCTGCCGCACGTGCTGCCTGTGAGGGGCGCGACTGCGGCCGGACACCCGGACCCGGCGACTCGTACGACACGATGACCACGTGGACATCGGCCTCGCCCGGCAGGAAGACGTCGCCGGCCTGGCGCGTCTGGTCTGGCTGCACGCGTCCTCGCCTGAGCAGGCCCAGCAGTCCGTGGAGGGCTTTGCCGCCGACCTGGCCACGTGGTGGACCGAACACGCCGACTCGCACGTCCCGTTCGTCGCTCGCACTGCCTCCTGCGACGTGGTCGGGATGGTGTGGCTCGCAGTCCTGCCACGGGTGCCCCGGCCGGGTGTGATGACGCGTCGCTCGGCGGACATCCAGAGCTGCTACGTCGCGCCGGAGCACCGAGGGCAGGGCGTCGCCTCGGCGCTCATCCACGCGGCGACGGCGCACGCAGCGGGGCTCCGAGCGCACCGGGTGACGGTGCAGTCGAGCCGCAAGGCCGTGCCTGTCTACGAGCGGCTGGGCTTCGCGTCCTCCCGTCAGCTTCTGCAGCTGCCGGGGGACTGAGAGGGCAGGGACCTCCTGTGCTCGCTGGTCCGCGCACAGCAGGGTGCTCGCGCGGCGCCTACGGTGCCGCTGTGGATGCGCGAGCGCTGACCGTGACCATCGACGCGCAGGACCCCGTGCGTGTGTCGGGGTTCTGGGCTGCGCTTCTGGACCGGGAGCAGGTAGACGATGCCGACGGCCTCCTCCTCCCAGGCCAGGACGCTCAGGTCGCGCTGCGGTTCGTCGCCGCGCAGGACGTCGGCCCGAGCCGCCTGCACCTCCACCTGACCAGCAGCAGCCTGGAGGACCAGCAGGCCGTGGTCGCCAGGGCGCAGAGCATCGGCGGCAGCCACCTCGACGTCGGGCAGCTCCCCGAGGAGGGCCACGTGGTCTTGGCCGATCCTGAGGGCAACGCGTTCTGCGTCATCGAGCCCGGCAACGGGTTCCTGTCCGGGTGCGGGTTCCTCGCCGAGGTCGCCTGCGACGGCGCGCGTCAGGTCGGCGTCTTCTGGAGCCAGGTGCTCGGGTGGCCCCTCGTGTGGGACCAGGACCAGGAGACGGCGATCCAGTCGCCGGACGGCGGCACGAAGATCGGGTGGAGCGGAACGCCGACGGCCCGCACAGCGGCGCGAAGTCGGGAGCGCTTCGAGGTCGCCGCAGCGGGTGGCGATCTGGCTGTGGAGGTCGAGCGTCTGAGCGCGCTGGGAGCCGTCTGCCTGGGCGCGCCGGCGGCTGGCGCCGTGTTGCTGACGGACCCTGACGGGAACGAGTTCGCGGTGGCCGAAGGCTGAGACGTGGGGTGAATCGGGGTGACCCGCGACTGCTCCGCTCCTAGGTTGGCAGGCATGGCTTCTCGCTTGTCCGAACTCGTCATCGACTGCGTGGACGCGCCGCGGCTGGCGGACTTCTGGTGCCAGGTGCTCGACTTCGTGGTGCTCGACACGGACGACGGCGTGATCGAGGTCGGGCCGGTGGAGGGGTTCGGCGGACTCCAGCCGACCCTGATCTTCAGCCCGACCACCGAGCCCGGCAGCGGAAAGCGGCGGCTGCACATCGATGTCAACCCCGTCGACCGCGACCAGGACGCCGAGCTGGCGCGCCTTCTCGGCATCGGTGCGCGGGCGGCCGACATCGGGCAGACCGGTGAGGAGAGCTGGCACGTCCTGCTGGACCCGGAGGGGAACGAGTTCTGCCTCCTGCGACGGCGCTTGAGCTGATCGCCGCCGCGACGGAACGGCCGCTCCGACGTCCCTGTAGGTGTGCTCCGCCAGCGCTGTCGCGTCCTCGTCGTCGCCGTCGCCGTCGTGGCGACTGCGGCTGTCGGTGTGCCGGCGGCGTTCGCGACGCATCCCTGCTACCAGGGGCAGCCGCCCGAGGAGTGCAGCCACCCACCCGCGCGCCAGCCACCGCCGGCCGGTCCCGATGTCCTAGTCGGAAACGCCGACGACGGCAGCACGGTTCATCTGACCCCCGGGCAGCGCCTCGTCATCACCCTTCGCCCGACCCGCGCCGGCGACCTGTGGCAAGGGCCCGACCGCTCGACGGACTGGTTGTTCCTGTCGCGGCTCGCAGTCGCAGAGAGCGGTACGACGGCCACGCTCGACGCTGCCGGTGTGCCGACCTACGCCCAGCCTCCTACGGCGCCCGAGCGCGGCCCGATGACCGTCACCGCCAGGACCGACGCCCGCTGCACGCACGACCCGGTTCCTTGCGACTACACCCCGCGGACGTGGTCGATCACGGTCTACATCGACGCGTCGGACAACCCGGCGGCAAGCAGGTACGACGCGTGCACCGTCGCCTCGGCGACGCCGACAGCCGGGATCGCCCTTGCGGCGTACGCGGGCGGCACCGTCGCCGTGGCCCGCGGCGACGAGCTCAGCGCGTCGCTGCCCTGCACGGCGACGGACGTGACGGTGCCTCGTGCGGGACCCGAGCTCTTCCGGGACGCCGCCTCTGTCGACCCGGGCGGGTACCGGCTCGGCCACTTCGTCGCGCTGCGGACCGGCGACACGGCCGTGACGTTCGAGCGCGACGCCCGGTGCGCGCACGAGCAGGACCGGACGTGCACGGCCGTCTACTCGCGGCCGCTGACGCCGACGACCGTGGGCGTTCACGTCGCTGAGGCCGACGCGCCCTGCGTGAGCGACCTCCGTACGAGCGGCTCCCAGGTGCCGTTCGGCCGGAGCATCGCGGTGACGGGCACGACCGCTCCGGGAGCGGCCGTCGGGCTGTGGTTCCGCCGCGGCTACACCGACCCGTTCACGCAGCGACGCTCGCTGGTCGCCGGCGCCGACGGCACGTTCGCCACCAGCTACGTCGCCGACGCCGACTACGCGGTCTACGCCACGGCCGGCCGCTGCACCACACCGGTCGTGCGTACGACGGTCCGCCCGACGATCTCGGGGCCGTCCGTCGTGCGCCGCGGGAGCACGGTCACGCTCACCGTCCGCGCTCCCGGCCCGTACGGGTCGGTGCAGATCGCGTTCCGGCGAGCCGGCGCGACCGCGTTCAGCACGCGCCGGTCGGGCCAGACCGACAGCCGCGGGATGTGGACGGCGACTTTCGTCGCCGACGCCGACTACCGCTACTACGCCACCTACACGCGCTACTTCGGCGGCGGGGACGGCTACGCGTACACGCAGGCCGAGCAGCGCAGGAGCAGCCTGGGGCTCACCCAGGTGCGGTGACGGGCCGCCGGTAGCGTCGGCGCCGTGACCGTCGCCGTCCGCGTGATCCCGTGCCTGGACGTGGATGCGGGCCGGGTCGTGAAGGGCGTCAACTTCACCGACCTCGTGGATGCCGGCGACCCCGTCGAGATGGCGCGGCTGTACGACGCCGAGGGTGCCGACGAGCTGGTCTTCCTGGACATCACGGCCAGCAGCGGCAGCCGCGAGACGACGTACGACGTCGTCCGGCGCACCGCCGAGCAGGTCTTCATCCCGCTGACGGTCGGCGGGGGAGTCCGACGGCCGGACGACGTCGACCTGCTGCTGCGCGCCGGCGCCGACAAGGTCGGCATCAACACCGCCGCGGTGCAGCGGCCCGAGCTGCTGCGCGAGTGCGCCACGCGGTTCGGCAGCCAGTGCGTGGTTCTCAGCGTCGATGCGCGCCGCGCCGAGGGGACCGACAGCGGGTACGAGGTGACCACCCACGGCGGCCGCCAGGGGACCGGGATCGACGCGGTCGCGTGGGCTGCGCGCGGCGAGGAGCTAGGCGTCGGGGAGGTGCTGCTCAACTCGATGGACGCCGACGGCACGCAGGCCGGCTTCGACGTGGAGATGCTGCGCGCCGTACGTGGAGCGGTCCGCGTACCCGTCATCGCCAGCGGCGGCGCCGGCCGGTTGGAGGACTTCTCGCCGGCCGTCGACGCAGGCGCGGACGCGGTGCTCGCGGCAAGCGTCTTCCACTTCGGGAAGATCCGGATCGGCGAGGTCAAGGCGGCCCTTCGCGACGCCGGCCACCCGGTCCGCTGAGGGAATGACGACCCGCTCCCGCACCTTGGCCACAGGTATGACCACCGCCGCTCCCGCCAGCGCGCGGGTCAGCGGGAACGTCATCCGGCGCGGCCTCGGCGTCCTGTGGGTCGCCGTGAAGGAGCAGCCGCGGATCTTCGCCGTCAGTGCCCTCGGCAGCGCGCTGTTCGGGCTCATGACGATCGCCCAGGCGTACGTGTTCGGCCGCATCACCCAGAAGGTGATCGTGCCCAGCCTGCGCGACGGGGAAGCGCGCGCCGGCTACCTCGTGGCTGCCTTCTGCGCCATCCTCGCGACCGCGATGCTCAAGGTGGTCGGCATCATCGCGCGCCGGCTCGGCGCCGGGGTGATGCAGTACCGCCTGCAGGCGAGCTATCGGCACCGGGTCACCCGGCAGTACCTCCGGCTGCCCCTCTCGTGGCACCACCGGCACTCGACCGGCGAGCTGCTGTCCAACGCCAA
>JBHENF010000192.1:0-7032 GCA_046262175.1 Mycobacteriales bacterium
GGCGCGTCTCCGTGACGGTGGACGTCGCCAGCGGCTCCACAACCGGCACGGAGACGATCACCGCCACCATCAACAATCCCGCGTCTACCCAGTGCCAGTCCGATGGCGGCCGCTGCACCGACACGTCCACGAACACGATCACGATGGGCGCGTCCCCCTCACCGTCGGCGACAGCCACGCGCAGTGCCACGCCCAGCGCCACGCCGACCGCGAGCATCAGCCCGAGCTCCAGCCCGACCGGCACACCGTCCAGCAACCCCTGCCGCACGGTCGACGTCACCGTCACCACCCGGACGATCAACGCGACCGGGCTCGCCTCGGTGACCGCGTTCGGCGCGCGTCCGGGCAGCACGGTGGACCTGCAGGGTTACAGCCAGGACCACTTCGGCAGCCAGGGCTTCTTCAACGACCCGACGCCGGTGGATCGCACCGGCACGGCTGACAGCAGCGGCAGCGTCACCTTCAGCGACCTGCGTCCGGCGTCCAACACCCGCCTGCGGGCGCGGATGGCCGGCTGCACGTACACGGGCAACACCGACGTCATCGAGGTCCGCGCGCAGGAGACCCTGACCGTCCAGCGCACGGGTGCCCGCTCGTACACCTTCAGCGGTCGCAGCATCCCGGCCCGTCCGGGTGGGCTGATCGTCAGCCTGTACCGCATCACCGGCCAGGCTTGTGCCGCCGGTGTCGAGCCGAGCCGCTGCCCGGGTGAGACGTTCATCGGCCAGGCACGGGCGGTCGCGCTCGGTCAGAATGGTGAGGGGCTGTACAGCATCCGGATCACGTTCCCGCCGCGGGACACGAACGTCCGCGACGAGTTCGTCGTCAAGACCGGTCGTGACGCGCAGAACGCGCCCGGGCGCAGCAACGTACGCAGCCTGTTGATCTTCTAACAGGGCTTGTACGAAGGGGCGGTTCCGCGAGGAGCCGCCCCTTCGTCGTACGGTCCTGTCGTGCCTGCGTCCATCGACCCCGACCGCTCGCCGGACCCCGGGATCAGCCCGGATCCCGCCCCGGAACCCACCCCCGAGAAGCAGCGCGGCCCGGTCACCCTCCGGCGCGGCCAGGTGCAGCCCAGCACCACCGACCAGCGGCTGCTGGACAACCGCGGCCCGACCGACTGGGTTCACGCCGACCCCTGGCGAGTGCTGCGCATCCAGAGCGAGTTCGTCGAGGGGTTCGGCCTGCTCGCCGAGCTGCCCAAGGCGGTCACGGTCTTCGGGTCGGCCCGTACGAAGCGCGACGAGCCGTACTACGCGCTCGGTCAGGCCCTGGGCACAGCCCTGGCGAATGCCGGCTGGGCCGTCATCACCGGCGGCGGGCCGGGCGTGATGGAGGCCGCGAACCGCGGCGCGAGCGAGGCCGGCGGTCTCAGCGTCGGGCTCGGGATCGAGCTGCCGTTCGAGCAGCACCTCAACGAGTGGGTCGACCTGGGCCTGAACTTCCGGTACTTCTTCGCCCGCAAGACGATGTTCGTCAAGTACGCGCAAGCGTTCGTCATCCTCCCCGGCGGCTTCGGCACGATGGACGAGCTGTTCGAGGCGCTCACGCTCGTCCAGACGCACAAGGTCAACCAGTTCCCCGTCGTCCTGCTCGGCGTCGACTACTGGACCGGCCTCGTCGACTGGCTGCGCGGCACCATGGCCGAGCACGGCTACATCAACCCCGACGACCTCGACCTGTTGACGATCACCGACGACGTCGACGAGGTGCTCGCCCTGCTCGCCGAGGCCGACGCGCAGCGGCCCGACCAGACGCTCTGATGCGCGTGATGCGTTAAAGTAGACATCATGCGCACCACCCTTTCCATCGCCGACGAGCTCCTGGCGTCGGCCAAGCAGCGGGCTCGCGAGCGTCACCTGACTCTCGGTCAAGTAGTGGAGGCGGCTCTCCGCCGCGAGCTGTCGGAGCAGGGGCGCTCCGTGGTGACTCCTGAGATCCCAGTCTTCGTCGGCGGCACAGGCCCCCGGCCGGGCCTGGACGTCACCTCCAACCGCGCCCTGGTCCAGGAGCTCGATCAGGACGTACCGCTGGACAAGCTCCGCTGATGCTCCTGCTGGACGTCAACGTGCTCCTCGCCGCGTCGCGGGACGACCACCCGCACCACGGCGTGGCGCGCAGCTGGCTCGCCGGCATCGTCGGCGGCAACGAGCAGTTCGCCGTCCCGATGGGTGTCTGGTGGTCCTTTTTGCGCCTCGCCACCAACCGCCGCGTCTTCCCGACGCCGACGCCCCTCTGGGAGGCGTTCGCGTTCGTCGACGCGGTCACGGCCCAGCCCGGCCACGTGCCCGTGCAGCCTTCGTCCCGTCACCTCGGGCTGCTGCGGCGTCGGTGCCAGGCGGTGGAGGCGTCGGGCGACCTGCTGCCGGACGCCGTTCTCGCCACGCTGGCGGAGGAGCTTGCCGCCACGGTCGTCACCTTCGACCGCGACTTCGCGCGACTCGGCGTGCCGTACCTCGTCCCCGTGGCGCCCTGATGGCCGCGATCTGCGTCTACTGCTCGTCCAGTACGAAGATCGACCAGCGGTACGTGGACCTCGCGGCCGAGGTCGGCTCCGCTATCGCGGAGCGCGGGCACAGCCTCGTCTCGGGCGGCGGTGACCTGTCCTGCATGGGGGCCGTCGCGCGCGCGGCCCGCGCGGGCGGCGCGAAGACGCTCGGCGTCATCCCGCGCGGCCTGCTCGAGCTCGAGGTGGGCGACCAGGACGCCGACGAGCTGCTCATCGTCGACGACATGCGCACCCGCAAGGGCCTCATGGACGCGCGCAGCGACGCCTTCCTGACGCTGCCAGGCGGCCTCGGCACTCTGGAGGAGCTGCTCGAGGTGTGGGTCGCGCGCTTCCTCGGCATGCACACCAAGCCGGTGGTCGCGCTCGACCCTGACGGCCTGTTCGCCCCGCTCCGCCAGCAGGTCGCCCTGCTGGTCGAGAAGGGCTTCGTACGGCAGAGCGCCGTCGATGCCCTGCACTGGACGACCAGCACCGGCGAGGCGCTCGACCTGCTCGAGCAGCACCTGGGCGACGCCCGCATGACGCCGGCTCCCGAGGAGGTGCTCGAGTCCGTGGAAGGATCGGACACGTGCTGACCGTCCTCGCGATCCTCGGCGTCCTCGCGGTGCTGTTCGGTGCCGCCGTGGTCGCCACCCGCGAGGGGGAAGTGCTCCGGGACGCTCCCGAGGACGTCGCTGACCTCGCCCTGCCGCGCGGGCCGCTGCAGGCCGAGGACGTACGCAGTGCCCGGCTCGGGCTGGCCTTCCGCGGCTACCGCATGAGCGAGGTCGACGCGCTGCTGGACCGGCTGGCGGAGCAGCTTGCGCAGGCGCCCGTCGAGGCGCCCGTCGAAACGCTGCTCGACGCGCCGGTCGAGGCACCGGCCGTACAAGCCCCAGATGAGGACGAGGCGGAGAAGACGGTCGCCGCGGTCCGGGCCGCCCCTGTCAGCGCGAACGCGGCCGAGGTGTTCGAGCGGCCGGTGCGGCAGCCGGTCGTACCCTCCGAGCCGCCGCTGGAGTCCCCGCCGGTCCACCCGCGCGCCACGGACGTCGCCGTCACCGCGACGCCGATCGAGATCACGCAGCCGCCTGTTGAGGTCGCCCAGCCAGCCGTCGAGACCTCACAGCCGCCTGTCGAGATCGCCCAGACCCCCGTCGAGATCGCGCCGCTTCCCGCTGGCGAGCCGCCGGAGGCGCCGCGAGACTGACCCGCGTGGTCACCCTGCAGCTCACCGTCGACGTTGACGCCCCCGCGCAGCGGACGTGGGACGCGGTCGTCGACTGGGATGGCCAGGGCGACTGGATGCTCGGCACCACCGTCCGCGGCGGGCACGGCCCGGGCGCGCGGATCGAGGCGTACACCGGGCGCAAGCCGTTCGGCTTCCTCGACACGATGGAGATCACCCTCTGGCAACCGCCGCGCGCCTGCCACGTGCGGCACACCGGGCGCATCGTGCGCGGCACCGGCGCCTTCGAGGTCGAGCCGCGCGGGGACAGCCGCAGCCGCTTCCTGTGGCGAGAAGACCTCGACCTGCCGCTCGGCGCGCTCGGTCGAGCAGCCTGGCCGCTGGTCAAGCCCTTCTTCGCGTACGGCGTGCAGCTGAGCCTCAAGCGGTTCGCCAGGATCGTCAGCGCGCAGGCATCTTCGCGGCGCTGAACGGGTCAGGGCACGGACGGAGCCCCGAAGATCTTGCCTTGAACCCGACCGTTGCACTGCAGGCGGCCGTGTCAGCGGCCGCGCCCGTTGATCAACGCGGCGCGCACGACCGTGGGCGACGGTCCGCTCACGGTCGTCCATGCGGCGATGATCATGGGGAGGGTCGCGGGCGGGAGGGCCGCGAGAGGGCACGGTCGCCGGCCGGTCAGCGGCCGCTGAACACCGGCGCCTCCTTGGCCAGGAAGGACCGGACCGCGGCGCGGTGGTCCTCCGTCGCCCCCGCCCGCGTCTGCAGCTCGTGCTCCTTCGCCAGCGCCTCCTCGAACGAGGACGATGACGCGAACGCGACGCTCTCCTTGATGGCGCCGTACGCGGCGGTCGGTCCGGCAGCCAGCCGCGCCGCGAGCTCGGCGGCGGCGGGCAGCACCTGCTCGGCCGGTACGACCGCGTTCAGCAGCCCCATCTCCAGCGCCTGCTCGGCGGTGAACGGCTCGGCGAGCATCAGCATGGCGGCCGCCCGTCCGGACCCGATGAGCCGCGGCAGCGACCACGACAGCCCGCTGTCCGCCGTCAGGCCGATCCCGGCGAACGCCGTCGTGTACCGCGATCCGGATGCTCCGATCCGGAAGTCACACGCGCACGCGAGGCCCAACCCCGCGCCAGCCGCCGTCCCGTTGATCGCCGCCACCACCGGCTTCGGCATGGCCGCGAGCAGCGACACGACCGGGTTGTAGTGCTCGCGCACCGTCGACAGCGGCGCCGGGTCGTTCGCCTCCAGCAGCGCGGCGTGCTCGCGCAGGTCCTGCCCGACGCAGAACGCCCGCCCGCTGCCCGTCAGCACCACCGCGCGCACCGCAGAGTCGGCAGCCACCGACTCCACCGCAGCAAGCAGCGCGACCTTCGCCTCCACCGTCAGGGCGTTCATGCCCTCCGGGCGGTTCAGCGTGATGGTGGCGACGCCACCGGCGACCTCGACGAGCACGCTCACGGGGATCTCCTCACGAAAGGCACTCGTCGACGAACCGACGGGCGGCAGGCAGCAGCCTTGCAGCCTCCGCGTCGAACTCCGCCGCCGCCTTCGTCCCCGGCCAGTCCGCGGGCAGCAACGCAGCCGGCAGGCCGGGGTCGACGAACAGGAACTTGCGCCAGTCGTGCACCAGCCGCGAGCGCGCTGCGAACGCCGCCTCGTCCGTCGCGCTGTCCTGCACGGGGCGGTCCAGGAAGCGCGCGTACGACCGGGCGAGGCCGTCGAGGTCCCACGCCCGCGTGATCAGCGCCCGCGAGTCGCCGTCGTGGACGGCCGTGAACCGCTCCGCCCGCGCAGCCGCCTCCACCAGCGTTGCGTCCAGCTCGGGCGCCGGCCGCGGCGAGAGCCAGCTGCCGTTCCCCAGCGCGCCGTAGCCGAGGTACTGCAGCTGCGCGTACAGCCGCTCCCGCGCGGTCCGGCCGGCCGGCGGCGTCACCACGAGCAGGTGCCAGCGGCCGTCCCACTCGACCGAGGACGTGCGGTAGATCCGGTCGGCCGCCTCGTCCAGCCGCCGCACCGCCCGAGGCGTCAGCGCGTACGACGCCCCGGTGCCCGTCAGCCAGCCCTGCCGCACCATCCGCGAGACGGCCGTGCGCACCGCGGGCGCCTGCACCCCGAGCGGCGCGAGCACCTTGACCAGCGCCGCGACGGGAGCTGCGCCACCGCGCAGCCGCAGGTGGTCCCCGTACAGGTCGAACAGCGCCGAGCGGGCGTCCACGGCGGCACCTCTCCTCGCTCGTCGGGCGTACGGGAGAATAGGGTGGAGACCGTGCGGAGTCCCGCACCTGATGCATGGAGGTTGGTCGATGGCGGCCATGAAGCCGCGGACAGGTGACGGTCCGCTCGAGGTCACCAAGGAGGGGCGCGGCATCGTGATGCGCGTCCCGCTCGAGGGTGGCGGTCGCCTCGTCGTCGAGCTCAACGCGCAGGAGGTCAGCGACCTCGCCGACGCGCTGAAGGCCGTCCTCTCCTGAGGTTTCCCGCCGCGTCCCTGCCCGCGGTCGCGCTGTCGTCGAAGGTGCCCGCCGCCGCGGTGGTCGCCGTTCTCGTCACGCCCGGCCCGACGGTGTTGGGCGAGCCGCCGGTCGAGCTGACCGGGCTGCTCGCCCGCGAGAGCGCCAAGGGCGAGGCCGGCGAGATCGTCTCGGCACCGCAGCCCGAGGGCGACCTCGAGCGGGTGCTCGCGGTCGGTGTCGGCGACGGCACGCCCGCATCTCTGCGCAAGGCCGGTGCCGCCGCCGCCCGCAAGGCCAAGGGCGCCGCCACGCTGGCGATCGACCTGCGTGGCGCGGCGCTGGACGGCGAGGGTGTACGCGCGCTGCTCGAGGGCGCGCTGCTCGCGTCGTACGGCTTCACCCGCAAGAAGGAGAGCGAGCCGCGGACGCTGCACACGGTCACGCTGGTGGTGCCGGACGCGCAGCAGGTGCAGCCGTACGTCGACCGCGCCATCGCCGTCACCCGCGCGACCGCGGCCGCCCGGGACCTGGTCAACACCCCGTCGCTGGACAAGACCCCGCAGTGGCTCGCCGACGCGGCTCGGGGGCTGCTCAAGGGCCTGACAGTGCGCGTACGGGACGAGAAGGAGCTCGCCAAGCAGGGCTTCGGCGGCATCATCGGCGTGGGCCAGGGCTCTACCCGACCGCCGCGCCTGATCGAGGTGACCTACGACGGGGGCGGGTCGCGCCACGTCGTGCTCATCGGCAAGGGCATCACCTTCGACACCGGCGGTCTGTCGCTCAAGCCGAACGACGGCATGCTCGCGATGAAGAGCGACATGGGCGGCGGGGCCGCCGTGCTCGGCACCCTGCGCGCCATCGCCGACCTCGGGCTGCGCATCAAGGTCACCGGCCTCGTCGCC
>JBHENF010000193.1:0-11320 GCA_046262175.1 Mycobacteriales bacterium
GCCTCCGACGCGGCGAGGATCCGCCGTACGCCGACGTCGACCTTCGTGCTCTCGCCGTCCCGGCTCCCGCCGCGCAGCACCACCAGCTCGTCGCTCATGGCTCGCTCCTACCCCCGTGGACGCCGCCGCCAACCGCGCTCCAGTTCGCCCGAGAAGGCGCCGATATGACCCGGTAGGGGCATCACCCGAGCGGGTGAAAGCCGGCCCGACCCGTTCCCGCACGCCCGTCTCCTCGTTGCTCCCGGTGCCGCACCCACCTCTCTCCGGAAGGCCCGACGATGACCAGCATCGCCACCGTCACTGCCGAGCTCGAGCTGCGCCTCGTCGTCCCCGGCGGGCCGTCCCTCCCGGTGCTGGCCGACCTCCGGTACGAGTCCGCCGACCCGTGGGCCGTGCGGGTCGCCTTCCAGACCGGCGCGAAGAACCCTGACGGCAGCGGCGACGGCGTCGTCGAGTGGATGTTCGCCCGCCAGCTGCTGACGGACGGCGTCGCGAAGACGGTCGGCGAGGGTGACATCCGGGTGTGGCCGTCCAAGATCGGCGGCGAGCACTTCGTCAACCTGGCGATGGCGTCCCCGTCCGGGTCCGCGCTGTTCGAGATCGACCGGGACGCGCTGATCCAGTTCCTGCAGCAGACCTACCTCGCCGTGCCGACCGGCACCGAGGAGGAGGTCGTCGACATCGACGCGGAGCTCGCCCGCCTCCTCACCGACTAGTCAGCTCACCCCGGCCGTCAGGTCGAGGTCATCCGGCGGCTGCTCGGGCGTCTTCCAGACGAGGTACGGCTTGCCGAACACCCCGTGCAGGTCGTTCGCCCGGCGGACCATGTGCGCGTACGCCGCCTCGAAGGCCGCCGCGTCCTGGGTACGGATCGCCTCGCTCACCGGGCCGTAGTCGTCGCGCAGGTAGTCGGTCATCTCGGGGTCGTACTTCGGCCGGCTCTCCACCGACAGCTTCAGCTGCTTGATGACGGACTTGCAGAAGTACGCCGCGAGCGGCCAGTTCCCGGCCTTGACGGCGTAGTACATCCGGTGCACCCGCGGGCCGACCTCCGCCATGAGCCGGTCCATCCCCGGCTGCTGCCGGGCGAGCTCGTCCAGCGTGAGGTCGCGCTTGCCGTTGTTGACGACATGGGTGTGATCGCTCATGGCGCGACACTCTCCCAGGGCACGGTGAGCTCGCCGAAGCGGGCGCGGCGGGTGTCCTTCGGGAAGTCCAGCTGGTCGCAGGCGGCGGTCCAGCGCTGCCGGTTGCCGAACGCGGCGTACGGCGCGGCCCGGTCCCACGCCGCGTCGAACTCCGTCAGCAGCGCGTGCACGCGGGCGCCGGGGACGTTGTGGTGGATGAGCGCTTTGGGCAGCCGCTCCGCCAGATCACTCGGTCGCTGCAGGGTCGGCAGGTGGGCGGCGAGGGTGAGGGTGCGCGGGCCGGTCGCGGCGAGGTCGACCCACGCGGCCCTGCGGCCGATCTCGTCACAGGTGCCCTCGACGAGGATCTGCGTACGGGTGAGCAGGGTCTGCCAGGCCTCGGCGGCCTGCTGCTCCTCGTACTGCCGAAGCACGTTCAGAGCGCGGACCAGGACGGGGCGCAGGCCGGCGAGCTCGAAGCCGCCTGTCCTGAACGTCAGCCCGGGCCGCTCCGCGGGCTTCGCCGCCGCGACGCGCTCCGGGTCGATCTCGATGCCGACCACCTGGACGCGCCGGTTCAGCTGGGACAGCCGGGCGTGCAGTTCCACGGCGGTGACGGGAGTCGCGCCGTAACCGAGGTCGACGACCAGCGGCTCGGGCGTGCTGCGGAGCAGGTCGCCGTACGTGCTCGCGATCCACCGGTCGACGCGGCGCAGCCGGTTCGGCGCCGTGGTGCCGCGGGTCGGCAGCCCAAGCGCGCGGGCGCGCCCGGCCGCGTACCGCTTCGGCTTGGTCATCAGGTGCGGCGGGACACCTTCGTGGCGCTGGCCTGCTGCCGCGGCGTCACCTGCACCAGGTCGACGTTCACGTGCGGCGGCCGGGACGCGACCCAGGCGATCACCTCGGCGATGTCCTCGGCGGTCAGCGCGTCGACGCCCTCGTAGACAGCCGCAGCCCGTGACGTGTCGCCGCCGAACCGCACCGTCGAGAACTCCTCCGTCGCCACCATCCCGGGCGCGACCTCGGACACCCGCACCGGCTGGTCGACCAGCTCGAGCCGCAGCGTGTCCCGCAGCGCCGCGAGCGCGTGCTTCGCGGCGACGTAGCCGCCGCCGCCCTCGTACACCCAGCGCCCGGCGGTCGAGCCGGTCATGACGACGTGCCCGCCGCCTGAGGCGATCAGCGCCGGCAGCAGGGCCTGGACCGTTCGGACGGTGCCGAGCACGTTCACGTCGTACATCCGGGCCCACGTGTCGACGTCCGCGCACGCCAGCGGCTCGAGGTCGAAGGCCCCGCCGGCGTTGGCCACCAGCAGGTCGCAGGACGGCACCGCGTCGGCCAGCGCATCGACGGACGCCGGATCCGTCACGTCGAGTGCGCACGGCCGGATCCCGCTGCCGAGCGCCCCGAGCCGGTCCAGGCGGCGAGCCGCTGCGACCACCTGCCACCCGTCCGCCGCAAGCCTGCGGGCCGTTGCCGCGCCGATGCCGCTCGACGCCCCTGTCACCACTGCTGTGCGCATCCGGGAAGTCTGGCGGATGGCCGGAGGTTGGGCGGGAGGGCAGACTGTGCCCGGATCCGAGGGAGGTGGCGGCGGATGACCCCAGCCGTCGTACGCAGCATGCACCCGCGTCGCGTCGCCGTCCTGTCCGTGCACACCTCGCCGCTCGAGCAGCCCGGGACCGGCGACGCCGGCGGCATGAACGTGTACGTCGTGGAGACGTCCAAGCTCCTGGCCGCCCGCGGCATCGAGGTGGAGATCTTCACCCGCGCGACGTCCAGCGACCTGCCGCCAGTGGTGGAGCTCGCGCCCGGCGTCACCGTCCGGAACCTCGTCGCAGGGCCCTTCGAGGGCCTGTCCAAGGAGGACCTGCCCGCCCAGCTGTGCGCGCTGACCTCCGGCGTCCTGCGCGCCGAGGCGCAGCACGAGCCGGGCTGGTACGACGTCGTGCACTCGCACTACTGGCTGTCGGGGCAGGTCGGCTGGCTAGCCAGCGAGCGGTGGGGCACCCCGCTGGTGCACACCGCGCACACCCTCGCGAAGGTGAAGAACCTCGCGCTGGCCGAGGGCGACAGCCCCGAGCCGCTGCGCCGGGTCGTCGGCGAGGAGCAGGTCGTCGCGGCCGCCGATCGGCTGGTCGCGAACACCGCGGAGGAGGCGCGCCAGCTGGTGGACCTGTACGGCGCCGAGGCGGCCCGCGTCGTCACCGTCGCGCCCGGCGTCGACCTCGAGCACTTCCGGCCGGGTGAGGCGAGCGGCGCGCGTACCCGGCTCGGCGTCCCTCCGGATGCCGTCGTCCTGCTGTTCGTCGGGCGCATCCAGCCGCTCAAGGCGCCCGACGTCCTGCTCCGCGCCGCCGCGCGCATGCTCGAGCAGGACCCGAGTCTGCGCGACCGGCTCGTCGTCGCCGTGGTCGGCGGACCGAGCGGCACCGGGCTGGCCGAGCCCGAGGCGCTCCAGCACCTGGCGCGCTCCCTGCACCTCGACGACATCACCCGGTTCGAGCTGCCGAGCACCAACGGCACGCTGCTCGACTGGTACCGCGCGGCCACCGTGGTCGCCGTACCGAGCCACAACGAGTCGTTCGGCCTCGTCGCCCTCGAGGCGCAGGCGTGCGGCACCCCCGTCGTCGCGACCGACGTCGGCGGCCTGCGCACCACCGTCCGCGACGGCGTCAGCGGCCTGCTCGTCCCGGGGCACGCCCCAGAGCAGTGGGCTGGCGCCCTGCGCCGTGCGATCGCCGACCGGCCGCGGCTGGCCGCCGGGGCCGTGGAGCATGCGTCGCACTTCTCGTGGAGCGCGACCGCTGACGGCCTGCTCGACACCTTCCGGGACGCGCTCGCCGACCGCGCCGACGACCGCCTCGCGGCGTACCGGTGACAGCTGTCGAGACCATCCGCCAGGCGCTCGCCGAGGCGGAGCTCGAGTACGAGGAGACCGAGCCGGGGGCCTTCTTCGTCAAGCTCCCCGGGCAGCACAAGCTCGCCACCCACTGCTGGCTCGTCTGCGGCGCGCACGCGCTGCTCGTCGAGGCGTTCGTCATCCGCAAACCGGACGAGAACGAGGTGGAGTTCCAGTCCTTCCTGCTGCGCCGCAACAGCCGGATGTACGGCGTCGCCTTCGCGACCGACAAGGCCGGTGACGTCTTCCTCGTCGGTCGCCTGCCGCTGCAGTCGATCACGCCCGAGGAGGTGGACCGGCTGCTCGGCTGCGTCCTGCAGTACGCCGACGAGTCGTTCGACCGGCTGCTCGAGATCGGCTTCGCCAGCTCGATCCGGCGCGAGTGGGCCTGGCGGCAGAAGCGCGGCGAGTCGACGGCCAACCTCAAGGCCTTCGCCCGCTTCGCCGCGCCCGAGGAGTGACTGACAGGATCGGCCGATGCCCACGCTGATCCTGCTGCGCCACGGCGAGAGCCAGTGGAACGAGAAGAACCTGTTCACCGGCTGGGTGGACGTCGACCTCACCGAGAAGGGCGAGGAGCAGGCGCGCAGCAGCGGCCTGCAGCTCGTGGAGAGCGACCTGCTGCCGACGGTCCTGCACACCTCGCTGCTCACCCGCGCGATCCGGACCAGCAACCTCGCGCTCGAGGCGGCGCAGCGGTCGTGGATCCCGGTGAAGCGGCACTGGCGGCTGAACGAGCGGCACTACGGCGCACTGCAGGGCAAGGACAAGAAGGCGACGCTGCAGGAGTACGGCGAGGAGCAGTTCATGCTCTGGCGCCGCTAGTACGACGTGCCGCCGCCGGAGATCGAGCTCGGCAGTGAGTGGGACAACACCAGCGACCTGCGGTACGCGAAGCTCGCCCGCGACCTGGTGCCCCGGACGGAGTGCCTGCAGGACGTCGTCTTCCGGCTGCTGCCGTACTGGTACGACGAGATCGTCCCCGACCTGCGCGCCGGCGAGGTCGTGCTCGTGGCGGCGCACGGGAACTCGCTGCGCGCGCTCGCTGCGCACCTCGACGGGCTGACCCGCGAGGAGGTCGTCGCGCTCAACATCCCGACCGGGATCCCGCTGCGGTACGACCTGGACGAGGACCTGCAGCCGGTGACGCGGGGCGGCGTGTACCTCGATCCTGAGGCCGCGGCCATCGCGGTGGCGGCGGTGGCGAACCAGGGCCGCTGATGACCCGATCGGGTGATGTCCGATTCGGACAAGCCTGCCGATAGCTGACGAGTGCGCCGCCTCCTGCTAGCCCCGTTGGTCCTCGTCGCCCTGCTGCCGGTCGCGCCCGTCTCAGCCGACGAACCGGACGTGCAGGTCACTGCGGTGGTGCAAGAGGCGGACGGCCACCTGACCTTCCGTACGCAGAAGGCCGCCGATCGCGCAGCGGGCACGCGTTTGGCCGGCCGCTGGCGGGCCGAGCCGCGCGTCGTTGCGGCGGAGGTCGAGCACCGGGTGCACGTCACGGGAACGCCCGACCCCTTGCAGGATCGCCAGTGGGGGCTGTCCGCGCTGTCGGCCCAGACCCTGTGGGCGGCCGGTGACGCGAGCGGCCAGACGGTCGCCGTCATCGACACCGGTGTGGACGCCACGCATCCCGACCTGGCCGGCGTGGTGCTGCCCGGCCGCGACTTCGTCGACTCCACCGGCGACGGCCGCACCGACCCCAACGGGCACGGCACCCACGTCAGCGGCATCGTCGCTGCCGTCGGCGGCAACGGCATCGGCGGTGCAGGCCTCGCGCCGGGCGCCCGGGTCCTGCCGGTCCGCGTGATGGATGCGACCGGCAGCGGCTTCGACTCGGACGCCGCCCGCGGGCTCGTCTGGGCCACCGACCACGGCGCGACGGTCGCGAACATGTCGCTGGGCGGCCCCGACCGCAGCAGCGTCATGGACACCGCCGTCACGTACGCGCTGAACCACGGCGTCTCGGTCGTCGTCTCCGCCGGCAACGCCGGCCTCGACGGCGACCCCGTCGAGTGGCCCGCAGCCAACCCCGGTGTGATCGCGGTCGGCGCGGTCGACATTGCCGGCGTACGCCCAGGCTGGTCCAGCTCCGGCCCGCACCTCGCGGTGGCCGCACCGGGCGTCGGCATCCTGTCGACGGTGCCAGGCGGCGGGTACTCGTCCTGGTCCGGCACCTCCATGGCCGCGCCGTTCGTCAGTGCGTCCGTCGCCCTGCTGCGGCACGGCGCGGCGCTCACCCCCGCGCAGGTGCGCAGTCGGCTGATGTCCACGGCCGTCGACCTGGGCGAGTCCGGCTTCGACCCGCTGTACGGGGCCGGACGGGTCGATCCCGCAGCTGCCGAGGGGCTGGCGGTCGTGGCCGCTGCTCCCGCTCCGGTGGTGGCCGAGGCCCCCGCTCCCGCCCCCGCCCCTGCTCCCGTCGTGACGGAGGCGCCGGCTCCCGCTCCCGCGCCGGTCGTGACTGAGGCCCCCGCCCCTGCTCCCGTCGTGACGGAGGCGCCCGCTCCCGCGCCGATCGTGACCGAGGCTCCCGCTCCCGCGCCCGTCGTGTCCGAGCCGGCCGCGGAACCCGTCGCGGCCGTCGTGGCCCCGCGGATCCTGTCCGCCCGCATCTCCGCGACCCGCAGCAGCGTCCCGTACGGCTCCTCTGTCACGGTGTCGACCCGCACGCTCGCCGACGGCGTCGCCACCGGCGGTGTTCCCGTACGGCTGGAGCGCCTGGTGGGCACGTCGTGGCTGCTGACGCGTACCGGCACGACCGGCGCTGACGGCCTCGCCGGCTGGGCACTGCGTCCGGACCGCACGTCCTCCTACCGCATCGTCGGCTACGGCTGGACCTCCCGGAGCATCCGGATCGCCGTTACGCCGGTCGTGCAGCTGTCCCGCTACCTGACCGGGCGGGTCCTGCCGGGCGCCGTGACCACCGTCCGGCTGCAGCAGCGGCGCAGCACCGGCTGGGTGACGCTGGCCTACGCGACCAGCTCCTCGACCGGCGCGTTCCGCTTTACCCGCCGCCTGGCGGCCGGCACGGTGGTGCGCGCAGTGGCGTACGGGATCGGCAGCACCGCGGTCCGGATCTGAGGTCGCGGCAGGAGCGAGCGTGCTACCCGTTCGCCGCCGTCGCCGGATGCGTCAGCGCCGACCCGGCCGCCCGCAGCGCGCACAGCCGCAGCAGCTCGTCGTAGGCGGGCCCGCCCAGCAGCGCCGTCAGCTCCGGCCCGTACGACAGGTACAGCGGCTCCGCCCCGACGTGCGCCGCCGGGGACGAGGTGCACCACCAGTGCAGGTCGGCGCCGCCCGGCCCCCACCCGCGCCGGTCGAACTCGCCGATCGTCGACACCAGCACCTTCGTCTCGTCCGGCCGCTCGACCTCCTCCTGCGACCGCCGGACCGGCAGCTGCCAGCAGACGTCGGGCTTGGTCTGCAGCGGGTGCAGGCCCTCCCGGAGCGCGAGACCGTGCAGCGCGCAGCCCTCGCCGCCGGGGAAGCCTGGCCGGTTGAGGAACACGCACGCCCCGTCGACGCGGCGGGTGCGGCGGGCCTGCTCGCCCTCCAGCTCGTCCTCCTCGGAGATGCCCAGCGAGCGACCGGCGTCGGCGTGCTGCCAGTGCTTCTTCTTCAGCCGGGCGGCGAACGCGACGACGCGCTGCTCGTCCTCGTCGTCGGAGTAGAACGCGCCGTGGC
Source organism: Mycobacteriales bacterium (assembly GCA_046262175.1). Taxonomy (GTDB): domain Bacteria; phylum Actinomycetota; class Actinomycetes; order Mycobacteriales; family SCTD01; genus RYN-124. Next base: position 7,720 of record JBHENF010000193.1, read on the forward strand.
TGCAGCAGCCGTCGTCCTCGCGCCCTTCGACCACGCCCTGGCAGCCGCGACCGTAGATGCACGTCCAGGACGACAGCAGCCAGGTCAGGTCCGCCCGTACGACGTGTCCCGCATCGGCAGGGTCGGGGAACTCGATCCACTCGCGGGCGAAGTCGATCCCGACCTCGCGCAGGCCGGGCATCCCGAGGTCGGTCATGGCTGCAGACCCTAGGGTGCGGCCATGCGCCTCGGGGTGCTCGACGTCGGCTCGAACACCGTCCACCTGCTCGTCGTCGACGCCTACCCCGGCGCGCACCCGAGTGCCGTCCTGTCGCACAAGGCGGAGCTGCGACTGGCCGAGCTGCTCAAGCCGGACGGCAGCCTGGGCAGCCCCGGCACCGAGGTCCTCGTACAGGCCGTGGCCGACGCCCGGCACGCCGCGGAGCGCGAGGGCGCGGACGACCTCGTCGCGTTCGCCACATCAGCGGTACGGGACGCGACGGACTCGGCGCAGGTCCTGGCGCGCGTACGGGACGAGGCCGGGGTCGACCTGCAGGTGCTGCCGGGCGAGGACGAGGCGCGGCTGACCTTCCTCGCCGTACGCCGCTGGTTCGGCTGGAGCGCCGGACGCCTGCTGTGCCTGGACATCGGCGGCGGGTCGCTCGAGCTGGCCATCGGGTGGCACGAGGAGCCCGAGCTCGCCCTCTCCCTCCCGCTCGGCGCCGCCCGGCTCACCCGTGACCGGTTGCGCGACGACCCGCCGCGCAAGAAGGACCTCGCCCGGCTCGTGGAGCACGTGGACGCGCTGCTCGCCGGCGTAGCCGCACAGCTGCTGGCCGGCGGCGCTCCGGACCGGGCCGTCGTGACCAGCAAGACGTTCCGCACACTGGCCCGGATCGACGGGGCCGCCCCGTACGCCGACGGCCCGCGCATACGGCGCGAGCTCAGCCACAACGGCCTGGTCCGGATCGTCGACCGGCTCGCGGACATGCCGTCGCACGAGCGCGCGAGGCTCCCGGGCGTGAGCGCCGGCCGCGCGCACCAGCTGCTCGCCGGCGCCGTGGTGGCCGAGGCGGCCCTGCGCGCGCTGGAGCTGGAGGTGGTGGAGGTCTGCCCCTGGGCGCTGCGCGAGGGCGTCGTGCTGCGCCGGCTCGACTGGCTCACGGCGACCTAGGCTCGACTCATGTCGGAGTCGCCCCACGTCGCGCGGGTGCCGGCTGCGCGGGTCGCTCTTGCGAGCGCGTCGGTCTACCCCGAGTCGACGGCGTCGGCGTTCGAGATCGCGGCGCGGCTGGGCTACGACGGCGTCGAGATCATGGTGTGGACCGACCCGGTCAGCCAGGACGTGACGGCCCTGCGCCGGCTGTCGGACTACCACGGGGTGCCGATCCTGGCCCTGCACGCCCCCTGCCTCGTCATCACCCAGCGGGTGTGGGGCACCGACCCGTGGGCCAAGCTCGTGCGCGCGAAGGACGCGGCGGAGGAGGTCGGCGCCGAGACCGTCGTGGTGCACCCGCCGTTCCGGTGGCAGCGCGAGTACGCCCGGCAGTTCGTCGGCGGGATCGAGCAGATGGCCGACGAGACGGACGTCAAGTTCGCGGTCGAGAACATGTTCCCGCTGCGCGCACGCGGCCGTGAGGTCACGCCGTACGCACCCGACTGGGACCCGACGACGGAGGACTTCCCCCACTTCACCCTGGACCTGTCGCACACAGCGGTCTCGCAGTCCGACGCGCTGGAGATGGCGGCGACCATGGGCGACCGCCTGGCGCACGTGCACATCGCCGACGGCAGCGGCAGTCCTCGGGACGAGCACCTCGTGCCGGGGCGCGGGGAGCAGCCGTGCGGGACCCTGCTGGAAGGCTTGGCCGTCAGCGGCTTCGAGGGTCTCGTGGTGGTGGAGGTGAACACCCGCAAGTGCGACGACAGGGCAGAGCGGGAGGCCGACCTCGCGGAGGCGCTGGCGTACACCCGGCTGCACCTCGCCGCCCCGGCGGACCTGGACCCGACGGCCTGGCGGCGATGACGGGCCAGCCGGGGTCGCCGACGGCCTTCGAGGCGCTGGTGGACGTGTACGACGCCGCCCGGCCGCGCTACCCCGCCGAGCTGTACGACGCCTTACCCTCGCTCGGCGGCCGCGTCCTGGAGCTCGGTGCCGGCACCGGCATCGCCACCCGGGAGCTGGAGCGACGGGCGGGCTTGCTCGTCAGCACCGACCTCGGGCCGAAGATGCTCGGCCGGCTGCACGAGCTGTCGCCGGACGTGCCCGCCGCCGTCTGCCGGTCCGAGGCCCTGCCGTTCGCCGACGCGTCGTTCGACGTCGTGTGCGGCGCGCAGATGTGGCACTGGGTCGACCCCTCCATCGCCGCGCCGGAGGTGGCCCGGGTGCTGCGGCCCGGCGGCACGCTCGCCCTGTGGTGGAACGAGGTCGACGCCGACGGGCTGCCGTGGTGGGACGCCCAGCAGGACCGGCTCGAGGCGGGAAACCCCAGATACAGCAGGGGATATCGCGACCGCGACTACGGCGCTGAGCTCGCGCCGTACTTCTCCAGCATCACCTCGTGGACCACGTCGTGGGAGCGGGTGCTGGACTGGCCGACGTACGAGATGTGGCTGCGCTCCAAGTCGTACGTCCAGGCGCTCGACGACGTGGGCGCCTTCGTCGCCGCGGAGCAGCAGTCACTGACCGAAGCGTTTCCCGACGGCCGGATCGTCGAGCCGTTCCGCGTCTCCCTCTGGAAGGCCACCACCTGATGGACGTCCTGCGCACGCCCGACGACCGCTTCACCGACCTGCCCGGCTACCCGTGGGCGCCGCAGTACGCCGAGACCTCGGACGGGCTGCGGATGGCGTACCTCGACGAGGGCAGCGGACCGGTGGTCCTGCTCCTGCACGGCGAGCCGACCTGGTCCTACCTCTACCGGAAGATGGTGCCGGTGCTGGTCGACGCCGGCTACCGCGTCGTGGTGCCGGACCTCATCGGGTTCGGGCGCAGCGACAAGCCGGCGCAGCAGGAGGACTACACGTACGCCCGGCACGTCGAGTGGGCGCGGTCGGTCCTGTTCGACCGGCTCCAGTTGAACGACATCACCTTGTTCTGCCAGGACTGGGGCGGCCTGATCGGGCTGCGGCTCGTGGCGGAGCACCCGGACCGGTTCACCCGCGTCGCGGCCGGCAACACCGGCTTGCCGGACGGCACCCGCCGGCTGCCGGACGCCTGGTGGCAGTTCCACGACTTCGTGCAGGCCACGCCCGACCTGCCGGTCGGCTTCCTCGTCACCAGCGGCTGCGCGGACGGCCTGTCCGAGGCGGAGGCCGCGGCGTACGACGCACCCTTCCCGGACGCGAGCTACAAGGCCGGCGCGCGGGCGTTCCCCGGGCTGATCCCGCAGACGCTGGACGACCCGGCGACGCCGGGCAACCAGGCGGCGTGGGAGGTGCTGGTTCAGTGGGACAAGCCGTTCCTGTGCGCGTTCAGCGACAAGGACCCGATCACGGGCGGCGGCGAGCGGATGCTCATGGGCAAGATCCCCGGCGCTCAGGGCCAGCCGCACACGACCATCACGGGCGGCGGCCACTTCCTGCAGGAGGACCGGGGCGCGGAGCTCGCGCGCGTCCTCGT
>JBHENF010000194.1:0-5743 GCA_046262175.1 Mycobacteriales bacterium
CCCTTCCAGCCGGGCCAGCTCCGGCAGCGGAGCGGCCACCAGCACGCCGAGTTGGGCGCGCAGCCGGACCAGCCGCGGGTCGGTGTCGGCGACACCGCCGTAGCCCTCGGCGACCAGCTGCCGGACCCCGTCACCGATCACACCGCCGACGGCCTGTTCGGCGGGCTGACCGTCGATCAGCCCGTCCGGCCGGTCCACGTGCGGCCGGAGCCGATCCAGCGCCCGCGCGACATCCACCGCGCCGTCGACGCTGATCCCGCCCTCGGCGATGCGTGCGGTCAGCTGCGGAACCCGGTCCAGCTTGCGGGCCAAGGCGACGTGCGCCGGCGACATCGACGCGTGCTGCTGGTCCATCCACGAGCCGGTCGAGCCGGCGCCGGCCAGCCGGTACAGCTGCCGGGTCTCCACCTCCGCCACCGCCTGCACCGCCAACGCCTGCAGCCGGTCCTGCGCCGCGAGCAACGCCGCCGCGACCTCCACGGCCGCGTCCGCCGACAGCTCCGCCAGTGTCAGAGCGGCCAGGCCGTCCAAGCCGGCGAGCAGCAACCGCAACGCCCCCGGCCGGTCACCACCGACCAGGCGGTGCAGCGCCGCGGCAGACTGCACCTGGAACGAGACCAGGACGCTGTCGCCCTCGACCATGTCTACCGACACCGCGACACCTCCTGCCGTAGTTCGAACGTATGTTCGATACTACTGCAGCAGGCCAGTCTGCACAAGAAGAAACCTTTGCTGTGCAAGGAATTTCGCGTCTCGCAGACTGAAGCGTCATCAGCGCGGGGTGCGAAGGACGGCGGCACGCGACGGCGGCGCTAGGGCGCGAGTGCGCCGCTCAGCACCTCGCGCGCCGTCCGCACGTCCCCGTGGAACCGCAGCCGCGGATCGGCCGGGTCGACCCGATGCCAGAGCAGGAGCAGCAGCACCTCGGCCGGCGCAGACACCGCGGCCACTGGTTCACCCGGTCCCAGCAGCACCGGGTCGCCGCCGTCCACCGGCACCAGCCGTACCGCCTGGGCGAGCGGCGGGGTCCGACCCAGCCGCACCTGCCGGGGCAGCAGCACGTCGGCCACCTCCGCCAACCCGTCCGCGGCCAGCTGCGGGTCCAGGGGCTCGGGCTCCCCGACGGCGCGCTGGGCGTCCCACCGGTGCACCAGCGTCTCCAGTGCCTGCCGTCGCAGCCACCAGCCGGCGGTCGCGGGGCCCGCGAGAGACCAGGTCGGCCGGTCCAGCGGCGTCGCGGCAAGAACGGCCAGGAGCTCCTCGGCGCCCGACGCGAACCAGGCGAGGAGGTCGCCGGGCGGCGGCGGCGCCTGCTCAGCCCGCGAACCCGTACGCACGATCTGCGTCGCCCATCGGTGCACGCCGCCCAGGTGCTCGACGAGCTCGCGCAGCGTCCATCCGGGGCAGGCGCCGACGACCTCGTCGCCGTTGCCGTCTGCCAGCGCCACCAGGACGCGGTCGACGTCCGCGCGCAGGTGGCCCAGGTACGCGGTCAGGAGCGCGGCGGTGTGATCGTGCCGTCGACGACGTCCTCGAGCACGGCGACCGCCGCCGGGTCGCCGTCGACCGCGGCAGCCTCGACCGCCTCCGGCGCGGCCCAGACGAACCGCCGATAGGACCAGAAGCGGAACGTCGTGCCGATCACCAGACCGAAGCCGTTGGCGGAGATGTTGTCGGCGAGCTTGCTCTCGAACCCGAGCAAGTAGTGCGAGATCGCCAGGCAGCCCACGGCGATGACGAGGCCGATGGCGTTGAGGACGAAGAACAGCGCGTACTCACGACGCACGCTGCTGCGCTGCCGGTGCCGGAAGGACCAGGCCCGGTTGAGGACGAAGGCGATCGTCGCGGCGACGACCGTCGAGACCACCTTCGACGTCAGGGGCTTGTCCGACAGGTGCAGCACCAGGTTGAACAGGCTGATGTCGACGAGGAAGCACAAGGCGCCGACCGTGCCGAACTTCGCCAGCTCGTGGAACGCAGCGCGCAGGCGCGTCTCCAGGTTGCGGAGCGCGCCAGGAGGCGCCGTGGTGGTCGCGGCCATCAGCTGAGACTACCGGCGCGTGGGAGACTCGACCGTCACCCGCACCAGGAGGAGAACCGTGCTCGACACCCGGCTGACCGAGGAGCAGGAGCAGCTGCGCAAGACCGTCGAGGGGTTCGCCCGCGACGTCGTCGCGCCGGTCGCCGCGCACCACGACGCCACGAAGACGTTCCCGTACGACGTCGTCCGCCAGATGGGCGAGATGGGGCTGTTCGGGCTGCCGTTCCCGGAGGAGTACGGCGGCATGGGCGGCGACTACTTCACGCTCTGCCTCGCCCTCGAGGAGCTGGGGCGGGTGGACCAGAGCGTCGCGATGACGCTCGAGGCCGGCGTCTCGCTCGGTGCGATGCCGGTCTACCGGTTCGGGACGGAGGAGCAGAAGCGCGAGTGGCTGCCGATGCTGTGCTCCGGAGAGGCCCTCGGCGCGTTCGGCCTCACCGAGGCGGGTGCGGGCAGCGACGCGGGCGGCACCCGTACGACGGCGCGGCTCGAGGACGGCGAGTGGGTCATCAACGGGTCGAAGGCCTTCATCACCAACTCCGGTACGGACATCACGCGGCTCGTGACCGTGACGGCGGTGACGGGCCAGACGAGCACCGGCAAGAAGGAGATCTCGTCGATCCTCGTCCCGGTGCCCACGCCCGGGTTCACGGCGGAGCCGCCGTACAACAAGGTGGGGTGGCACGCGTCGGACACGCACCCGCTGACGTTCGACGACCTGCGCGTACCGGAGGCGAACCTGCTCGGGACGCGCGGCCGCGGCTACGCGAGCTTCCTGCAGATCCTCGACGAGGGACGCATCGCGATCAGCGCGGTCGCGGTCGGGGCGGCTCAGGGGTGCGTCGACGAGAGCGTGAAGTACGCGAAGGAGCGTGAGGCGTTCGGCAAGCCGATCGGACAGAACCAGGCCATCGCCTTCAAGATCGCGCGGATGGAGGCGCGGGCCCACGTCGCCCGTACCGCGTACTACGACGCAGCCGCGAAGATGCTGGCCGGGCAGCCGTTCAAGAAGGCGGCGTCCATCGCGAAGATGATCTCGAGCGAGGCGGCTATGGACAACGCGCGTGACGCCACGCAGATCCACGGCGGGTACGGGTTCATGAACGAGTACCCGGTCGCGCGGCAGTACCGCGACTCGAAGATCCTCGAGATCGGCGAGGGCACCACGGAGGTGCAGCTGATGCTGATCGCCCGCGAGCTCGGCCTTTGAGTCGCTGGCTGGAGCTCGACGGCGCGGTCAACGTCCGTGACCTGGGCGGCCTCCCGACGCAGGACGGCCGAGCCACCCGCCCCGGTGTCGTGCTGCGGAGCGACAACCTCCAGGCGCTGAGCGAACGCGACGTGCAGCAGCTGCGCGAGCTGGGGGTCGGCACCGTCGTGGACCTGCGTACGCCGGTGGAGGTGACGCAGGAGGGCCCGGGTCCGCTGGTGGACGTCGTACGGCACGTCAACCTCGACCTCATCCCCAGCTGGGGTGCGGAGCGCGCAGTCCCGCACGAGAAACGCGAGCAGGGCGACCTGTCGCACTTCTACCTGACGTACCTCGACGACGCGCCTGACGCCGTCGTGCAGGCGCTGCGGGAGATCGTGGCCGCCAAAGGCGCGACGGTCGTGCACTGCGCGGCAGGCAAGGACCGCACCGGCGTCGTCTGCGCGCTCGCCCTCGTCGTGGCGGGGGTGCTCCGCGAGGAGGTCGTCGCCGACTACGCGTTAACGGGCGAGCGGATCGAGAAGATCTACGACCGGCTCGTGGGCGCCGCCTCGTACGCAGACGACCTGCGGGACCGGGCGATCGACGACATGCGCCCGCAGGCCCTGTCGATGCGGCACTTCCTCGACCGGCTCGACGAGCGCGGCGGCGTCGTCGCGTGGCTGACCGAGCACGGCTTCGGACCGGATGAGCAGGCCGCCCTGCGCGAACGGCTGGTCGGATGACCGTCCGCGCCGCCATGGGACTGCCGGTCGTCGGCATGGTCGGCGGCGGCCAGCTGTCCCGGATGACGCACCAGGCCGGCATCGCCCTGGGCTTGTCGCTCTGCGTCCTCGCGGACTACACGCACGACAGCGCGGCGCAGGTCTCGGGCGCCGTCAGCATCGGCTCGCACACCTCGCTCCAGGACCTGCGCACCTTCGCGGCCGGCTGCGAGGTCGTCACGTTCGACCACGAGCACGTGCCCAACGACCTGGTCCAGGCGCTGGAGGAGGACGGCCGCAACGTCTACCCCGGCTCGGTCGCGCTGCGGCACGCGCAGGACAAGCTCGTCATGCGCGAGCGGCTCGCCGGACTGGGGGTACCGGTGCCGGCGTTCTGCCCGGTGGCCACGCTTGCGGACGTGGAGGGGTTCGCGCGCCACGTCGGCTGGCCGCTCGTGCTGAAGGCAGCAACCGGCGGCTACGACGGCAAGGGCGTGTGGGTCGTCCGCGATGCAGACGAGGCGGCGGAGGTCGTGGCGTCGGGCGTACGGCTGCTCGCCGAGCAGCTCGTACCGCTGCAGCGCGAGCTCGCGGCGGTCGTGGCGCGATCCCCGTACGGCCAGGCGGCGGCGTGGCCCGTGGTCGAGACGGTGCAGCAGGACGGGATCTGCGTCGAGGTCGTCGCGCCGGCGCCGGACCTGTCGGAGGAGCTGGCGCTGCAGGCGCAGTCGCTGGCACTTCGGCTGGCTGACGAGCTGGGCGTCGTCGGTGTGCTGGCCGTCGAGCTGTTCCAGACGGCCGACGGCCTGCTGGTCAACGAGCTCGCCATGCGGCCGCACAACTCGGCGCACTGGACGATCGAGGGCTCACGGACGTCGCAGTTCGAGCAGCACCTGCGCGCGGTCCTGGACTACCCGCTCGGTGCGACGCAGATGGCGGCGCCCGTGGTGGTGATGGCCAACCTGCTCGGCGGTCTCGAGGACGGGCTGGACGAGCGGCTGCACATGCTGTTCGCGCGCGACCCGGCGCTGAAGGTCCACCTGTACGGCAAGCAGATCAAGCCAGGCCGGAAGATCGGGCACGTCACCGCACTGGGCGACAACACGGAAGACGTACGGCGGCGGGCCCGGGACGGCGTGCACTATCTGAGGACGGGCGAGTGGCTGCACTAGTCGGGATCGTCATGGGCAGCGACTCCGACTGGCCCGTGATGGAAGGGGCGGCGCAGGCGCTGGCCGAGTTCGACGTTGCGCACGACGTACGGGTCGTCTCGGCGCACCGCACGCCGCGCGACATGCTCGATTGGGCCGCTGCTGCGGCCGGCCGCGGGCTGCGGGTCGTCATCGCCGGTGCGGGCGGCGCGGCGCACCTGCCGGGCATGGTCGCGTCGATGACGCCGCTGCCGGTCATCGGCGTGCCCGTGCCGCTCAAGCACCTCGACGGCATGGACTCGCTGCTGTCCATCGTGCAGATGCCGGCAGGCGTGCCCGTCGCGACGGTGAGCATCGGCGGCGCGCGCAACGCGGGGCTGCTCGCAGTGCGCATCCTCGCCACGTCGGATCCCGCCCTGCTTGGGCGGATGTCGGAGTTCCAGGCAGCCCTCGCCGAGACCGCCCGGGCGAAGGACGCCGCCCTGCAGGAGCGGCTCTAGTACGGCCACTCGATCTTCGGGCAGACGTCCATGACCACGTCCAGCCCCGCGGCGCGGGCACGGGCGGCCGCCCGCTCGTCGACCACGCCGAGCTGCATCCACACGCCCTTGGCGCCGACGGCAATCGCGTCGTCCAC
>JBHENF010000195.1:0-5873 GCA_046262175.1 Mycobacteriales bacterium
AGGGCCCGAGTCTGCTGCCGAGTGGTGCCGTAGGCGCGGCTGATCACGTGCCGGCGACGCCGATCGCGCCGATCGGCAGCGCGCCGTCGAGCCGCTGCACCAGCGTGAGAGATCCGTCGTCTGCGACGGCGTAGCTGTTGATGTCGCCGTCCATGACGTTGCGCTCGATCAGGTAGCGGCTGTCGCGGCTGAACGTGATGTCGGCGGGCAGGACGCTCGGGCCGACGGCCGGCAGCTCGTCGGTCAGGGCGGCGTCGCCCTTGAGCAGGGTGAGCGTCCCAGTCGCATCGACGGTGTAGCTCGAGATGTTGTTGCTCTGCGCGTTGGTGGCGTAGGCATAGCGGCCGTCGTCGGTGATGATGACCCAGCAGGTGTCGTTCTGGCCGTTGGCGACGGTGCCCGGTCCGACCGGAGTGAGTCGGCCGTCGGAGCCGATGCTGAACGAGCCGGCGCCGCCCTGGCCGGGTGCGCCACCGGCGTTCTGGGCGGTGAGCAGCACCCCGTCGCGCGTGAAGGTGAACCCGAACGGCCCAATGCTGCCCGGAGCGTTGGGGTTGCTGATCGCCGGACCCGCCACGCCGTCCCGTCCGACCTGGTAGCTGGTGAGGACGTTCGCGACCTTCTCGGTCACCACCAGGACGGTGCCGTCGGGGTTGAAGGAGATCTGCGCGGCGCCGGACAGCGGGCCGCCGCTGACCGCCTGGGTGGAGCCCGGGATCGGGGTGAGGACGCCCGCACGGGAGAGACGAAACCCGGTGATGCTGGGCAGTCCGCCCATCGCGGCCGGGGCGCCCCCGTTCAGCACGTACACCAGCCCGCGGTTGACGGTGACGCTGAGCGGGTGCAGCCCGGTAGGCGCCGAGCCGATCAGCACCGGCTTGTCGCCGTCGGCCCGCAGCACCGACACGGTGTTGCTGCCGGTGTTGACGGCGAACAGGAGCTGCTCGGCGTCGAGAAGGTTGTTGGGCGAAGACTCGCCGGCCAGGCCGCCGAGCACCACGGCGTTCGACGACTGCTCGAACGCGCCGCTGCCGGCGCCGCCGGTCGCGGTGTCACCTACGACCTTGAGGGTGCCGTCCGCGTTGCGGTGGAAGGTGCGGATCGCGTTGCCGGTCAGGGCGTTGGTCGCCGCGTACACGTCACCACTGGCGGTGGTGCGACCCTCCTTCGCCGGGCGCGTCGAGCCAGGGCCGGCGCTGGCGATCCCACTGGCGCACAGCACCAGACCGGCGGCGCCCAGTGCGACCAGCCGCGGCCGGCGGATCGGGGGCCGGAAGCGGGCGGAGCCGGCGGGAGCAGGGCTGGCGTGCGGGTTCATGCGGGACCTCCTGGTGCGGGCGACGGACGCTCCGTCTGCCTGCTGAGTCCCGTTTCGCCCCAGGCTGTTACGCCGACGGCCCGTGCATCTGGTCAGGAAGCGTTGCGGGCCGGGCACGCCACGAGCTCGCCCTCAGCGGGCCTGCATCGCGCCCTCGAAGACGCGACCGAGCAGCGCGTACCCGGCGGCGGTGGGATGCACGGTGTCGCTGAGCATCCCGGGCCGGATCGTGCATCCCGTAGGCCCGATGTCGGCGAAGGCCGCAAAGGCGTCCGCGACCCGGACAGGCCGTCCCGCGGCCCGCTGCTCCTCGACCAGCCGCTGCACGCTCCGCGCGTACTCCGGCGTCACCGGGTCGCAGGCGCCGAAGCCGATCGGCAGGACCGTCGCCACCACGACCGTCGCCCGCGGTCGGTACCGGTGCAGCGTGTCGAGCAGCGTCCGCAGCCGGCCCGTCATGTGCGCCACGAACAGCGCGCGCTGCTGCGGCGACGCCAGGTCGGGCTTGCCGGTGCCCGTGGGGTAGCGGGTGCCCGGGTCGTAGCCGCGAATGATGTCGTTGGTCCCCAGGTGGACGAGCACGACGTCCGGCGAGATCGGCGCCCTCGTCCCGCGCCCAAGCAGCCACCGGCCGCCGCCGTCGGTGCCGCCACCCGAGGCGCCCGTGAGGCCCCGTGTCACCTGGTCGATCAGGTAGCCGGGGTGCCCGTCGTGCCGGTCCTGCGCATCACGGGTGAGCAGCGGGGAGGGGTTCCCGTTCTGCGCGCCGACGAACGCGTGCGGCACGCCCTCCGCGTCCAGCAGCGCGTGCAGCACGCCGCGGTAGCCGCCGGGCGTCGAGGCCGGGAAGCTCGTCCCGTACGTGATGGAGTCACCCAGCGGGTAGATCTGCAGCGGCCGCTGCGCAGCCTGCGCCCCCGGTGCCAGCACTCCTACAGCGCCGAGCAGCGCCGCCACGAGGAGGCCGAGCAGGGTTCTGCGCACCCCGAGGAGTTCGCCGCGCGGGCCGTCATTCCTGCTGCGCGTCCAGGGTGTCCGGAGCGGCGAGGTAACCCCGGACCAGCCGCGCGAGGGCGGCCGCATGCGCGCCGTCCACGAGCCGGTGGTCCGCGGTCGCGGTGATGACGATCCGCGGCCGGACCACGACCTCCCCGTCCACCGCCATCGGCGCGTCCGCGACCGCGCCCACGCACACGTACAGCGGCACGCGGGCCAGCGGCACCGGCGCGACGTAGCCCTCGTCGAGGCCGAACGAGCCGATGTTGGTGACGAACAGCGACCCGAGCGGGTGCGCCGGCTGGCCGAAGGCGCGTACGCCGATACCGCCGTTGAGCAGGGACGCCGCGGCCAGCAGCGGGCGGAGCAGGAACCACGGCACTCGCCGGGCGATGCCGTTCGTGGTCTGGAAGTCCCGGTCCTGGCGCGCGCGCAGCCGCTCCGCCCCGCGCGCCAGCTCCGCGGCCACCTCGACCACCGTCTTCGTGTCCGCCCCGCGCACCTTGGTCGGGGCCAGGTCGTCGCCGCCCTCGATGTCGACGGCGAACGCCACGTCGTACGACGGGAAGGGCACGATCCGGCCGAAGACGACCCGGTTGTGGAACTCCGGCACCTGCATCACGCCGCGCTGGAACGCCATCCCGACGACGGCGGCCGGCGTGACCGGCACGCCGGTCTCGGCGCGGCGCGCGGCGCAGTAGGCGAGTGTCGGCGACGCGTCGACGGCCATGCGCGCGTACAGCCGGCCCTCGCGGGACGGCCGCCAGGTCGCGACAGCGATCTTGCGCCGGACACTCGGCCGGCGCGCGGGTGCCGTCACCTCAGCAGCGGGTGTCGGCAGGGGCCTTGCCGGTCAGCAGGTAGATGTTCACCGGGTCGACGACGCAGGCGGGCGCGCCGCGGCGGAAGGCCGTGTGCCCGTCGCCGTTGAAGGTGATCAGCACGCCCTTGTCGAGCTGCTTCGCGAGCGCCTGCGCCCACACGTACGGCGTCGCAGGGTCGCGCGTCGTGCCGATGACGACGATCGGCGGGGAGCCCTTGCCGCTGACCGCGTGCGGCGTCCCCGTCGGCGGCACCGGCCAGCGGGCGCACGCCTGGCTGCCCCACGCCACACCGGGACCGAAGCGGGGGGCGTCCGTGGCGAGCTTGTCGGCCAGCTGCTGGTAGGCGGCGTTGTCCTTCGGGAACGGCCGGTCCACGCAGTTGACGGCGTAGTTGGCCTCGATCGTGTTGGTGTAGCCGTTCTCGCCGCGGTCCAGGTAGAGGTCGCTCAGCTGCAGCATCACGCTGCCCTGGCCGCCCTCGAGCTCGGCCAGACCGGTGCCGAGCGACTCCCAGTACGACGTCGAGTACAGCGACTGGCCGGCGCCGAAGTACAGCTCCGCCGGGCCGACAGTCCGCTTGCCGATGCCCGGCGCGGGCGACTTCTCCAGGCGGGCGCGGATCCGGTCGTACGCCGCCCCGAGGTCACCCTCGACCGCGCCCCGGAACTCGCACTTGTCGGCGTGCGCGTTGCACCAGGCGAGGAACGAGCGGAGCGCGCCGTCGAACCCCTTCGCCTGGCCGATGACGACCTGGTCCCAGGTGAGGGTCGGGTCGAGCGCGCCGTCGAGCACCATCGCCCGGACGTGCGTGGGGAACTGGTCCAGGTAGGCCGCACCGAGCGCCGTGCCGTAGGAGTAGCCGAGATAGGTGAGCTTCGCCTCGCCGAGTGCCGCCCGCACGCTGTCCATGTCGCGCGCCGCGTCAGCCGTCGACAGGTGGGCGAGAATCCGGCCGGACCGCTGCTGGCAGCCCTGGGCGAGCACCTTGCTCTGGTCGTCGAGCGCCCGGACCTCGGCGGGGTCGTCCGGGTCCTGGTCGACCTTGAAGAACCGGTCCAGCTGCGCCGTGCCGAGGCAGTGGACGGGCGCGCTACCGGTCGTGCCGCGCGGGTCGAACGCGACCAGGTCGAACTGCCGGCGCAGCACCTCGGGTGTCGAGCCCTTCGCGAAGCCGCGCAGGAAGTCGACCGCCGAGACACCAGGGCCGCCCGGGTTGACGAGCATCGCGCCGATGCGACGGCTGGGGTTGGTCGCCTTGATGCGGACCAGCCGGAGCGAGACGTTGCCGTCGGCCGGCTTCGCGTAGTCCAGCGGCACGCTCAGGGTCGAGCACTCGAACCCGTCCTTGCAGCCCTTCCACGCGAGGGCCTTCGGCACGACCGCGGTCGGGGTGGGCGTCACCACCGCCGGGGGCGTGCTCGTCGCCGGAGAGGCCGCGGGTGTCGACGGCGCCGCCTCGGCCGGGGAGGGGCTGTCCTGCGCCACGGGGGCGCCGCTGCTGCCGCCGCACGCCACGAGGGCGAGCGACAGAGAGGCGAGGACGGCGGGCAGGCGGGTGCGACTCACCTGTCCATCTTGCGCCACCGCGGGGAGGTACGGGGGCGGACGGTGACGCGGGTAGCCTGAGGGGCCGCGAGTGCAGACAAGCAAACTTCCGGGAAGAGGCGAACCCCAGCGTGTCCACGCAGCCGGGACAGCAGACCGACTTCGGTGCCAACGAGTGGCTCGTGTACGAGATCTACCAGCAGTACCTGAAGGACCCGCAGAGCGTGTCGGAGGTCTGGCGGGACTACCTGTCGGACTACACGCCGACGGACCCCGGTGCGAGCAACGGGAACGGCAACGGCAGCGCGCCGGCAGCACCTGCAGCCCCGCCGACACCGGCCCCCACTGAGGCCCCCACGCCCCAGGCCGCCCCGCCCGCGCCCGCACCGAAGACCGCCGCTCCGGCGCCCGCCGCGCCCACGCCTGACGCCCAGCCCGAGCCGAAGCCGGCACCTTCGCCCGCCCCCGCCGGCTCCACCCCGCTCAAGGGCGCCGCCGGCCGCGTCGTCGCCAACATGGAGACCTCGCTGACGGTCCCCACCGCCACGAGCGTGCGCGCCGTTCCGGCCAAGCTGCTCAGCGACAACCGCACCGTCATCAACAACCACCTCAAGCGCAGCCGCGGCGGCAAGGTCTCCTTCACCCACCTGATCGGCTACGCGCTGGTGAAGGCCGTCGCCGACGTGCCGGTCATCAACAACGCCTTCGACGAGGTCGACGGCAAGCCCGTCCTCGTCACTCCCGGCAACGTCGGGCTCGGCCTCGCGATCGACCTGCAGAACGCCAACGGCAGCCGGTCGCTCGTCGTCGCGGCGATCAAGGCCGCCGATCAGATGGACTTCTCGCAGTACTGGGCGGCGTACGAGGACATCGTCCGCCGCGCTCGGTCCGGCAAGCTCACGACCGAGGACTTCCAGGGCGTCACGATCAGCCTGACCAACCCCGGCGGCATCGGCACCGTCCACTCCGTCCCGCGGCTGATGAAGGGCGCCGGCGCGATCATCGGCGTCGGCGCGATGGAGTACCCCGCCGAGTTCCAGGGCGCCTCGGAGGAGACGCTGGCCCGGATGGCGGTCAGCAAGACGATCACGCTGACGTCCACGTACGACCACCGCGTCATCCAGGGCGCGCAGTCGGGCGAGTTCCTGCGCCGGATGCACCAGCTGCTGCTGGGCGAGGACGGCTTCTAC
>JBHENF010000196.1:0-4918 GCA_046262175.1 Mycobacteriales bacterium
CTGCTCGGCGCACCGGGCCGGGTGACGCGGCGAGCAGGCCGACCGGCAGCGCGACGAGCCCGGCGAGCAGCAGGGTCAGCCCGGCCTGGGGCTTGCGTCGGCGCCGGTGCTGCATCGGCACACGGTACGCAATGCAGGCGCAGACGACGGTTGGCCCCGCGGTCCCGCGGCCGCGCGTCGGGCGGGCGGTAAGGCCCCAATAGCGCTCGCGACAGGTGCTTCTCGAGGGACCTGGGGCAGTCAGGTGGCGCCCCCGCACGGCTGACACGGCGGACCTCGCCGCGTTCCCCGCTCTGCCCTTCTCCTTGGAGCGCTGCATGCGCAGAACCCTCGCCTCGGCCGCCCTTCTCGGCGGCCTGACCCTCGGCGGGCTCGGCGTCACCGCTGCCCCCGCCCTCGCCTCGACCGCGGACGCGTCCGTGGTCGTCGCCGCTGACACCAGCAGCGAGAACAGCGGCGACGACACCGGCAAGTGGGGCCTCGCCGGTCTCGCCGGCCTGGTCGGCCTGTTCGGCTACAAGAAGTACAAGGACCACCGCGCCGCCACCGGCACGCGCGTCGGCGGTGTCGACGGCGATGCCTCCGGCAGCCGCCGCGTCTGACCTGCCGCTCCCTCCCTCTTCGCTTCCGTACGACACACGTCCTCAGGAGGACTCATGCGCAAGACCCTCGCCGTCGTGGCCACCACCGCCGCGCTCAGCTTCTCCGGCGTTGCCGCGGCCAGTGCCGCGACGACCGCCCCCGCCTCAACTCCCGGCACCGTCGTGACTGCGGACGACACCGAGAACGACGACAACAGCGACAAGACCGGCCTGTGGGGTCTGCTCGGCCTGCTCGGGCTCGCCGGCCTCGCGCGTCGCCGCGAGACGGCCGACTCGCACAACCACTAGTACGCCCCGTCGCAGCCGGGTTCCCCCAAGGGAGCCCGGCTGCGACGTTCCCGAAGGATGGAGGAGCGCGCCCAGTTCGGGTCTCCCGCCGGGGTCAACGGGTTGTTACTGCTGAGTTCACCTTCGCGACGCCGGCAGATCAGGCACTCTTGGAGCACTTCCTCTGTCCCAGGAGCTCCGCTGATCCCGCACGAGCTCGACACGTTCGCCGCGGCCGCCCTCGCGGGCCTGCCGCACGCGGTTGTCGTCACCGACCTCGCCGGGCTCGTCCTGTTCTGGAACGTCGCGGCCGAGGAGCTGTACGGGTACGGCGCGGCGGAGGCGACCGGTCGCAGCCTGGCCGAGCTCATCCTCCCTGCCGGCGCCGTCGTCCTTGCCGGCGAGCAGCGCGCGCACATCAGCAGCGGTCAGCCGTACAGCGGCGACTGGACCGTCCAGGACAGAAGCGGCCGCATCTTCCGTGCGCACGTCAGCTCGACCGTCCTGCGCGACGCCGTGGGGCATCCCGTGGCGATGGTGAATCTGTCTACCGACGTCAGCGAGGGGCGGGCGGTCGAGCAGGCGCTGGCCGCGAGCGAGCGCCGGTACCGCGCCCGGTTCGAGCAGGTCGGGCTCGCGCAGGCCGTCTTCGACCTCGACCTGCGGTGCACGCAGGCCAACGACGCGTTGTACGCGATGCTTGGCGTGCGGCAGGAGGACCTGCTCGGGCGGACGATGGACCACCTGCACCACCCGTCCGACGCGCGCTACCGACAGCGACGGGCGACGAACATCGTCGCAGGCGCCGTCGACTCCGACTCCTGGGAGCGGGTCTTCCAGCGACCGGACGGCTCGCCCGTGCCTGTCTTCGTGCACGCGGCACTCGTGCGGAACGCCGACGGTCAACCGGAGTCGATCGCCTGCTTCATGCAGGACCTGACACAGCTGCGCGAGGCAGAGAAGCGGCTGCAGAGCGTTGTCGCGCGGCACGAGGCACTGATGGCGCACGCTTCGGACTGGCTGCTCGTCCTCGACCTGGACGGACAGGTCCTGTACGCGTCCCCGGCCGTGTCCAGCGCGCTCGGCTACGACGTCGACGCGGTCATCGGGCGGTCCGGCTGGACCTTCGCCCATCCTGACGACGTTCGCCCGGTGGCCGAGGCGATGACCCGCGTGGTCGCGGAACCCGGGCGCAGCGAAAGCGTGCGGCTGCGGATCCGGCACGCCGACGGCCGCTGGATCTGGTACGAGGAGGTCGTGACGAACCGGCTGGCCGAGCCGGCAATCCGCGGCATCGTCTGCCTGGGCCGCGACATCACCGACCGAGTGCTCGCCGAGGAGGCGCTGCGCGACTCGGAGGAGTGGTTCCGCAACATCGCGGTGACGGCGCAGGAGGGGATATGGGCTGTCGACGGCCACGGCCGCACCCTGTTCGCGAACGCCATGCTCGGCGAGCTGCTGGGCATCCCGCTGCCCCAGCTGTACGAGCAGACGGCGGCCCAGCTGCTGTGCCCGGACGACCCCGAGCGGCTGTGGCTGGCCGGACTGGGGGCGTCGACGCGGGCGGAGAAGCACGAGATCGCGTACACGCATCCGGAGACCGGAACGCGTTGGCTGCAGATGTCGCTCAGTGTGCTCGAGCACGGCGGCCAGGCCGGCTGGCTGGCGATGATCAGCGACGTCACCGACATCCGCCGCATCGAGGAGGAGCTGCGGCACCGGGCGCTCTACGACCAGCTCACCTGGCTGCCGAACCGGACGCTGCTGCTGGACCGGCTCGACTTGGCCCTCGCCCGGTCCCGGCAGGACCCGGCGTACGGGCCGGTATCCGTGCTGCTGCTGGACCTCGACAACTTCAAGCTCGTCAACGACACGTGGGGACATGCTGCCGGCGATCAGCTCCTCGCCACGATCGCCGGCCGGCTGATGCTCGCCGTGCGGCCGACGGACACCGTCGCCAGGTTCGGCGGCGACGAGTTCGTGATCGTGTGCGAGGGGCTCGAGGAGGACGAGGTCCGGGCGCTCGCCGACCGCATCCTCGCCGCCGTGGGTGAGCGGGTCGAGGTGGCTGGCCACGCCACCTACGTCAGCGCCAGCGTCGGCATCGCCATGTCTCCGCCGGACTCGCCCGACCACCTGGTCCGCTTCGCCGACGCCGCCATGTACGACGCGAAGGCGCGCGGCCGCAACCGCACGCAGCTGTTCGACGTAGAGCTCGCCGACGCGGCAGCGGACCGGCTGGTTCTCGGCAACGACCTGCGGGAGGCGCTCGCAGCAGACGCGCTCGACCTGCACTACCAGCCGGTGGTGCAGCTCGACACCGGCGCCGTCCTCGGTGTCGAAGCACTGGCCCGCTGGCAGCACCCGGTCCGCGGGCAGGTTGCGCCCGGCCGTTTCGTGCGGGTCGCGGAGCTGACCGGGCAGGCGCCGGCGCTGGACGCCTGGGCGCTGGCGAGGGCATGCAGCGATGCGACCGCGCTCCGCCGCGGCCTGGGCAGTGACCTGCGGATCGCGGTCAACATCTCGCCGGCCAACCTCGAGGGGAACCGGCTGGAGGAGCAGCTGCTCGCCGCCCTGGCCGGGGCGCGCCTGCCCGCCGGTGCGCTGGTCCTCGAGGTCACCGAGAACACGCTCATGGCACGTCCCGAGGTCGCCCGGGCGGCGCTCGAGCGGCTGCGCGCCCACGGCGTCTCCGTGGCGATCGACGACTTCGGGACCGGCTACAGCTCGCTCGCCTACCTCACCCAGCTACCCGTCCAGACCATGAAGATCGACCGGAGCTTCGTGCTCGCGCTCACCGACGACGCGGACGCGTTCGCCATCACGGCCGCGATCGTGGACCTCGGTCGCACGCTGGGCCTGCGCACGATCGCCGAGGGCGTGGAGACCCCGGAGCAGCTGGCCCTGCTCCACAAGCTCGGCTGCTCCGCCGCCCAGGGCTTCCTCTGGAGCCCCGCCCTCCCGGTCGACGAGCTGGTGGCGCTCCTCGTCGCTCTGCCAGGCCGGCGTTTCGCCGTCTCTGCGACTGCTTCGGCGAAGGCGCCGGCCGGCCGCCGGCGCAAGGAGCCGGTGACGGTCGAGCACGGTCTCGCCGACCTGCAGCGGATGCACCGCGACGGCGCGTCCCTCGCGACGATCGCCTCCGCCCTGAACGCGAGCGGCTTCCGCACGCCGCAGGGGATGCGCTGGCACCGCGCCAGCGTCGCCCGCGTGATCAGCGACCTCGCCTACCCGCAGCTGCGGAGCGGGGACCGTTAGCCGGGCGCCGCCGACCTGAGTCACACTGCGGCTCCACCCCCGACCCTGGAGCGCCCGATGCTCGTCGTCATCGCCACCCTGCCCGGCCGACCCGAGAAGCGCGACGAGATCGCCGCTGCCCTGACGACCGCCGCCGCCGCCAGTCGCGGCGAGGAGGGCTGCCTGTCGTACGCGTTCACTCGCGACCTCGAGGACGAGGACCGCTACGTCTCGGTCGAGACGTGGCGGGACCAGGCTGCGCTGGACGCGCACTTCGGGACGCCGCACCTGGTCGAGCTGCTCGGGAAGGCCGAGGAGCTGCTCGCCGGACCGCCGGTCATCGAGACGTACGTCGTCACGACCTGAGTCGCGCGACGGCGCGGAAGTCCCCGGCCCGCTCGCGGAGGTCCGCGACGACGTCGACGAGCGCGGCGACCTTGCCCGCGGGCAGGCCGGGCCGGCGGAAGACCTCGTCGTTGAGGCGCTCGGTGCACGTCAGGGCGAGCCGCCGGCCGGCGGCCGTGATGCCGACCAACGTGCCGCGGCCGTCGGTCGGATGCGGTCGGCGGGCGACGAGGCCGGCCGCTTCGAGGCGGTCGACGGCGTTCGTCACGCTGGTCGGGTGCACCTGCAGGCGCCGGCTCGCCTTCGTCACCGGAAGGGCGCCGGTGCTGCTGAAGTGCAGCAGCATCAGCAGCTCGTAGCGCGCGAACGTCAGCCCCAGCGGGCGCAGCACCTCGTCCACCCGGGCCTGCATGAGCTGGTGTGCGCGCATGACGGACGTGACCGCGGCCATGCCGTCGGCAGCGTCG
>JBHENF010000197.1:0-17037 GCA_046262175.1 Mycobacteriales bacterium
ACCGGTGGTGGCACGACGACCGGCGGCTTCGGCGGGTCGACGAGCGGCGGGACGAGCTCGACGTCGGGCACTGCAGGCTCGCCCGCACAGGTCGGTCCCGGCGTCTCGACGACCGAGATCCTCGTCGGCCGGACGCGCGGCACCAACTCCGAGGCCGCGAACAAGGCCTTCGGCAACTCCGTGTCCCCGGCGCCTGAAGATCAGTACGACAAGGCGATGGTCGACTACATCAACAGCCATGGCGGCGTCGCCGGCCGCAAGATCAAGCTGAACTACTACACCGTCGACTACACGGCGAACAAGAGCGCGGAGCAGATCCAGTCCGAGCAGTGCGCCCAGTGGACCCAGGACAACAAGGTGTTCGCGGTCCTGACCGGCAGCCAGGATCAGCTGCGCGGGTGCCTGGCGAAGAAGGGCGTCCCGCAGGTCTACGAGAACGTCTTCTCCAACAGCGACGGCCAGACGTTCGACACGTTCCGCAGCTACTACGAGATCAATGGCATCAGCCTGTCCAACCTCGGCACGGCGCTGCCGGCACAGCTCGCGCAGGGCGGCTACTTCAAGCGGGGCGCGAAGTACGGTCTGCTCGCCTTCGACGGCAACCCGGTCCAGCGCGCCGTCAGCAAGCAGCTCGAGCCGGCCCTTGCCAGCTTTGGGGTGAAGCTCGATCAGAAGGCGTACGTCAAGACGCCGCAGACCGCCAGTGAGCAGGGTGACTCGATCGCCTCGCTGCCCGGGTTCGTGCTGGCGATGAAGAACGCCGGCGTCGACCACATCATCATCTTCGGCGACGGCGGCGGCGCGCTCCTGGCGTACTTCTCCCGCAACGCGGCGTCGCAGGGGTACCACCCCGCGTACGGCGTCACCTCGGCGAGCGCACCTCAGGCGCTCATCGACACCGGCAACGTCGACCCGGACGAGCTCAAGGGCGCCGTCACGGGCGGCTGGAACCCGAGCGGTGACGTCGGCATCAGGCCGTACACGAAGTACGGCGCCGGGTATCAGCTGTGCGCGTCGATCATGGCCGAGGCAGGCGTCCCGTTCAACGGCAGCAGCAACAACACTGTCGTCGGCAGCAAGACCTGTGACGCGTTCTTCTTCTTCGCGGCGGCGGTCAACCGCGGTGCGCCGGACGTGACGCGCGACAGCTTCCTGCGGGGCGCGGAGTCGCTGGGCACGAGCTACGTCAGTGCCTTGACGTACTCCGCCTCGATCGCCGCGGCTACGCGCGATGGAGTGTCAACGCTGGCGACCTCTGTCTACGACGGCTCGTGTACCTGCTTCACGTACAAGGGCGACCTACGCCGCATCCGCTGATCTCAGCCGGCTGCCGCTGCTGGCCCAGGACGGAACACGCCGACGGGGTGTACGACGACCTGCTCGACGGCACCGGACGCGTCGAGCACGAACTCCACGCGGGTGCTCGGACTGCCCTCCACGGAGAAGTTCGCCGCGTCCCGGGCGTGGAGCGTCAACGGCTTGCCGCCCGCTACCTCCGCCTTGAGTACGCCATCGACAACGCTCACCTCGAGCGGCAGCGGCCCCATCGCGAAGCTCCCGGTCAGCCGCTCCAGCTGCTCAGCAGGCAGCTTGGCCGGCTGCCGCTCGAACAGGATCGGGTCAACGGTCGGCTCCAGTGCGGCCTCCACACCGACAACTCCCTCGGCACCGAACCGGAAGACCACCGGCATCGGCATGTCCTCGTAGTGGCTGCCCAGCAGCAGGTCCCAGGTGTCGTAGTCGCGATGCCGCATCTCGAGCTCATCCAGCTCGTGCCAGCGCGGGACGAGCCGGTCGCCGTCGACCCGCACCTCCAGGACGTCGTACGCCGGGTGCGTGTACGTGCCGGCGTAGTCCTCGAGCGGACGGCTCGGCGGGCGGCCTGCCGCGGTCTCCCGGCGGTACGCGCTCGCCTCGCGGGCGCCGACCTTGACGGCCTCCGTCAGGGCGAGCAGCCGCTCGCCCCACGGCTCCGTAGCGAGCCCCAGGAGCTGGTCCAGGATCGCGAGCGGGAGCGCCGTACGGATGCCGGAAGCGTTGGCGTTGGCGAGCACGACGACCGCGTGGCCGCTGTCCGGCGCCAGGTAGACGTTGGAGCAGAAGCCGTGCAGGTTCCCGCCGTGGTGAACGAGCTTGTGGCCGCGGTAGGCCACCACGTCGGCGGCGAGCGCGTAGCCCAGGCTGTGCATGCCCGGCAGCTCCATCGGCCCGGCTGACGGCTTCACCATGGCCGGCGCGTGCAGCTCGCGCAGCGCGTTGCGGGACAGCAGCAGGCGGCCGTCGGGCTGCGGCACCGCCAGGCGCGCCAGCACCCAGCGCGACATCTCCTCAGCGTTGGACCAGATCCCGCCGGCCGGTCCCACCGAGCCGTCGCCGATCAACGCCACCGGCTCGTTCTTCCCGGTGCGGTCGTCGTACGGCACCGCCGAGTCGCCGGTCGCCTCCGCCGCGATCCGGCCGAGCGTGGTGCGCTTCATGCCCACGGGGTCGAGCACCCGCTCGCGCAGCGCCGTCTCCCAGTCGCTGCCGGCCAGCACGCCGGCGAGGTATCCCGCCGTCGTGTAGGCGTTGTTGTTGTACTGCCAGAGCTGCCGCAGCGGCGCTGACGGCTGCAGGTGCCGCAGCTTGCGCACGATCTCCTCTTGCGGAGGTGTGGGGCCGCCCCAGAACCAGACCGCGTCGTGGCGCGGCAGCCCGGTCCGGTGGGACAGCAGATCGCGCACGCTCACCAGCTCGCTCGCGTGCGGGTCCTGCAGCTGGAACCACGGCACTACGTCGCGCACCGGCTTGTCCCACTCGAGCTTTCCCTCGTCGACGAAGGTCGCGCAGAGCGCAGCGGTGAAGGCCTTGCTGTCCGAGGCGATCGCGAACAGCGTCTCCGGGGTCGCGGGCAGGTCCCGCTCGAGGTCGCGCGAACCGAACCCCTCGGCGAGCAGCACCTCCCGGTCCTTCACGACGACGACCGACAGGCCGGCGACGCCGAAGCGCTCCCGCTCCTGCTCGACGGTCTGGCGCAGCTGCTCGAGGTCGGTCACGGTTCTCCAGGTGGAAGTAGGTGCACGCTCAGCGGCGGAAGGCGAGGGCAGCCGACTGCTGCGCCGCGATGGAGGACAGGTAGTACCAGCTCATGACGAGCGACAGCAGGTCGGCGACGCTGTCGAGGTCGCGCTGGAGAGTGCGGGCGGACAGCCGCCGGGAACCGACCACGGTGGCGGCCAGATCGGCCATCAACGGGGTCGCGAAGTCGATCTCGAGCGACAGCTGCTCCGGCACGGGTGTCGGCGCGACGGTGCCGGCGCCGACCGCCCCCGCGACGGCCCGCTCGATGAGGTCGCACGCGACGTGCGGGTGCAGCGTCGAGGTGGCGGTGGTGCCCTCCGCCTGCTTCACCGGGACGGTGACGATGCCGGGGAACGCCTTCTCCGCCAGCTGGCAGATCTGGTCGTCACCGGTGAGCACGCCGACGGGTACGCCGAGCGAGCCGGCGAACAGCCCGTTCACCTCTGCCTCGCTCATCGGCTGGCCGTTGACGCGGAGCTCGGTGAAGTTCGACGAGAAGGTGTGCGACAGGACGCCGTGCGCGCCCGCGGCAGCGTGGTACCCGACGAAGACGGCGAGCGTGTCCTCCCGCGTGACTCCCTGCACCATGCAGGACGGGCGGGGCGCGCCGAACACCAGACGGGCCCGAGGGTCCAGCTTCTCGTGCAGCAGGTTGTCCATCGTCCCGTGGCTGTCGTTGACGACGACCTCGTCCGCGCCGCCGGCGAAGGCGCCGCGGATCGCGGCGTTGGTCTCCGCGGTCATCAACTCCTGCGCGCGGGGGTAGCCCGTCCCACCGCGGATGATCTGGTCGAGGGTGGCGACGCCGGCCACACCCTCCATGTCGACTGAGATGAAGACGCGGATGCCCATCGGCTGATCCTGTCGGAGTCCGCGCTGGCCGGCTTCGTCCGTACCGCCGAAGGGTTCTCCGCGGTCCTGTTCGATCGAACGGGCCGGTGCCGGTCAGGCCGGGTCGATCGCGCCGCATTCTGCTCTCTCCGTGGGTTCTGCACGACGGAGTCAGGCGAGCAGCACGCGCAGCTTCTCCGGGCTGACGTTGCCTCCACTCAGCACGACGCCGACGCGTGCGCCCCGCAGATCCAGCGCGCCGGTCAGCAGCGCCGCGACGGGCGCGGCGCCCGAGGGCTCGACGACGAGCTTGACCCGCTCGACGAGGAACGCGACCGCGGCACGGAGCCCGTCGTCCTCGACGGTCACCGCGGTCCGCACCCGGCCCCGGACCACCTCCCACGGCAGCGCGCCGATCGTGCCCAGCTGCAGGCCGTCCGCCAGGGTGTTGCCGACAGCCACGGACTCACGCCGTCCGCTGGCGAGCGACCGCACGAAGTCGTCGCTGCCGGTGGGCTCCACGGCGACCACCTCGGCGCGGGAACCCGCGGCCAGGACCGCCGACACGGCTCCCGCCAGGAGCCCGCCGCCCCCGACGGGCACGACGACGACGTCCAGGTCGGGGTACTCGGCGAGCAGCTCCGCCGTCGCGGTGGCCTGCCCGGCGATGACGTGCGGGTCGTCCGCCGACGGCACAAGCAGGCCGCCGTTATCGGCGGCGTACGCGGAGGCCATCGCCACCCGATCCTCCTCGTAGCGGTCGTAGTGCAGGACCTCGCCGCCGAAGGAGCGGGCCGCCTCGACCTTGGCCACCGGCGCGTCGTAGGGCATGAACACGCTCACACGCTGGCCGAGCAGCCCGCCGGCGCGGGCCAGCGCGGCAGCGTGGTTGCCGGAGGAGTACGCGACCAGGTGCTCGGCACCCGCCTCGCGGGCCCCTGACGCGGCGACGAACGCCCCGCGGAACTTGAAGGACCCGGTCCGCTGCAGGCACTCCGCTTTGAGCAGCACCGAGGCGCCCGTACGGCGGTCGAGCTCGGCGCTGCGGGCGACCGGGGTGCGCACCGCCTGGCCCACCAGCACAGCGGCCGCCTGGGCGATCTGCGCGGCGGTCGGACCCGCGAAGGGCTGCGGGCCGGACGGCGATGACACGTCGGCACCTTAGTGGCCAGGCCCGGCTGCGAGGATGCGCGGATGAGCAGGCGCGCGCGCGATCTAGGCCTTCGTTTCGGGCCCCTGCCGACCGGGGCCCACAACGGCCTCACCGACGTCACCGGTGTGCGGGTCGGGCACAGCACGGTGGTGCAGGAGGGCCTTCGCAGCGGCGTCACCGCCATCGTTCCGGCCGGTGTCGGTCCGAAGAACCCTTTGCGAGCAGGCTTTTTCGCCGGCAACGGGTACGGCAAGGTCGTCGGTACGACACAGGTGCAGGAGCTGGGTCAGATCGAGACGCCGGTCCTGCTGACGGGAACGCTGTCGACCTTCCGCGCCGCGGACGCCCTGGTGGAGTGGGTGCTCACCCAGCCGGGGAACGAGGACGTGCGCTCGGTCAACCCCGTCGTCGCGGAGACCAACGACAGCCGCTGGAGGAAGGACCGGCACCGGGCCGGGATCGAGGCTCGGCACGTGCTGGAGGCGCTGGCAGGGGCGGACTCCGGCGCTGTTGGGTACGGCAGCGTCGGCGCCGGGACCGGCACGGTCGCGTTCGGGCTGAAGGGCGGCCTCGGCTCGGCCTCACGCCTGGTCAGCATCGACGGGACCCTGCGTACGGTCGGCGTCCTGGTGCAGACCAACCACGACGGCCGCCTGGCCTGGCCGGGCCTGGACGTGCCGGCGTCGTCCAGCGTGCCGAGCTCTGACGGCTCGGTCGTCGTCGTCGTGGTCACGGACGCGCCGCTGGACGCGCGGCAGCTGACGCGTCTTGCTCGGCGGGGGGTCTACGCGCTGGCCCGCACCGGCGCCGCGTTCTCGGGCGGCAGCGGCGACTACTGCCTCAGCGTGAGCACGGTGCCCGTCGCCTCGGCGGACCGGGTCGCGGACGACCACGCCCTCGACCCGCTCTGGAGCGCGGTGCAGGACTGCGTCGACGAGGCGGTGCTCGACTCGCTCGCGGCGGCCGACCCGGTCCTGCGGTGGGACGGTGTGCTCGTGCCCGTTCTCGTCCAGGGCAGGTGAGTGTCCGGGGTCAGAAGTACGTACGGATGGCGTCGATGACGTTGTCGTCGTCGTCGACAACCGGGATGACCTGCCACTTGTCGAACGCGGTGCACGGGTGGGAGATCCCGAGCACTACGCGGTCGCCGACGGCCAACTGCTGCGCGCCGGTGCGCAGGTAGCCGTGCTGGTCGTTCAGTCCGACCACCTCGGCTCCGGACAGGTCCAGCCGCTCCCCGGTGGCTGCCGCGATGCCCCAGAGGGGCACCGGCAGCCCGGCGTCGTACGGCGCATCGCGACGCCCGCAGGCCAGCATCGCCAGGCCGGCTTCCGGTGTGGAGTTCACCGTGCACCACAGCTCGAGCGCGGGCCGGAGAGCCCCGAGCCGGTCGCGGGCCGGCGTGTCGTTCGACGCCGAGAGCGGTGACAGAGCCGCGTTCATGCCGTGGTCGTGGGTGACATAGCAGCCGCTGCGCAGCAGCAGCCGCGCGCCGGCGACAGCGCCGAAGGCTGCGACGACGGCGTCGAACGCGGTGCTCCCGCCACCGCTGAGCAGGTAGCCGTCCGGCAGCGCGCCGTCGTCGCGCAGCCGTTGCGCCGTCGCGGCGGCGCGAGCGAGGAACTCGTGCACGTCAGGGCCCTGGGCCGCCCCGCCGGCGACTCCCGGCGCGACCCGGTCCAGCCCGAGCAGGCCCTCGAAGACCGAGACGCCGACCAGGGAGACCAGGCCCGGGTGGGCAGCGATCGCAGCGACAACAGCATCGACTGCGGCGTCGTCACGGGCACCTGTGCGCCCGCCGGGCCAGCCGATTTCGACCAGCACCTGGAACGGCCGCTCGAGCCCGTGCTCGCGCGCGGCGGTGGCAAGCGCTTCCACGCCAGCAACCGAATCCACCCAGCAGTAGAAGTCGAATGCGGGATCGCGCGCGAGCTCCTGTGTGAGGTAGCGCAGGCCAGCGGGGTCCGCGACCTCGTTGGCGAGCACGATCCGCGGCACGCCGGCGGCGCGGTAGACCTGGATCTGCTGAACACTGGCCGCCGTGATGCCCCATGCGCCGTGCGTGAGCTGCTCGGCGAAGAGCTGCGGCGACATCGTGGTCTTCCCGTGCGGCGCGAGGAGCGCGCCGGACTCGTCGCAGTAGCGAGCCATCAGCTCGAGGTTGTGGGTCAGCGCGGTACGCCGCGCGACGAGCAGCGGGAGCGGGAGATCTCCGGCGCTGACGTTCCAGCCTTGCGCCCCCACGTCGGCGAGCGAGACCGCAGCCATCCCACCGGGCATCCCCTTCACGGTCTCGTCGACGGTGGAGCCAAGTACGGCGGTCAGATCCACGGGATCCTCCGGGGTCGGGGCCAGCGGGCCACGATGAGAACATCCCGCCCCGTACGTTCGCTAATCCACGACAGGGAGCAGTCATGCCGAAGCTGCGCAAGGTCAACGTCGACGGCGTGCTCCGCCTGCAGGCGTTCTCGCACGCCACGATCGCCGGCGACCAGGTGCTCGTGTCCGGCATGCTCGGCGCCGTCGGCGAGACATGCGACCTCGTCACCGGCGGCGTCGGGCCCGAGACGACGCAGACCCTGCGCAACCTCGAGACGATCCTGCGCGGCTGCGGCTGCGAGCTCTCCGATGTAGCGAAGGTCAACGTCTATGTGACGGACATGTCTGCGTTCGGCGAGATGAACGAGGCCTACCTCGGCGTCTTCGGCGATGACCCGCCGGCCAGGATCACGGTCGGCTGCAGCGCGCTCGCGCTCGGCGCGTCGGTGGAGATGGACTGCATCGCTTTCCTGCCGGACCGGGACGAGGACGCGTCGCCGTCGTGAGCGGTGCTCAGCCGAGCACGGATCGGCTCGACGCTGCATGCTGCTGCCGGAGCCGCGAGTAGTGCCCGAGCGAGATCGTGAGTCCCGTGGC
Organism: Mycobacteriales bacterium; assembly: GCA_046262175.1. GTDB lineage: Bacteria > Actinomycetota > Actinomycetes > Mycobacteriales > SCTD01 > RYN-124. The sequence continues at coordinate 7,961 of JBHENF010000197.1, forward strand.
TGGCGCGTGCCACTGGACCGGATCGGCATCGTGGTCGTGGCCGTCCTCAACGGCGTTCACGAGTGCGGCCATGAGCTGTCCGATCACCGGGGCGTTCTTGAACTGGTTGCCGCTGGTGCCGATCGCGACGTAGAAGCCGTCGAGAGCGGTCCGGTCGTAGATCGGGATCCAGTCGTCGCTCACGTCGTACACGCCCACGACGCCCTTGGGACGTGGCGGGACCGTGAGGCCCGGCATACGTCGCGCCAGCCGGGTGGTCTGCACGTCGTAGACCGGCGACGTGGGGGACGGCTCGGTGGCGTCCGGATCCGTCAGCCAGTGCAGCGGATCACACTCCGGCTCCATCCCACCCACGAGGATCGCGCCGCCGGGCTCTGGCCGGAAGTAGGTCCCGAGGTCGCCGTCGAACGTGACCGGCGCGCCCGCCTCGATCGGGAACCCGTCCGGCCCGGGCACCTGGTGAACCTCCTGCCGCAACGGCATGGTGCCCACGCGGAAGTCGTCGAGGACGCCGGCCAGCCGGTTGACGACGCCCGAGTGCGGCCCGGCGCAGTTGACGGCTGCTCGTGTCGCGATGGTGCTGCCGTCGTCCAGCGTGAGGCCGCAGACGCCGCGCCCGTCGGTGGAGATCGCAGTGACGGTGCGGCGGAACAGTGCAGCGGCCCCAGCCGCGACGGCTGCGTCGAGCAGGTTGCGGGCGGCCAGGCCCGGGTCGTCGACGAAGCCACCGTCGGCTGTGTACGAGCCGGCGAGCTCGCCGGTTGCCTCCGACCAGAACGCCTCGTCCTCCAGCGTCCTCGGTGGATAGTGCCGCTCAGGGCTGAAGTACGGGAAGCGCTGCGTGATCTGCGACGGCGACAGCTGCTCGTACGGGACCCCGACGGCGTCGTACAGCGCGAGAATCCGGTCGTTGTTCAAGCCAGGGAAGTCGAAGGTGAGGACGCCGGTGCGGTGGTAGCGCGCCAACACGTGGTCGGCGGTGCAGCCCAGGTAGCTCGCCCAGTCCTCCCACCCGAACTTGGCCTCCCAGGACGTGGCGACACCGTCGTAGGTCGAGTAGTTGAAGCGGACGATGGCGCTCGACGCGCTCGTCGAGCCTTGACCCGGCCCGGGGTTGCGCTCCACGATGGTGACCGACCGACCCGACCGGGCGAGTTCCAGGGCGACGCCGGCCCCGACGACGCCGGCGCCGATGACGACCACGTCGGCCGTGCGCGGCTGTGCCGTCGTCATGCGCGTCCTCGGGCGCGACGCCCAGCGGCGACCCGCTTGCCGCCCGGATGTCTGCCGGTGCCGTCAGCCCAGTCAGCCCTCTCGGTCACGCCGCCCATGGCGCCACCGTAGGGGCTGGATGTCAGCGCCGGCCACAGAGACCGAGGTGGCTTCCCTGCATGATGGCGCGATGCGTAGGCCGTTCCGGTTGTTCACGCTGAAGCCCATCGCGATCGACCGCGTGATCACCCTGACCATGTGTGACTGCCGGCGGAGCGTCTCCTCCAGTGACGGCTGTACGCGAGTTGCAACTGAAGGCGGTCGGTTGTGCGGGCAGTGCCAAGAAGAGGAGGAGGGTTGAGGTGCCTGTCGACTACGAGCGTGTTGTAGGTGGGTCGAGCTGTGCTTGCTCAAGGCGCCTGCCGAGCCCCGCTGAACGGGCGGGAAGGAGCCGAGCACTGCGCTGCGGTTTGCTGCGCCGGCGCATGTTGTCGCCGTGAAGGAGCGCAGGATCAAAGTGAAGGCTTTCGCCGTGCTCTTCAACGGGACGCGCGACGCCCACCTCGTCTGGCGTGGCAGCGACGACACGAGAACTCCTCCGGACTTCCACCGCCTCCTCGGTGGTCACGTCGAGTTCGGCGAGCCAACAGTCGACGCCATCCGGCGTGAGGTGCGTGAAGAGACAGGGTGTGCGTTCCTCGACCCGCGTCTGCTCGGTGTTCTGGAGAATCGCTTCGTGTACCAGCAGCGTCCGGGTCATGAGGTCGTCTTCGTCTACGCCGGTCGCCTCGATCCACCAGAGCCGGTCCCGGCCACCGGTGGGTGGCTCAGTGACAACGACGTTCCGATCTGGGTTGACTGGCGCCCTCTGGAGCCGCACCTCGACCAGCTTCCGCTCTACCCAGCAGGCGTTGATGTCATGATCACCCGGGCTGCCGGCAACAGCAGCGAGTAGCGGGTTCGTCGGTCGGGAAGTCGTACTGCCCCGTCATTCGCCCACAGCGGCGTGCTCGCGGGGTGGACGACGGGGACCTTGGGCCGCTCTCTGCCAGGCCGGCGAGCTCCACCCCTAGGCGGTCAGGCGTTGCAGCTGCGGGCATCGACCGGCCACACCTCCACGGTGGATCCGTCCACCACCACCGTCGACGATGCCAGGTTCACCACCGGGCAGACGTGGTTCGGGACGAGCAGCAGCAGTTGACCCAGCTCGGGACGCTCCCCGCCTGTCTCCACCACGGCGTGGTGGTCGTAGACGCGGGTGATGACGGCGTCCGGATACGCGGGCAGGTGCCCGTGCCCGGGCAGCAACGGGTGCCGGTCCTTGCCCAGCGCCTTGGCGCCCGCGTCCAGCACGAACTGCCCCGCCACCGCGGTGCTGACGACGGTGGTGGCCACCGCGAGTGCGACGTCCGAGCGACCCGTCGAGCCCAGCATCACCTGCTGACGGTCGCCGTAGACGAAGGTGCCGGGCCGCACCTCGGTGACACCGTCACGACCGCTCGCCAGCGCCGTCGGGGTCGACCCCGCGCTGACGACTGCGATGTCGTGCCCCTCTGCCAGCAGCAGGTCGCGGCCCCGCCGCAGCACCTCCACCTCGTCCTCGGCCGCGCCCGCGGCAGCCTCCGGCGCGGCGTAGGAGTGGCCGCCGTGCGTGAACACGCCCACCATCCGCAGGCCGGCATCTCGCGCGGCGGCCGCCACCTCGCACGCCTGGTCGGGCGAGCAGCCGCTGCGCCGGTCGCCGCTGTCGAGTTCGACGAGCACCTCCAGCGGCCGATCCAGTCCTCTTGTCGCGGCGCCAAGGGCGCGGGCGCCGGCAGCGGAGTCGACGCCGACCCGCAGGTCGGCGGCGCCAGCGAGCCGCCGCAGGCGCTCAGCCTTGCGCGGGCTGCCGGCCCAGACGGGGTAGGCGACGAACAGGTCCGTCAGCCCGGCGTCGGCGAACACCTCTGCCTCGCTGAGGGTCGCGGTCGTGATGCCGCCCGCACCCAGCTCGGCCAGCAGCCGAGCCATCCGTACGCTCTTGTGCGTCTTGGCGTGCGGCCGCAGCACGACACCCCGCGCGGACAGCTGCGCGACATGCTCGATCACGTTCCGACGCACGGTCGCCACGTCGACCACCAGCGTCGGGGTGTCCAGGTGCTCCCTCAGGCCAGGGTGCTCGAGGTCCGGCAGCCCCCAACCGGTCTCCGGCTCCGTCATCAGCTCGGAGCCTCTGCCGGCACCCGGTCGAACCGCACCCGCAGCGCGCGGCCGTTCGACAGCTCGAGGGCGACGACCTGCTCGTGCACCCGTCGCACCCGCACGGTGGCCGAGGAGCACCACAGCTCGTCGTCGACGGCGGCGTGCAGCTGCTGAGGCTCGGCGGAGCCAAGGGTCATCAGCAGCCCCTCTGGCGTCTGCTCGACGCGCGCCTCGACCTCGAGCTCGTCGCTGCGGTACCCGCCTGCCACACCGGCCGTCTCCGCTGTGGGCTGCACCGGTTCGTACGCCGGCAGGCCCTGCGTGCGACCAGACAGCGAGAACTCCAGCCGGGTGCTGCTGACGTTCACCTCCAGAGGCAGCGGGGCATCTTGCAGCTGGAGCCTGCCGTCGATCTGCTGGGTAGCGAGGTCCAGTCCGAGCGCCTGGATGCGCAGCACTCCCCCGCGTTCGACGGTGCTCGCATAGAGCCCGCTCTCGGGGTCGCGCCACAGGCCGAGCCGCGCGGGCTCGTCAGCTGCATGCGGAGGCACGACCGGCTCGTCATCGTCGAGCTCGGCGCCACGGTGCTCCAGCACGATGTCGAGGGCAGCCAGCGCAAGGCGCTGCGGCGCGAGGTCCGCACGATTGCCCAGCACCGCAACCACGCAGCCCTGCTCCGGCGCCTGGACCAGATGCGCGCGGAAGCCCACGAAGGAACCGCCGTGCTCGACCAGGTCGACCCCCCGGCGCCGCCGGTGCTGCAGCCCGCGGGCGTAGTCCAGGGCGGTGCCGTCCGTCAGCCGGATCCGCTCGAGCAGGGCGTCGCGCAGGACCACGCCCAGAACCTCTCCGGTGCCGAGGAAGGCGGCCCAGCGACCGAGGTCGACGAGGTTCGTCAGCAGGCCGCCGTCACCGACGACGCCGAAGGGCGCGTCCGCAAGCCGCCACCTGCCCTCCCTACCTCGTTCGTGACCGGTCGCCCGCCCGCGGACCACCTCGGCCACGTCGTCGCGGAAGTGCGTGGCGGTCATGCCGAGCGGCCCGAAGATCGCCGCTGCCGTGTAGTCCCGCAGCGTCTGTCCGGTCGCCCGCTTCACCAACGCGGAGAGCAGGACGTAGCCGCTGTTGCTGTACAGGTGCCGGCTCCCCGGCGCGAACGAAGTGTCCCGCTGGCGCGCCACGAGGGCGACGACCGCGTCGTCATCCGGCAGCTCGGCGGCGGAGCGGCCGGCGAGCTCGAGCAGGGAGAAGTAATCGCGCAGGCCCGCCGTGTGATGCAGGCACTGGCGCGCCGTCACCGGTACCTGCAGACGGAGCTCAGGGAACAACGATGTCCGCAGATCCGCATCCAGGTCGATCCGTCCCTCCAGCGACAGCTGCAGCACCGCCGCGGCACAGAACTGCTTGGACACCGACGCGACGTCGAACAGGCTGTGCGGCGACAGCGGCACCGCCTGCTCGACGGACGCAAGTCCGTGGCAGGAGGCGTGGACCAGCTGCCCGTCCAGGTAGATGCCGAGCGCGCAGCCCGGACCGTCCGGGGCGGGTAGGCCGTCCAGGCGCATCAGCCGGTCGGCCACGACGGGGGGCAGGGGCGTTCCGAGGTGCACGCCGCCGAGCGTGACCGACAGGTGCGCGGCGCGGCTCGTCAGCCCGGGACAACTCCCCCGGCGCGTCTCGTCCGTCCGGACGAAGCGCCTTCGGCGGCAGACCCACGAGAATGCGCCATGACGACCCCCGCCAGCGCCGACAGGATCCGCCAGTACGTCGAGGAGGAGCGGGAGCGGTTCGCCGTCCCGGGGTGCGCGGTGCTCGTCGTCGCCGACGGGGAGGTGGTCCTCGCCGACGGCTTCGGGATGCGCAACCTCGACCGGGGGCTGCCGGTCACGGCCCAGACGCTGTTCCCGATCGGCTCCTCCACCAAGACCTTCACGGCCGCGCTGTGCGCCTCGCTCGTCGACGCAGGCATCCTGGAGTGGGACCAGCCGATCCGGAGCCACCTGCCGGGCTTCCGCATGCAGGACCCGGTGGCGACCGAGCTGCTCAGTACCCGTGACTGCCTGTCGCACCGCTCCGGGCTGCCGCGCCACGACATGCTCTGGGTCACCGGTGAGGGACGGCTCGACCGCGACGGGTTGATCGCGGCGCTGGCCGATCTCGAGCCCAGCAAGCCCTTTCGGCAGACGTGGCAGTACAACAACCTGCTGTACGTGACGATCGGTCACCTCGCCGGCCGGCTCGCGGGCGGCAGCTTCGAGGACGCGGTCCGCAGACTGCTGCTCGATCCGCTCGGCATGCAGCGGACGAACTTCAGCGTCGACGAGACGCAGAGCGATGCCGACCACTCCCGGCCGTACGTCATCACGGCGCCCGCCACGCCGGCGAAGGAGGTGCCGTACGCGTCGCTGGACATGCCCGCACCCGCCGGCGCCATCAACTCGTGCGTGGCCGAGATGACGCCCTGGCTGCTCACGCTGCTGGGCCGCGGCGTCGACGGCCGGCCCCCGCTGCTGTCCGAGGCTGTCCTGCAGGAGCTGCGTACGCCGACCATGCCGCTGCCGGCGCAGTCGCCGGTCCGGGTGGGCCGGCCGGTCGGGTACGGCCTGGGGCTGTTCGTCGAGGACTACCGCGGCTTTCGGGTCGTGCACCACGGCGGCAACATCGACGGGTTCTCCTCCATGGTCAGCGCGATACCCGAAGCCGGCCTCGGGGTCGTCGTGCTGACCAACCTCGCCGCGACGGCGCTGCGTGACGCCCTGCCGTACCGCATCTACGACCTGCTGCTGGGGCTCGAGCCGCGTCCGCACGGGGTGACCCTGCACGAGCGGCAGACAGCACTCGAGGAGGGTGCGGCGGAGGCGAAGCGCCGGCAGACGACCAGCAGCAAGCCACTGGCCGCCGTGCGGCCGTCGGCGGACTACGTCGGGACGTACCGGCACGCGGCCTACGGGGACGTTGTCGTACGGTTGGTGGAGGACGCACTGCGGGTGGACGTCCACGGCCTCGACGAGGCACGGCTGGAGCACCGTCACCTGGAGGTCTTCGACTTCTGGTTCTCGAACGCGGGTGCGGACCTCTCCCTGCCGGCGCAGTTCACGCACGACCTCGCCGGCGAGGTCGACGCGCTGCGGCTCACCCTGGAGGCGACGGTGTCGCCCGTGCGCTTCGACCGCCGGCCCGACACGGGGCACCTGACCGACGAGCTGCTCGACAGCTTCGCGGGCAGCTACTTCCTCGGGCCCGTGAGCGCCGTCGTTTCCCGCCGAGGCGATCGGGAGCTGCTGCTGTCGCTGGACCGCGGCGAGCCTGCGCCGCTACGCCCCGTCCGAGGCGGCAGCTTCGCGCTCGGCAGCGCCGTCATCGAGTTCTGCGCCAACGGCAGGCTCCTCACCCCGTACGGCGACTTCCTCCGGCAGACGATCGAGGAAGCCGAGCAGCTCGGAGGTGAACTCGGGTGAGAGCGGTGCCGTCGCGTGGTTGCCCGGGACGGTTCTTGCCTGGGCGCCGGGGATCAGCGCGGCCAGATCCGCTGCGGGCAGATCGTCGGCTCCGTTCAGGACCATGACCGGCATCGTCACCGCGTCCAGGCGGAAGTCGCACGGCTGCCCAAGTGCCTGCACGTTGGCAATGCTGACGCCAACGCTCGACCCGTACGCACCGACGTCTCCTTCCCCGGACGCGCGCAGCTGCCGTACGTAGTCCTCGATGAGCTCTGTCGGCCACGGGACCAGGCTCTCCGGATGCATCCCGCAGAGAACCGCGGCCCGCACCCGCGGCTCGCGGGTCAGCGTCCACGCCGCCGCACCGGCGCCGAGGCTGTAGCCCACGATCACGCAGCTCGCGATACCGAGGTGGTCGAGCAGCGCGATGACGTCCTGCCCGTGCCGCGCCCAGCCGTACGAGTCGGGCTGGATCGAGCGGCCGGAACCGCCGTGCCCCCTGGCATCGAGCAGCACCGGGGACCACCCGGCGGCGGCGATCGCGTCGGCGATCCCCGGCTCCTCCCAGTTGACGACGCTGTTGGCAGTGAGGCCGTGCAGGAAGACGATCGGCCGAGCGCCGGTCCCCAGCGTGCGGTAGGCCAGCCGCTCGCCGTCGTCGACGGTGATGTGACCGGTCTGCCCGTCGCTGGCGTGGGCGCCGACAACTCGCACCGTCTCCTCGGTGCTCACTTCGGTCGCGACGTCAGGACAGCTTGAAGGCATTGCCGTTGTAATGCATGCATTGGCAGTCGGCGAAATACTGCCACTGCCAGCCGAGGGTGATGGCGTCGAGGTGTCCCTGGCCGAGGAAGGCTGCGGGGACGTTCGCCGACGGGACGTCGCCCAGGGTCGCGAGGGTGGCGGCGTAGGTGCTCGCGTTGATCGGGGAGCCGGCCGGGATCTGCTCGATGATGCGTTTGAGGGTGTAGACGACGTCGCACAGGGCCAGTGCGTTCGCTTGGGCGCTGGTGCTGCCGAAGGTCTGCCCGTTGTCCTTCATGAGCTTGACGCACTGCCGGCGGGCGTCGCTGGAATACGGCCCGTTATCGGGGTTCAGCTGCTCGGGCAGGTCGATGGATGGCAGGTAGCCGAGCCCGACAGCACCATTGAGCTGCTTGCCGGTGAGGAAGATTCCGTTGTAGACCTGGGTGCCACTGTGCGAGTTGACGCCGTAGCGGGGGTAGTACTTCTGGTTCTCGGCGTTCTGGCCGAAAAAGGCCATCCCGTTCTGCTCCACGGGGATGACGTGGGTGACCCCGTCACTCTTGAACTTCAAGCCGGCGCTTTGAATGTCGGTGAGGATGCGCCCGTTGTCGGACGCTGTGTTGCTGAAGTAGAAGAAGTACACGTCGCGCGGGTCAACCGCAAAGCCCGCGCGGGCCAACGCGGGCAGACAGATGTTCTTGATCGAGTCGCGGTAGGGCCGCAGGTCCGGGGCGAGGATGCCGACCTTGACCGGCATGGCGCCGGGCTTGCCCTGCACGGTGTCCCACTTGGAGAAGTAGCCTCCGCGGACCAGCGTCGGGATGAGGTTTGCGCACATCCGGTCCATCGAGGTGGCCGACACATCGAAGTTCTCGGGGAAGGCGTTGTAGTCGGAGTTGGTGGCCTCGCTGACGTTGCTGGCCAGACCGGCGACCGCGCCGGCCTTGCGCAGGCACTCGAGTGTGCCCCTCGCATACACGTTGTGGCTGAACGGGAGCGCCGCGAACACGCGATCGTCCTCGGTGAACGCCGAGCACGCCGCCTGCCCGCGCTGCTCAGCGGTTTCCGTGCTCGCCGCGTCCGAGCCGTGGTACACGGGTAGCAGCTTGCGGCCGGCGATGCCACCGCGGGCGTTGATGTCCTTCACCAGGATCTGCTCGTAGCGGTAAGGATTGCCTGGATCGACGGTGCTGCCCAGCGCAGCCTGTTGCTGCGCGGCGTTCTTCGGGTAGACGAAGCCCACTTTGATCGTCGTCGCGGTGATCCCCGGTCCGTCCCGACCAGCCGAGGCAGCGCCGGTCGTCGGGCCCGCACCTGCGGTCCCGCCCCTGGCTGGTCCGCCGGCCGGGCCACGAGCACCGGGAGTAACGCCAGCGGTACCGCCGGCAGGACCGCCAGCCGTGCCGCCGGCAGGACCGCCACCGACGTCGCCGGGGGCTCCGGCACTGCCCGGCGGGAGCCCATCGACGCCCCCCCCACCTGCGGCACCGCCAC
>JBHENF010000198.1:0-9815 GCA_046262175.1 Mycobacteriales bacterium
CCCCTTGCCTGTCCGACCTCGCGCTGGTGCGCGACGCCGTCACCGCCGTGGGCGGTACGGCCGTGTGCACAGCGCACACCGTGCTGCTGCGGCACCCCAGTGACGACCCCGGCCGCCGGCGTCGTCGGCTGAGCGACCTGCGCACCCTCGCGGAGACCCGGGTCACCGACGCCACGGGCCTGGAGAAGGAGCGGCTCGAGCTGCTCGTCCAGGAGTACGCCGTCGCCGAGGCGATGGACCTCGGCGCGCCGGACCGGCAGGGGCCGGGGCGCAGCGAGCGCGGTCGGCGCGGCAAGGAGCGGCCGCCGCGCGAGGAGCGAGGCGAGCGGCCGCCGCGCGAGGACCGGCCGCCGCGCGAGGACCGGCCGCCGCGCGAGGACCGGCCGCCGCGTGAGGACCGGGGTCCGCGGCCGCCGCGCGGTGACCGTCCCGAGCGCGGCCCGCGTCCGGAGGGCACGCCGGAGGGCGCTCCCGCTGCCGAGCCGCTCGCGCCCGTGGCTGAGGGCGCCGTCGCCGACAGCTCGGCCGAGTCGCCGGTCGCCGCCCCCGGTCCGGATCCCGTGAGCCCCACCGCACCCGAGGCGGGCGCACCGCAGGCTGCACAGGAGTCGGCACCGCAGGCTGCACCCGAGTCGGCGCCGCAGAGCCCGCAGGAGCGCCCCACGATCCCGACCGACGCGCCCCCGGCGCCGGCTCCCGGCGACACCACGCACGGCGACAAGGCCGGCGACGTCACGCCCCACGCTGCGCCGGACGACGCGCCTGCGGAGAACTGAACAGCCCGAACGGAGGAATCCCACCGCGATCGACCTGGTTCACTACCGGTGTCGACTCCGACATGGCCCCCGGTCCCAAAACAGTCGCTTCGAGCGACACACCGCCGAGAGGCGACCTGACGGGTCGATGTGCGAAGACCGCTCCGGAGACGGGGCGGTCTTCGTGCGTCTGGGGCAGGATCGGTCCAGGCCGACAGGAGGAGCCCCATGAGCGACCCGCGCCCGCCGCGGTGCCGGCCGCTGCCGCCGACGTCGGTCGCGCAGGTGGCCGACACCGCGCCGCCGACCTCCCGCGCCGAGCTGCTGGACCGGCTCGAGCGTGCCCTCGCCGACCTCCCGGACGCGGAGCGGACCGCGGTCGTGGCCGCGCACGCCTATGGCGGCGGCCCCATCGGCGCGGCCATGGAGCTGGACATGGAGGGCGAGGACGCCGACGCGCTGACGCGGAACGCGCTGCAGCTGCTGCGCGCGTCGCTCGCGGGGCTCGAGGACGCGTGAGCACCTGCGGCGTCTGCGGCACCGTCGTCGAGGAGCGGCCGCCGACCTGGTCGCTGCAGGTGAGCGAGCGCGGTCAGGTGTGGCTGTGCGAGCAGTGCACCCGCGAGAACCTGCGCTCCATCGAGGGCCGGTTGGACGACGCCTGGTGGTGAGCTCGCGCTAATGCGCGAAGCCTGGCTGCCAGCGCTCCATCTCGGTCCGAAACGCCGCCTCGCCGCCGAGCTGGCACAGGACGCCGATGGTGCCAAGCGTGACGCGGTGGATGAGCAGGTACGTCGGCGGCAGGTTGAGCTGACGGCCGAGCTGTGCGGCGGGGGAGCGGGGGTCGCCCACCCGTACGGCCTCCGCACGCAGCCACGTGCGGCTGAACCGGAACGTGGGTCCCGCGACCGGCTCGAGCAGCGGCCGCAGGTAGTCGAGGACCGCCTCGGCGTCGACCTCGATCGTCGGCTTCACGAACCCCTCCGCGCGCAGCAGCGCGAGCACGGCCTGCGCATCGCCCGCCAGCGCGAGCCGCGCGATGACGCCGATCGGCTCGGGCGCGCCGTCGGGCAGCCGGTTGACGGCGCCGAAGTCGATGACGCCGAGCCGGCCGTCGGGCAGCAGCCGGAAGTTGCCCGGGTGCGGGTCGGCGTGCAGCAGCCCGGCGAGCACCGGGCCGGAGAACAGGAAGCGGGCGAGCAGCAGTGCGGCGCGGTCCCGCTGCTCCTGCGTGCCCTCCCGGATGATGACCGAGAGCGGCACGCCCTCCATCCACTCGGTCACGAGCACCCGCTCGCCGCCGGCGACGACAGCCGGCACGCGGATCTCCTCGTCGCCGTCGTACGCGGCCGCGAACGTCGCCTGGCTCTGCGCCTCGAGGCGGTAGTCGAGCTCCTCGGCGACGCGCGCCTGCAGCTCGGCGAGCAACGGCTTGATGTCGAGCCCGGGCGTCATCGCGCTGAACATGCGCGCCACCCGGCCGAGCTGCTTGAGGTCGCCGAGCAGGGCAGGTCCTGCACCCGGGTACTGGATCTTGACGGCGACCTCGCGGCCGTCGCTCCAGACCGCCCGGTGCACCTGGCCGATGCTGGCCGCGGCCGCCGGCGTGTCGTCGAAGCTCGAGAACTGCTGCCGCCAGTCCGGGCCGAGCTCGTCGGCCAGGACCCTGTGCACGCTGGCCGCCGGCAGCGGCGGGGCGGCCGCCGATCCGCTTGCCGAGCCCGACCGTCGCGCGCCCTGCGACCCCCAGCGGCAGCGCGGCCAGCTTCGCGCTGCGCGTGACCGCGCGGCGGGGGATGTCGTTCACCTGCTCAGTCTGGACTCCCGCCGGCTCATGCGCTGCGCGGAGCAGCCCGACTCAGCCGGTGGCGCGCCAGGCGCAGCCGCAGGCCGGATGGAGCTGCCAGCTGCGCCGGCGCCACCGCCAGTCCGGCAGAGCCAGCTCGAGCGTGCCGCCGAGGCTCGCAGGCAGGCTCAGCCCGTCGAGGTGGGCGAGCACCTGCTGGGCCGCCTGCGCCGCGACCGCGAGGGCGAGCGGCCCGTCGCAGGCGGCGACCGCGCCGGTGGGCGTGGACAGCTGTGCCGCCAGCGCCGGCCAGCCGGGGTCGCGGTCCGTGCGCGCCAGGTCCAGGCAGTGCAGGCACGCGCTGATGCCCGGCAGGACGAGCGGCCCGACGACCCCCGTCGCCTCGCGGACCTCCGCGACCAGGTGCGGCGCGCTTCCCGGTGCCTCCGGCAGGGGCTGGCCCGCGGCCGGCGCCAGCACCACGAGGTCCGGCAGCACGACGGGCACGGTGCGCACCGACAGCGCCACGGCCGCCAGCAGGTCGCGCGCGGCGTCGCCGCGGCACCGGCCGAGCGCCTCGAGCTGCAGCCCGCCGACGCCGCAGTCCTCCGGCCGCACCGGCCCCTCGTCCACCACGTCCACCGCGCCCACTCCGGCGACCGCCAGCAGGGCCGCCAGCGGTGCACCGACGCGGCCGGCACCCGCGACGACGACGCGCGCCTCGCGCCGCCGCCGGACGCTGGACTGACCGCCGGCGGGCCGGAGGAGCTGCAGGGAGACAAGGTCGGGTGCGAGCCGGTCCCGCTCGCCCCGCTCGAGCGCCGCGAGGGCCGTACGTCCCTCTGCGGCGTCGGTGACCAACCCGGCGCCCTCGAGCAGCGTCAGCACTGCCGTCGTCGTGTCGGGCGGGCACGGGGCGTCGCGCAGCACGCCAGCGCGGTCCCGGCTGCCGTCGAGCAGAGCGAGCAGCGAGCGCGCGACCCCGCCGATCCCGGCAAGCACGACGGCCGAGCCCGGGGTGCGGCCGAGCTGAAGCGTCTCGCGGTCGCGCCACAACCGGCGGGCGGACGGGGCGAGCAGGGGACGGGCTGCGGTCATGCGACGAACGCTGCCACCGGCGGGGGTGTCCCGTACGCCATCGTCCACAGCCACCGCGGATGTCCACAAGGTCCGCCTTGGCCGGCCGCAGCGGGTGATGCACGACGCGAGCCACCGGGGGCGGCTCGCCAGGGTTCGTCAACGACGCTCGACAGCCCGCGGCGCCGGGACGCCCGTGGCTCGGGAGACGGCGTCGTTCAGGGTCGGGATCCGGCCCGCTAGCTTGGCTTGCAAGCGGGACCGATCCCGACCCTCAACCGACCGCTGGTTCCACATCCCCGCACTCGGACGAACGCCAGGACACCGTCACCCGCTGAGGCGGGGACAAGAGGTGCTCGCGGCCGCGCCGGCGTCTCGAACGCCCGGTGTGCCCGACGCCGCGGCCAGACGCCGCGCCCCAGGCTGCCGCTCCGTGAAACGCCGTGAGGGCGGCGCCCCGAAGCCGGGTGCGCCGCCCTCACGGGACGTACGGAAGATCAGGCCTTGCCGAGGATCCGGTTCATCTTGGTGCCGCACACGGGGCACAGGCCCTGGGCCATGCGGCGACCGGAGTCGCTGACCTTGATCTCGCCGTCGAAGTCGCGCTTCTCCTTGCACTTCACGCAGTATCCGTTGTAGCTCTCGGCCACGGGGTCCTCCAGGACGGTCTCGACGGGGGCTCGCCCCGGTTCTGCGCGGCCGATCAGCCGGCAGCGTTCGAGATCAGCCTAGCGTCCGCACGCCCGAGCGGGCCGTTCCCACGCCTGGGCGTGGCGTGGGCGCTACGAACGCGGGCGCCAGCGGAAGGGTGAACGTGAACACCGACCCGACGCCGAGGGTCGACCGGCAGGACAGCTCGGCGCCCATCGCGGTGGCCAGCTCGCGGGCGATGTAGAGCCCGAGGCCGGTGCCGCCGGTGGTCATCCGCATCGAGTCCTCGACCCGGTGGAACTTGTCGAAGACCCGCTCGAGCTGGTCGGCCGGGATGCCCCGGCCGTGGTCCGCGACCTCGACCCGCGCCACGCCGACAGCCTCGGTGACGCGCACCTCGACGGGGCTGCCGGCGGCGGAGTACTTGAGGGCGTTCCCCACCAGGTTGGTCAGCACCTGAACCGCGCGCATGCCGTCGCAGGCGACGTGGACGGGCTCGGCCGGAAGGTGCACGACCAGCCGGGTCCCGTCATCGCCGAAGTCCCCGCACGCGCGCTGCACGAGCTGGGTCAGCTCCGCCGAGCCCATGTCGACCTGGGCGGCCGCGGTGCCCTCGGTCGCCGAGATGCGCGAGGCGAGCAGCAGGTCCTCGACGAGGCGGGCGAGGTGCTCGGTACGGCTGCTGATGACGTCCAGGCACTCGGCGCGCTTCTCGGGCGTCATGGCCTCGCCGCGGCGGCGCAGCAGGTCGGCGTAGCCCTTGATCGGCGTGATCGGGGTACGGAGCTCGTGCGAGACCGTCGCGATGAAGTCGGCCTTGAGGCGCTCGACGTTCCGCTCCCGCGTCACGTCGTGGACGATCACCACGTCGCGCTGCAGAGTCCCCTCGTCGTCGAACGCGCCGGCGTGGGCGCACCGCACGACCCGCTTCTCGCCGTCGTCCCGCAGCACGGTCAGCTCCACCGTCGCCCGCGGCTCCTCGGCCGTGACCTTGGAGCGGCCCGCGGCGAACGGGTCCACCGGCGTGCCGTCGGGGGTGGTGGTCGCGACGAGCTGCCCCAGCGGCCGACCCAGCGCGGCCAGCTCCGAGCGGCCGGTGAGCAGCTCGAGCGCCGGGCTCCAGAGCAGGACGCGGCCGTCGCCGTCGAGCACGAGGATGCCGTCCGAGGACTGGTCGACGACCGCCTTGAGCTTGCTGGTCTCCTCCGTGAGCCGCTGCACGTGCGCGGCGCCCCGCAGGGCGACCGCCAGTGCGCTCGCGAGTGGGGTGAGCAGCGTCAGCTCGCGGCGGCCGAGCGCCTGGTGCCGGTCGCGCGTCGCGAGGACGACGGCGCCGAGGCGGCGTCCCTCGGCCTCGAGCGGCGCGATCACGGCCCGGGCCCACCCGGCAGGCAGCCGGTCGGTCAGCGCGAGCGCACCGTCCTGCGAAGCGCGCAGCAGCAGCACCTGCTCGGCCTCGGTTGCAGGCCCGCGGCCGTACCCGTGCTCGCGGTCGTCGAACACCGTCGTGGGGGAGCTGCCGCCAGGGGTGGCGCTCGCGTCGAGGACGGCCAGGGCGACGTCGGCGCCGTACGCCTGACGCGTCAGGTCGAGGAAGGCAGCCACGACCTCGTCCGCCTCGAGCCGGCCGGCGAGCACCTGCGACAGCGCGAGCAGCCGGGACGCGCGCTGACGCTCCTCCGCCTCCTGCGCGGCCGCCCGGTACGCGAACGTGAGCGCGACCGCGGGCACGACGGTGAACGGCAGCAGCGCAGGGGCGGCCGACGCGACGACGACAGCGGTACCGCCGAGGGCGACCATGCCGACCGCCATGACGGCAGCGAGCCCCACGCCCTCGCGGACCACCTGCCAGGCGTCGTCCTCGCCGAGCGCGTCGTAGACCCGCGACAGGGCGACGAGGTTGAGGGTGGTGAACGCGATCGTCGCGACGAGCAGGACCACGACCGTACGGGCGGACAGCCCCACCCGTGCACCCGCCAGCGCGTGCACCAGGCCGACGAGCACGGCAGTCGCGAGCGCCTGATTCGACGCGTTGAACACGGTCTTGACCACCGCGCGCCGGCGGATGATCGAGCACAGGACGCTCGCCGCGACGGGCACCAGCAGCGCGGGTACCGCGGGCAGCAGGAGGACGTCGACGACGACGGCGGCCTCGAAGAGCGTGAGCTCCTCGCTCTGCTCGCCGTGCCGTACCCGGACCGAGACCAGGTCCCCGGCGACGGTCAGCGCGAGCAGCAGCCCGAGGAGCAGGGGACCGTGCGCCCACGCGTAGCCCAGGGGCGCGACCGGCCCCGATCGGTGCTCGAGCAGCCCGGTCGCGAGCTGCGCGCCGGCGGCCAGGACGGCGAGGGAAACGACGAGCCGTCGCAGTCCAGCCGGCACAGCTTCCCTCCCGATTCCGTGGTCCCCCTCGTATCGGCAGGTCGGGGCGGTTCCTCTAGCCGAACAGACCGCTCCAGTTGCGGGCGCTCCAGTTGCGGGCCGCCCAGTTGCGCGCCGCCCAGTCCTCGCCGGCCCAGTTGCGCGCGGACCAGCCGTCCACGGCCCAGTTGCGCGCCGACCAGCTGCTCGCGGCCCAGTTGCGTGCCGACCAGCTGCTGGCCGCGAACTCGGCGTCCGCCCAGTTCCGCGCGGCCCAGTTCCGAGCCGCCCAGTTGCGGGCAGCCCACTCCTCGAGCGTGCCGTCTGCGCCGGCCCAGTTCCGGGCGGCCCAGTTGCGCGCGGCCCAGTTGCGGGCCTCGAAGGACAGGTCCGACCAGCTGCTCGCCGCCCAGTTGCGGGCCGCCGGGGTCAGCTTCGACCAGCTGCTCGCGGCGAGCCCGCGGTCGCCGGCCTCGAGCGCGTCCAGGAACGCCGCCCAGTCGCGGGCGTCGCCCGGCACCACCTCGTCGGCGCGGCTGTTGACGGGGCCGGTGCCGGTGGTGCGGCCTGCGAGCGCGGCGGCGAGGTCCAGGCCGCCGGCGCCGGCGCCGCCCTGGGGGGCGGACACCTCGTACGTGCTGGAGGTCAGGAGCCCCTTGACCGCGTTCGGGCTGAGGCCGGGCCGCTTCGCCAGCAGCGCGGCGACGGCACCGGAGGTCACACCCGCGGCGAAGGACGTGCCCGAGCCGCGGAAGTGCTCGGGGTCGATGGCCGCCGTGTCGGCGTACGCGCGGTCGATGACGCTGCCCTGGACGCGCAGCGACACGAGGTGCGCGCCGGGGGCCACCAGGTCGGGCCGCTCGACGCCCTGCGGGGTGCCCCGGCCGGACCAGCCGGCGACGACGTCGTCGCCGCGCGTGGCGGTGCCGGTCTCGTCCAGGCCGCCGACGGTGAGCAGCACGGGGTCGGTCCCGGGCGAGCTGACCTCGCGGGGGTCGTTGCCGGACGGCACGACGACGGTGATCCCGCGCCGCCACAGCGCCTCGAGCGCGGAGGTCAGCGGGTCCACCTGGTACGGCAGCGGGCTGCCGGAGGACAGCGAGAGGTTGAGCACGGAGACGTCGCGGCGCGCCGCCACCGCCTGCAGCCCCTTGAGGACGGTGGCCAGGTCGGTGCTGCCGTCGTCCTTCGCCACGCGGACGTCCAGGACGTGCGCGCCCGGGGCGACGCCGACGGTGCCGCCCGCGACCAGGCCGGCGACGAACGTGCCGTGGCCGTACCCGTCGCCCACGCCGGCGCCGGAGACGTCCACGTGGTCGAGGCGGCCGGCCAGCTCGGCGACGTTCGCGACGCCGGTGTCGACGACCGCGACGGTCACGCCGGCGCCCTCACCGGCGGGGGCGCCGAGGCCGAGTGTGCCGCGGACGGTCGAGGCGGGGCCCTCGACGGCACTGCCGGTCGAGGCGACGGACAGCGGGCTGTTCGGGACGACGCGGTACGACGGGGCGAGCACGGTGCCATCGGGCAGGTCGGCGGTGACGGCGCCGATCAGCGGGATCCGGTCGAGCACGGCGCCACCCGCGGCCTGGACCGCGCGCGCCGCCGCGGCGACATCGCCGCTGAGGGCGGTCACGACCACGCGCGAGCTCGCCGCCGCGGGGGCAGCGGTCGCGGCGGGCGCGACCGTCGCGAGCAGCGCGAGCGCGAGCAGCCCCGAGCTCCGCCGAAGGGCGGTGGGGTGGTCGGTCATCGAGGTGGTCCCGTCGTCCGTGCCGAGGAGTACCGGCACTCCTGTCCTCGGGATCCGGGCGATGCCGTGTGGCCACCCGTACGGGTGAACGGTCACCGTCTGTAGCGTTCGCAGCTCCGTACCCCAGCCTGAGGAGCAGCGTGTCCGGTCCGCTTCGCGTCGAGCGCCCCGACGACGGCATCGTCGTCCTCACGCTCGACCTGCCCGACGTCCGTAACGCCATGACCGGCGAGCTCACGCAGGCGTGGGGCGACGCGGTCGCGGCGTTGCGCGGCGACCGCTCCGTCCGCTGCGTCGTCGTCACGGGCGCCGGCCGTGCGTTCTGCGCCGGGGGAGACCTCGGCTGGCTCGCCGCCGAGCCGGACGCGACGCCCGACCAGCTCCGGGACCGGATGCTGCCCTTCTACACGACCTGGCTGTCGCTGCGCGCCCTCGACGTGCCGTCCATCGCGGCGGTCAACGGCGCGGCCGTCGGCGCCGGCGCCGCCCTGGCGCTGTCCTGCGACATCCGGTACGCAGGAGCGGCCGCCAAGGTCACCGTCCCGTTCGCGCAGCTCGGCATGCACGCAGGCATGGCGACGACCTGGCTGCTGCCGGAGGTGGTCGGCGCCGCCGCGGCCCGCGAGCTGCTGCTGACGGGACGGGTCGCGGACGCGACCGAGATGCTGCGCCTGGGCATGTGCAGCGCGGTGTACGACGACGACGTGCTGATGGACCGGACGCTGGAGCACGCCGCGCAGATCGCCTCCGGCGCGCCCGTGGCGCAGCGCCTGCACAAGCTGTCGCTCGCCGACGGCGGGCATGCATCCTTCGAGGCGGCGCTGCAGTGGGAGGCGGTCGTCCAGCCCGTCACGCTCGCGACGGCGGACCTGCAGGAGGGCCTGCGGGCCAAGGTCGAGAAGCGCAAGGCGGTGTTCACCGGTCGCTGAGGCGGCCCCGGGAACGACGGCGCCCCCGGCTCTGCCGGATCCGCTCGCCTTCCCCTTGCGAGCGGGTCCGGAGCACCGGGGGCTCCGTCGGCGAGGACGCTACGAGGCCTGGTCGAGCGGCGTCAACGATGACCGGCGCACCCCTGTGGACGCTCCTGTGGACGCGGTGGGGACGAGCAGGCGTGTCCCTGTGGAGACGCCCCGGACGCCCTTGTGCACGAGCATGTGGAGATCTCGGCCGTACCGGCGTTGACCTGCGCAAACGCCGTCACCGGCCTGTGGACGGAAAGTAGTTGGCGCCGACAGGTGCTGGCGGCACCGGCGGGTCGCCGGACCCCTCTGGACGCGGCCCGTACCGTCCTGTTCGTGCCCCCGGTTCGCCGCACCCGCGCCGACGGCGTCGAGGTGGTGCGCAGCGACCGGCGGCGCCGGACGATCTCGGCCTACCGCCAGGACGGGCGCACCGTGGTCCTGCTGCCGGCCCGGATGTCGAAGGCGGACGAGGA
>JBHENF010000199.1:0-20766 GCA_046262175.1 Mycobacteriales bacterium
CTCGACGGCGAGCTCCTCGATCTCCATGCCGCCCTCGACGGACGCCATGGCCAGGTACGTGCGGTTGGCGCGGTCGAGCAGGAAGGAGACGTAGTACTCCTTGTCGATGTCCGACGCCTCGGTCACGAGGACCTTGTGGACGGGCAGGTCCTTGATCGTCAGCTTGAGGATGTCGGTGGCGCGCGCCTCCGCCTCGTCTGCAGTCGGGCAGTACTTCACACCGCCCGCCTTGCCGCGGCCGCCGGCCTTGACCTGGGCCTTGACCATCACGGGCTTGCCGATGCGCTCGGCAGCGATCCGCGCGTCAGCCGCGTTGTCGACGGTCTCGCCGGCGAACACCGGCACGCCGTGCTTGGCGAAGAGCTCCTTCGCCTGGTACTCCATGAGGTCCACGGGGGGTCCTGTCTTCGTCGACGGGGGAACCCTCGGAGGGTAACGACCGCGCGCCGCGCGGCCGGAGCCGGGCCGCGGCGGCCGTTCGCGCTTGTGACGCATGCCACCCGGGCACGACGTGAGAAGCGCCACCCGCCGTTGTTGTACAAGCAAACCCCCTGATCCCGGAGCTGTCTTGAGCCGTCGTCCCCTCGCCCTGCTCGCTGCCGCGACCCTCGCCGCCGTCCCGCTGGCGGTCGCCGCACCCGCGCAGGCCGCGGACGCGCCGTACACGCTGGTACCGCTGACCTTCGCGACGACGGTCGGCCCGAACGACGACCAGAAGTGCAGCGTCGTCGGCAACCTCTACCTGCCGGCCGGCACCCCCACCGGCGCGGCGCTGCTGACCACCAACGGGTTCGGCGGCAGCAAGGACAACGAGGGAACGCAGGGCAACAACAGCTTCGCCAAGCAGTACGCCTCGCGCGGCTACGTCGCTCTGTCGTACAGCGGCCTCGGCTTCGGCGGCAGCGGCTGCCTCATCGAGCTCGACGACCCGGACTGGGACGGCAAGGCCGGCGACCAGCTGGCGCAGTTCCTCGGCGGTCGCCCCGGCATCGCCACCACGGCCGACGGCAAGCCGTACACGCTGCCCGCCGGGCTGGTGAAGACGCAGGCCGGGAAGCAGTACGACCCCGTCGTCGGGATGATCGGCGGCTCGTACGGCGGCGAGGTCCAGTTCGCGACGGCGAAGTACGGCCGGATCGACGCCCTCGTCCCGCAGATCACCTGGAACGACCTGTCGTACTCGCTCGCCCCGAACAACACGTCGCAGCAGCGCAAGGCCCCCAACCCGTACGGCGTCACCTACGCCACGCCCGGGACCGAGAAGGTCGGCTGGACGTCGCTGTTCTTCGCCCTCGGCTTCACCCAGCCGCTGTCGAACTCGCAGCCGGGCGGGCTGACGAGCGGCTGCCCCGGGTTCGACCGGCGCGCCTGCGTCGCCAAGGCCGACCTCGACCTCGACGGCGCACCGGACGCCGACACGCTCGCGTTCGCGCGGCACGCGTCGGTGGCCACCTACCTCGACGACATCAAGGTCCCTGTCCTGCTCAGCCAGGGGCAGTCGGACACGCTGTTCAACCTGCAGGAGTCGATCGCCACGTACGCCGCCCTCGAGGCGCGCGGCGTGCCGGTCAAGATGGTCTGGCAGAAGTGGGGCCACAGCGACAGCAAGCCGGCGCCGGGTGAGCTCGACGCGCGGCTGGCACCATCCGCCACGTATCTGGGCCAGATGTACGCCGACTGGTTCGACCACTGGCTGCTCGGCCAGGGCCCGGTGCCGTCGCTCGACACCGAGTACTTCCGCGACTACGCCAAGGGCACCGGCAAGGCCGCGTACGCCTCCGCGCCCGGGTACCCGGTGGCGCCGACGAAGCGGCTGTACCTGTCCGGCAGCGACGCCCTCACGTCCGACCCGTCCGCAGTCGCCGACGGCAGCGCGCAGTTCGCGTCCGTCGTCCCGGCGGGCGCGCCGACCAGCTTCAGTGAGATCCCCGTCGTCGACCAGAGCGACCCGGTGTTCGACGCACCGGGCACCTTCGCGCAGTGGACCACCAAGCCGCTGACGAAGGACCTCGAGATCGCCGGGGTGCCGGCTGTGACGGTGCAGATCAACGCCCCGACGTTCGCGGCCTCCTCGGCTGCCGGCCCGACCGGGCAGCTGGTGCTGTTCGCGAAGCTGTACGACACGGCGCCGGACGGGACCGTCACCCTGCAGCACCGCCTCGTCGCGGCGCAGCGGATCGCCGAGCTGTCCAAGCCCGTACGGCTGGAGCTGCCGGGGGTCGTCCAGCGCATCCCCGCCGGGCACACGCTGTCGCTCGTGCTGGCCGCCAGCGACTCGGACCACCGCGGCAACACCCTCGCCGGCCCGGCCACCGTGACGACGTCCAAGGCGTCGCCGGGTGTGCTCGAGCTGCCGGTCCTGAGCGGGCTCTCGGCCGTTGCCGCGAAGCCGGTCTCCGCGCCGGCGGGCACGACACCGCAGGCGCCGGGCGGATCGCTGCCGACGACGGGCGGCTCGGGCACGCTGCCGGTCGCTGCCCTGGCACTGCTCGGGGGCATGCTGGTCGTACGGCGGCGTACCGCTTAGGCGGGTACGCCGACGTTCTCCCGTACCCAGTCCACGATCTGCTGCAGGGTCTCGGCGCCCGGGGTGAACACCTTCGCGACGCCGAGCTTCGTCAGCTCGGCGATGTCGTCCTGCGGGATGATCCCGCCGCCGAACACGACGACGTCGTCCGCGCTCCGCTCGCGTAGCAGGTCCATCACCCGGGCGAACAGCGTCATGTGCGCGCCGGACAGCACGGACAGCCCGATGCAGTCGGCGTCCTCCTGGATCGCCGTCTCCACGATCTGCTCGGGCGTCTGGTGCAGGCCCGTGTAGATGACCTCCATGCCGGCGTCGCGCAGCGCCCGCGCGACCACCTTGGCGCCGCGGTCGTGCCCGTCGAGCCCGGGCTTCGCGACGACGACGCGGATCCGCCCAGCAGGGCTGGTCACAGCGGTCCTCCAGGGGAGTGGGCGACAGGTGCGAGAGTACGCGGCCATGACGGACGAGGACGTGCGCGCAGGGTTCCTCGCAGGCGCCGAGCGCATCGACGTGACGGTCGCCGGGCGGGACCCGGGTCGCTGGCCCGGCTACACGCCGCGGACGGCGGTGACGGCGTACCGGCTGCCGCGCGCGGTCGCCGCCGTATGGGACTTCTCCGTGTACGGAGGCTCGTTCAGCGAGGACGACGCGACCGTGCTGGCCGCCGCGGCGGCGGCCGCGGTCGACGCGCGACTCCCGCTGGTCACCTGGGTCCGCTCCGGTGGAACCCGGCTGCAGGAGGGGGTGGCCGCGCTGGTCGGCATCCCGCGCGCCCGGATCGCGCTGCACCGGCTGGCCGCGGCGGGCCTCGCGCACCTGTCCGTGGCCGACGCCCCGACGACGGGCGGCGTGTGGATCAGCGTCGTTGCAGCTGCCGACCTGCGCGTCGCGGTCGAGGGCGCGACAGTCGCTTTCGCCGGGCCGCGGGTGGTCGAGGCGTTCACGGGTTCGCTGCCTTCGCCCGGCAGCCACACGGCCGGCTCCGCGTACGCGGCCGGACTCGTGGACGCGCTGCTGCCGGCCGGCGGGATCTCGAGCTGGATCGATCGCGTCCTCACGGCGCTGACCCCCGCGGCCCAGCCCGCTCCGGCGGTGTCAGCGGCACAGGTGCCGGCGGTGACCGGCCGCGAGCAGGTGGCGCGCAGCCGGGCCCGGGCCGTCGGCGGGCGCGAGCTGCTGAGCAGCCTGCTTCCCGACCTGGTCGAGCTGCGCGGCGCCGACGGCACCGTGTTCGCCGCCTTGGGCCGGCTCGGCGGGCGTCCCGTCGTCGGCGTCGCCGTCGGCGCCGAGGTGGGGGGCCGTCCCACGCCGGCCGGCTACCGACTGGCCGCGCGCGCGTACCGGCTCGCGGACCGGCTCCGGGTGCCCGTCCTGTCGCTGGTGGACACGCCGGGCGCCGACCCGGGCACGGCCAGCGAGCAGGGCGGCATCGCTCCGGCCATGGGCGACGCGCTGGACGCGCTGCTGCTCTGCGGGTCCCCCACGGTGGCGCTGGTGCACGGGGAGGGCGGCTCCGGCGGCGCGCTCGCGGCCGCGGCTACGGACGTCGTCGTCGTCACGGCGGAGTCGTACTTCGCCGCGATCGGGCCGGAGGGAGCCGCGGCCGCCCTGCGCCGTCCCGCGGACGAGTGCGCCGACCTGATGCGGATCACGCCCGCGGACCTGCTCGCGCTCGGGCTCGCCGATGCCGTCGGAACCGCGGCTGACCTGGCCGCGCATCTGGACGCCCTGACCGGGATGTCCGCGGCTGAGCGGCTTGTCCGTAGGCAGGAGCGGTGGGGGTCGCCGGTTCCGGGCCGGCTGTGACCACGCCGTTGCGCGCGTCGGGTGTGAGTCGGGTTACGGCGGGGATTTCGGCGGCTAGCGTGCGACGCGCTGCGACTTCGACCTGACCCCTCGATGGAGGCTCCTCGTGCGCGATCCCCGCCCTGCGCTCGCCCGCGCACGCCGCACCGTCGTCAGCCCGCACGGGCTGCGCGGCGCGGGAACCGAGATCGCCTGGGTGGCGGCGCACCTGGCGCTGTACCCGCTCGGGATCACCAAGGAGCGCGTGCGCCGGGCCGGCCGCGAGGAGCTGGACCGCTTCTCTCTCGCCGACCTGCCGCCGGTCCAGCGCGGCCTGCTCATCGGCGACGTGGTCGCCGCCGGGACGCCGATCATCCTGGTGCACGGGCTCGTCGACAACCGCTCGATCTTCACCCTGCTGCGCCGGGCGCTGCGCCGGCGCGGGTTCGGCCGGGTTCTGACGCTCAACTACAGCCCCCTGACGCAGGACGTACGGGCGGTCGCGGCGCGGCTCGCCGAGCTGGTGGAGCGCACCTGCGAGGAGACGGGGTACGAGCGCGTGCACGTCATCGGGCACTCGCTCGGCGGCGTCGTCGCCCGGTACTACGTCCAGCGGCTCGGCGGCGACAGCCGGGTGCACACCCTCTGCACGCTCGGCTCTCCGCACTCGGGCACGCACGCCGCCCGGCTGTTCCCGCAAGGCGTCGTACGGCAGCTCAAGCCCGGCTCCGACCTGCTGGCGGAGCTCGCTGCGCCGGCCGCCGGCTGCCGTACCCGGTTCGTCGCCTTCTGGAGCGACCTCGACCAGCTCATCGTCCCGCAGGCGAACGCCGCGATCGACCACCCGGACCTGCAGGTGCGCAACGTCGCGCTGCGTGGCATAGGTCACATGTCGCTGCCCATCTCCGGACAGGTCGTGCACCGGATCACGAGCCTGCTGGCGCACCTCGACGAGGACGGCTCCACGCTCAGCCCAGGCGTGAGCACGCTGGAGGCGCCGGCTCCGCGGCCGTCCCGCACGGCCGCGCCGGCGGTGGCCGACACCGGCGCCTGAACCCCCGGACGGGTGACCCCCGGTTGATCCGGGCCGCCCGCGCCCGATAACGTGCAGGTAACGGCTCACTGCCGGTCGAGTGAGCAGCCACCTGCCGTCCCGTCTTCTTCCCCGTGGGACGGCCAGGCGCCGTCCTGCCCCCGAGCTCCCGGAGCCGACTCCACGTGCCCCCGTCCCGCCTGCCGCGGCATGCTGCCGCGGAGACGTCGCGCAGCCGTGCCGTCCTCCCTCCGGCCGTCCTGCTCGCGAGCGCCGCACTCGCCTTCGGCGGCCTCGCCGTCCTGCCCGCGCAGGACGCGCCGCGCCCGGTGCGGGTGACCGCGGCGGCCGCGACCGCCTCGACGCTCGTGCAGGACCCGCGGGTCGCGGCGCCCAGCCAGCAGGACTTCGACGCGCTGTACGGGATCCCCGAGGCGCAGCCCGCGAAGGTCGCCGCCGCGCGCGTCGCCCCGCGCGCCTCCCGTGCGAAGCGGGCGCCGGTCAAGGCCGCTGCCCCGCTGTGGGTCCGCCCCGTCGCGGGTCGCTTCACCTCGGGGTTCAAGTGGCGCTGGGGCCGGATGCACGCCGGCATCGACCTGGCCGGGCCGTACGGCTCCCCCGTGCGCTCCGTCGGTGCGGGCACGGTCATCGAGGCGGGCCAGGAGAGCGGCTACGGCAACATCGTCAAGGTCCGGCTCGAGGACGGCACGGTGACGTACTACGCGCACCTGAGCCGGATCGTCGTCTACAGCGGCCCCGTCACGGCCGGGCAGGTCATCGCCCGCGAGGGCAACACCGGCCACTCCACGGGCCCGCACCTGCACTTCGAGGTCCGCATCGGCGGCACGGCGATCAACCCGATCCCGTGGCTCGCCAAGCGCGGCATCTTCATCTAGTCGCACCGCAGCACCCGCACCGCAGCACCCGCAGAGCCCCGCCCGCAGAACCCGGCCCGCTCGCGCGCCGGGGCATTGTCCTGCTCGGTCCAGGCGCCGCGTGAAGCCTCAGCACCCACGTCGCCGCGCTGCGATGTGTCATGAGGCTCCACTCGGTGCGGGGCGGGCCGGGAGGGCGGCCGGAGCCGACCGGCGGCCTCCCGCGGAAGCGGCTAGAGCTTCTCGAGCGGGGCGTACCGCAGCAGGAGCCACTTCGCGCCCGTACCCGCGCCGAAGTCCACCTCCGCCTGGGTGGAGTCTCCCGCGCCACGCGTCGCCGTGACCACGCCGAGCCCGAACGCGTCGTGCGACACCCGGTCGCCGACGTCGAGCGCGGGGATCGGCCGCAGGCCGGGGCCCGCGGTCCGGCCGCGGGCGGTGCCCACGATCCGCGAGGTCACCGACGACAGCGCCGGCGGCGGACCCGACACCGACGACTCGCCCCGCTTCCAGTCGACGAGCGGATCGGGCACCTCGTCCAGGAAGCGGGACGGCGGGTTGTACGACGTCTGCCCCCAGGCGCTGCGCATGTGTGCCCGCGACAGGTACAGCCGCTCGCGCGCGCGGGTGATCCCGACGTACGCGAGCCGCCGCTCCTCCTGCAGCTCGCGCTCGTCGCCGAGCGTCCGCAGGTGCGGGAAGACGCCGTCCTCGAGGCCGGTCAGGAAGACGGCGGGGTACTCCAGGCCCTTCGCCGCGTGCAGCGTCATGAGGGTGACGACGCCGTCGCCCTCGCCGGGCACCGTGTCGGCGTCCGCGACCAGCGACACCTGCTCCAGGAACGCCGGCACGCCCCCGTCCGGCACCCGCTCGCTGAACTCGCGCGCCACGCCGACGAGCTCGGCGAGGTTCTCCACCCGCGACTCGTCCTGCGGGTCGACCGACGCAGCGAGCTCGGCGAGGTAGCCCGTACGGTCCAGCACCGCCTCCAGCACCTCGGCCGGCGGCATGTTGCCGTCGACCAGCGTCCGCAGCTCGTCCATGAGGTCGGCGAACTCCTGCACCGCCTTCGCCGAACGCGGCGCCATGCCCGGCACCTCCTCGCAGCGCCGGACCGCGTCGCCGAAGGCGATCCGCTCCCGGGACGCGAACGCCTCGATGCACGCCTCCGCGCGATCGCCGATGCCGCGGCGCGGGGTGTTGAGGATCCGGCGCAGCGACACGACGTCGGCGGGGTTGGCCAGCACCCGCAGGTACGCGAGGGCGTCGCGCACCTCCTTGCGCTCGTAGAAGCGGACGCCGCCGACGACGCGGTACGGCAGCCCGACCCGTACGAACACCTCCTCGAACACCCGGGACTGGGCGTTGGTCCGGTAGAAGACGGCGACGTCCGAGTGCTTGACCGCGTGGTCGTCGAGCAGCCGGTCGACCTCGCCCGCGACGAAGGCGGCCTCGTCGTGCTCGTTGTCGGCGACGTAGCCGGTGATGAGGTCGCCGTCGCCGGAGTCCGTCCACAGCCGCTTGTCCTTGCGGTCCGGGTTGCGCCCGATGACCGCGTTGGCGGCGGACAGGATCGTCTGGGTGGACCGGTAGTTCTGCTCGAGCAGCACGACCTCGGCGCCCGGGAAGTCGTGCTCGAAGTCCTGGATGTTGCGGATGTCCGCGCCGCGGAAGGCGTAGATCGACTGATCGGCGTCACCGACGACGCAGAGCTCAGCCGCCGGCAGCGCACCCTGCGCCATCGCGAGCAGCCGTACGAGCGTGTACTGCGCGTGATTGGTGTCCTGGTACTCATCGACCAGCACGTGCCGGAACCGGCGCCGGTAGTGCTCCGCGACGTCCGGAAAGGCCTGCAGCAGGTTGACCGTCGTCATGATCAGGTCGTCGAAGTCCATGGCGTTGGCCTGCCGCAGCCGCGCCTGGTAGGTCGCGTAGACCTCCGCCACCTGCTTCTGCAGGACGTTCTCCGCCTGGTCCCGGGCGGTCTCCCAGTCGACGAGCTCGTTCTTCAGGTCGCTGACCTGGTTGCTCATCGAGCGGGCCGGGAAGCGCTTCGGGTCCAGGTCGAGGTCGCGGCACACCAGCGTCATGAGCCGCTGCGCGTCGGCCGAGTCGTAGATCGAGAACGTCGTGGTGAAGCCGAGCTTCTTTGCCTCGGCGCGCAGGATCCGCACGCACGCCGAGTGGAACGTCGACACCCACATGGCGCGCGCCCGCCCGCCCACCAAGGCGGCGACGCGCTCCTTCATCTCGCCCGCGGCCTTGTTCGTGAACGTGATCGCGAGCACCTCGCCGGGGTGCACCTTGCGCGCGGCCAGCAGGTACGCGATGCGGGTCGTCAGCACCTTCGTCTTGCCCGAACCGGCGCCCGCGACGACCAGCAGCGGGCTCCCCTCGTGCACCACCGCCGCGCGCTGCTGCGGGTTGAGCCCCTCGAGCAGCCGGTCGAGGTCCACCGGCGGCGGGCTGGGGGCCAGCACCGCGGGCGAGAGGTCCTCGTAGGGCAGCGTCACCCTCGCCAGTCTAGGTAGCGGCACCGACAGAGCAGGAGTCCGCGGGCGGGCGTCGAAACGAGAGGCACGCCCACCCAGTCGGAGGAAACCCGTGCGCGTCCGTACCGCTCTCGTCGCCGCAGCCGCGGCAGCCGTAGCGCTGCCACTCGTCGCACAGGCAAGCGCGCCGACCGACGCCGTCGGCCTCGCGAAGCTCACGGCCGCCCGGCTCGGCACGACCCTCGCCCTCGGCCCAGAGCCGCTGTCGAGCTCGAACGTCGACCTCGTCGCGACGATTCCCGGCACGTACATCGGGATGGCGAAGGTCGGCAAGGACCGGCTGGTCGCCACGGGCACCGACGGTCTGAGCACCTTCGACATCAGCAACCCGGCTGCACCGAAGCCACTCGCCGTGCTGCCGATCGCGCACTTCGAGAACGAGGACGTCGACACGGACGGCAGGCTCGCGCTGATCAGCGAGGACCGCCTGTCCAAGAGCCGCGGTGCGGTCCTCTACGTGGTGGACCTCGCGAACATGTCGGCGCCGAAGCTCGCCTCCGTGCTGAACCTGACCGATGTCGGCGCCGACGAGCGCGGCGCCGGCCACATCGCCAACTGCGTGGCCCCCGCGCCGAACTCCTGCCGCACGGTGTGGCTCACGGGTGGGGCGCGCGTCCTGGTCGTCGACCTGACCGACCCCACCAAGCCCGTGGTCAAGGGTGCGTTCGCCAGCCCTGCGTCCGACGCCAGCGTCGCATTCGGCGACCCGAAGAAGCCCAACTCCGGCGCGACCCACGACGTCGAGCGCGACAGCACCGGAACCCTGTGGGTCACCGGCTCCGGCGGCGCCTTCGCCTACCGGCTGACCAACAACCCGCTCAAGCCGCGGCTGCTCACCGGCTCCGGCAAGGAGGGCGTCCGCGCGAACGTCAACGACTTCATCCTGCACAACAGCAAGCGCGCGACGAAGAGCACGCTCCTCATCACCGAGGAGGACTACGTCGACGAGAGCGAGACGCCCCCCGGCGGCTGTCGCGGGCAGGGAAAGTTCCAGACGTGGAACGTCGACGGTGCCGACGCCGGCCGGCCCATGAAGCTGCAGGACCAGTGGAAGACCGAGGTGCAGGGCACCCCGTTCGTCTCCGGCAACAAGGCGCCGGTCACCGCCAACTGCTCGTCGCACTGGTTCGAGGAGAGCAAGGGCATCGCCGCGGTCGGCTGGTACGAGCAGGGCACCCGCCTGCTCGACGTCCGCAACCCGAAGAAGATCTCGCAGATCGGCTACTGGCTGCCGCCGAACGCCGTGACGTGGGGCGCGTACTGGATCACCGACGACCTCGTCTACACTGCCGACGTCGGCCGCGGGATCGACGTGCTCAAGGTGAACCGCAAGGCCGCCAAGGCGACCGTCGCCCCGATCCGCGCGGAGTGGCTCGGGGCCGCGCCCCGCACCGACCTGCTCAAGGCCAGCAAAGCGTGGGGCTGGGGCTGCGCGACGATGGCCGAGCACGCCTGACCGCTCGCCCGCAGCCGTCCCGCACAATGGACGCATGGCGAACGAGTACGTGGTGGAGCGGGTCCTGGTCGTCGTCGCGCACCCGGACGACGTCGACTTCGGCGCCGGCGGCACGATCGCGACGTTCACCGAGGCCGGCCTCGAGGTGTCGTACTGCATCGTCACCGACGGCGACGCGGGCGGCTTCGACCCCGCGGTGGCGCGCTCCGACATCGGCGGCATCCGGCAGGCCGAGCAGCGGGCGGCAGCCAAGGCGGTCGGCGTCGACGACCTCGTCTTCCTGGGGTACCCCGACGGCGCCCTCGAGGTCACCCTGCAGCTGCGCAAGGACATCAGCCGGGTGATCCGGCAGAAGCGGCCGCACCGCCTCCTCACCCAGTCGCCGGAGCGCAACTGGGACCGCATCTACGCCTCGCACCCGGATCACATGGCCGCCGGTGAGGCCGCGCTGTGCGCCGTCTACCCGGACGCGCGCAACCCGTTCACGCACCTCGAGCTGGCGGAGGAGGGCCTCGAGGCCTGGACGGTGGGCGAGGTGTGGGTGATGGCCGGGCCCGGCAGCTCGGCGAACCGCTACATCGACGTCACCGACGTGTTCGACCGCAAGGTGGAGGCGCTGCGGGCGCACGAGTCGCAGACGGCGCACATGGACGACCTCGAGGGCAGGCTCCGCGGCTGGCTCGGCATGAACGCGCACGCCGCCGGGCTGCTCGAGGGCCGGCTCGCCGAGGCGTTCCGGGTGCTCGACACCCGCTGACGGCTACTCGTGCAGGCCGGCCCGGCCACCGAGGCGGGTCTGCGACGGGTCGAGCAGCCACAGCAGCAGCGGCCCGGTCCAGGTGAGCGCCAGCGGCACGAGCGGCACCAGCTTCGGCACGTCGTGGCTGCGCAGGACGTACGCCGCCCCCAGCCCCACCACGACCGCGAAGCCGGCGACGACGGCCCAGCGGGCGGTCGAGAAGCGCCGGGTGTCGGCCATCTGCAGCGCGACGTACAGCGGCGCGACCGTCACCAGCACCAGGCCGGCCAGCAGGACGGTGGCGACGACGACGAACGCCACGGTCGCGACCAGGACGTCCACCACGCGCTCAGCCTAGGGGCAGCCCGAGCCCGAGGACGGCAGCCACGAGCAACCCGGCCACCAGCAGCGCGCCGGCCCGGCGGGTGTGCAGGAAGCAGATGGCGGCGAACCACAGCGGCCACACCGGGAACCCGGCCGGCGGCTCGTCCGGCCGCGGCTCGGACAGCGCGCCGAGCACCTTGCGCAGCACCGGGATGCCGCCCGCGACCACGAGCACGGGCCAGGGCAGCGCCCCGACCGCCACCGCGAGCACGGTGGTGACGTAGAAGCCGATCAGCAGCCCCTTCGTGGCCGTCCGCGCCCGCGCCTCGCCCAGCATCACCGGCAGCGTCCGGGTGCCCGTCGGCGCGTCGTACGGGATCTTGTCGATGTGCTTGCCCATCAGCACCGTCGTGCACAGCAGCCCGTACGGGATGCTCGCGACCCACACCTGCCAGGGCAGCTCGCCGGTGGACGAGAAGTACGTACCGGCGACCATGAGCGGCCCCCAGGTCAGGAACACATCGGGCTCGCCGAGCCCGTGCTTCTTCAGCCGCAGCGGCGGCGCGGTGTAGGCGTACGACAGGAGCAGCCCGGTCACGGCGAACGCCACGACCGGCCAGCCGTGCTTGCCCGCGAGGACCAGCATCACGACGAGGTCGACGACCTGGCAGGCGAGCACCGCGCCGACCAGCTGCTTCTTCGTGACCAGCCCCGACAGGATCGGGTGCGGCGCATAGAGCGCCCGCGGGTACGCCTCGGTATCCGTCCCGACCTGCGTGTCGGCGAGGTCGTTCATGAGGTTGTTCGCGGTGTGCGCGACCGTGATGCCGAGCAGCGCCAGCAGGAAGTCGCCGTAGGAGAACCCGTCGGCGCGCACGGCCAGCAGCCCGGCGACGAGGCCCGCGAACACCGTCATGGGCAGGACGGCCGCGCGGGTGACGACGAGCCAGCGGGTGACGCCGTCCGGCTCGACGCCCGGCGGCGGGTTGGTCGTGCGCAGCGCGTACAGCCAGGAGGACCGTCGGCCGGTGTCGGGCGGGCGGAGCAGGCGTTCGGACTTCACGCCCGAACGGTACGCAAGGCCGCGCTGACCCTGCACGACAGCCCCGCCGCCGGCGTGGGGGACAGGGGACGTTGGACATCCACCTCTTCGCTCCGGCTCCCCAGCGCCCCCTTGCGCCCCACCCGCCACGAGGTGGATGTCGAGCCACCGCGGAGGAGCACAGCGACGAGCCCGCTCACGGCGCAGCGTCCCGCCGAGGGAGCACAGCGCCGCGAGGCCGCTCCCCCACGGGGAGCGGCCTCGCCGGACGGGTGGGGCTACTTCTTCTTGCCGTGCGCCTTGCTCGTGGCCGGCCTGCTCTTCGGCGCCTTCGCGGGCTTGACGTGCTTGACGTGCTTGGGCTTGGCGGCCTTGGCGTGGGTCGGCTTGGCGGGCTTCGCCGGCTTGTCCTTCTTCGCGCAGGAGTGCGCTGCGGCCGACTTCGCGGCGCCGAGGCTCTGGCCCGGTGCTGCGGTGGCGGCGTGGACCGCGGTGGAGACGCAGTACCCGTGCGTGTCGGTCGGCCGGATGCCGACCGTGTGCGTGTCGCTCTCCGGGGTCTCGGCCGCGTCGCTGACGTCGTCGTTGTCGACCTCGACCTCGACCGGAACCGTGACGTCGGCGAGCGGGGTCGTCGGGGAGGTCGCGACGACCGTCTCCGGCGCCTCCGTCGAGTCGCTGACAAGGGAGACGGTGGTGGCCGCACCGGTGCCGGTGACGAGCACGGCGACGGTTCCGACGGCGGCCATCTTCAGGTTGTTCGAGACGAGGTCGGTCCAGCTGGGCATGGTGGTCCTCCGGGTCGGGTGGGGGACGTACTAGAAGCTGATGCAGCCCTGGGCGCGGCCGAGCTTGTAGAGACCGGTGCGGTCGCCGGTCTGCAGGCTGGCCAGGGTCCGCGGCAGGACGGCGTTCATGAGCTCGCCGCTGTCGTTCGGGTGCGCCAGGCCCATCGCGTGGCCGAGCTCGTGCAGCGCCACCGCGGTCCAGGAGTTGTAGCCGCGCAGCGGCAGGCGGTCCGTGCGGTCGAGCGCCACGACGGCGCCGCGGGTGGCGGCGACGGTCCCGGTCGAGGTGGTGCGGCCGAACCAGGTGGTGCGGGTCATCCCGAGGACGCTGACGGGCTTGTAGCGGAGCAGGTCGCTGGAGTAGCCGTCGGTCCAGCCGATGAGGACGGGCTTCTGCGTGGAGGTCGTGGGCAGCCAGGAGGTGGCCGGCGCGGCGGTGGTCGTGCCGTCGAACACCCAGGTCGTGCCGGTGGCGGCGGCGACGGAAGCGACCGCGCCCTTCAGGACGTCGAGGCCGCCGAGGGGCGCGCGCATGACGTTGGCGCGCCAGTGGATGGCCGCGCACGGGTTCCAGCGGACGGGAGCGCCGGCGACGACCGCGGAGAAGGCGTACGAGGCGCCGGTGGTCGTGGTGATCGTCGTGCCTGCGGTGACGGCGTCGCCAGCCGTGACGTGCCGGGTCTCAGCCGGAGCCGCAGCGGTCGGGGCGACCATCGCGGAGGCGGGGAGGGGCGCGAGCACCGCGGCGGCGGTGGTGGCGACGGCAACGGTACGCAGAAGACGCGAACGCAGGGACATCGGGGCGGCCTGTTCCTCTCGGCTACAGGACCGCCCGGTTTCGGTAGCCCGGCGAGATCAGTGATCCCCGTGGCTTTGCGTCACCGCCTTGCGGCGGTTTTGCGTTTGTCGACCGGTCCTTGCTGGCTGTGTCATCTGTGTATCGGCAGGTCGGACCGGATCGTTACAGTGCGTGACGAAGATTCTTACCAGCCGAACGGGGAAACCTCAGACCAGACGCCGAGCCGGCGCCGTCCGCACCGTGGCGAACCGCCCGATCCCGCGCGGTGCCTGGCTTCCCGGCAGGACCGGCAGCGGCGCAGCCCCGCCCTTGCGGGCCATCCCGCCGATCAGCCGCGGCTGCGCGCTGGGCTGCTGGAGCGCGTACACGAAGGCGCCTACCAGCAGGGCCAACAGGCTCTCGGCCACGTAGCGCTCCCGGTTGCTGACCGGGACCGCAGGGCGCACGGCGGCGGCGGGCACCTGTGGCGCGGCGGCGGGCACCTCGGCGGCGGTGACGGGCGCCGGAGCGGCCGGCACCGCGAGCTCAGGCGTCGGGCCGGACGCGGTCAGCGGCGGAGCCTCGACGGTCACCGTGGGTGACAGCGGTGGCGTACCGGACGTGCCCGTGGCGGGCGGGACGTACGGGGGCGGAGCCGCCGTGTCGGTCGTCGGCTCGCCGTCCTGCGCGGACGCCAGCTCGGGCGTCAGCGAGGTGGGGCCGGGCTTGGCGAAGTCGACCATGAACGGCGCGGCGCCGTCGACCGGCACGATCGCGAGGCTGTAGCCGGCCGACGCCTCCGCAGGCGCGTCCAGCAGGAACACGACCTTGCTCCCGTCGGCCGCCAGCGACCCCGGCGTCGCCCGCGCGCAGTCGTACTCGGGCCGGGTGTCGTACGGCTGGTTACCGCCGGCCTTCCAGGTGATCGTCTTCGTGGGGCAGGCCTGCACCTTGACCGTGCCGACCGCGCTGTCGGGCTCCACCGTCAGCTCCAGCCGGGCACCGCTGACGCTCTGCCCGGTCAGGTCGTAGGCGACGGCGGCGTAGGCCGACGGGCCGCTCGGCCCCTCACCGACGTGCAGGTCGTCCGCGCCGGTGGTCGGCTGCGGCAGCGCGAACCCGTTCGCGCTGACGGCGTTCCACCACCCGGCCTTGGTCGGCGCGTCAGCGGACGCGACGCCGGACAAGGCGGACAGCAGGCACAACGTCCCGGCGGTCACGGCGCAGGTACGGCGCATGTCAGCGCTCCTTCTTCGTACGGGCGGTGACGGTCCGCGTGGGCTTCGCCGCGGCGGACACCCGCTGCTTGGGCGGGACGGGCGCGCCGGAGCGCTCGATGGTGGTGATGTCGCCGCCGAGGTAGGAGGTGATGACCCGTGGGTCGCTCATGACGACGTCGGCCGGGCCCTGCAGCACGACCTGCCCGAGCTCCAGGGCGACGATCTCGTCGGACAGCGAGGTGATGAGCGGCATGTCGTGCTCGATGATGAGCATCGCGCAGCCGGTCTCCTGCCGGATGCGCAGCAGCAGTGGGCCGAGCGCCTCGGTCTCCCGCTGCGCGATGCCGCTGGACGGCTCGTCGAGCAGCAGCACCAGCGGGTCGTGCGCGATGGACATCGCCAGGTCGACGATCCGCCGCGACCCGGTGGACAGCTCGGACACGAACTTGTCGCGGTACGCCTGCAGGCCCATGAGCTCGATGAGGTCCTCGACCGTGTACGCCACGTCCGCCTCGGACTCGCGCATCGCCGGAGTCGCGAACAGCGCGGACACGTGGTCGGTCACGTCGATGTGCCGCTCGAGGCCGAGCGCGATGTTCTCGGCCACCGTCAGGGACGGGAAGATCCGGGCGTCCTGGAACGACCGGCCGAGGCCGATCTGCGCCCGCCGGTCCGCGCCCCACTCCGTCACGTCGACGCCGTCCAGCACGATCCGGCCGCCGTCGAGGGGCAGGTGCCCTGAGATCAGGTCGAAGATCGTCGTCTTGCCGGCGCCATTGGGGCCGATCAGCCCGAGGATCTCGTTGCGGTGCAGCGTGAACCCGACGTCCTTGACCGCGGTGATGCCGCCGAACCGTCGGGTGAGGCCGGAGACCTCGAGCACCGGCTGGTCGAACACGACCGGCGCGTCCTGCTGGCGGGGCGTCGCCTTCGCGGTGTCGCCGCTCATCCCCTCCGAGGCCCCCTGCAGGAACACCGAGCGCAGGATGTCGTCCCGCCCGAGCAGCTCCTCGGTCGGGCCGGAGAAGCGCACCTCACCCTTCTCCATGAAGTACGCGCGCGTCGCGATCGTCAGCGCGACGTTGACCGATTGCTCCACCAGGATGATGGTCGCGCCGTCGCGGTGGATCTCACGCACGATGTCGAGCAGCTGACCGACGATCGCGGGCGCGAGCCCGAGGGAGAGCTCGTCGATGATGAGCAGCCGCGGCTTGGCGACGAACGCCATCCCCAGCGCGAGCTGCTGCTGCTCGCCGCCGGACAGGTTGCCGGCCATCTGGTCCCAGCGCTCGCGCAGCCGCGGGAACATCTCCAGCACCCGCTCGGTCCGGTCCGTGACCTCCTTCGGGTCCTCGGCCGCGAACAGCCACGCGCCGGCGCGGAAGTGCTCCGCGACGGTGAGCGTCGGGAAGACCGCCTTGCCACCGGGCACCTGCACGATGCCGCGCTTCGCCGTCGTGACCGCGTCCTCGTGGGTGATGTCCGCGCCGCCGAACAGCACCGTGCCCGCCGCCGGGTCGACGAGCCCGGACACCGCCTTGAGCAGGGTCGACTTGCCGGCGCCGTTGGTGCCGAGCAGCGCGATGATCTCGCCCTGCTCCACGTCGAGGTCGACGCCGAACAGGATCTGCACCTTGTCGTACGCGACATCGACGCCCCGGCAGCTGAGCAGCGGCCCGTCGAACGGGGCGTCGACCTCCACGACCTGCTGGGTCGGCTTGCGGCGCAGCTTCATCGGGCGGCCTCCGGGGTGCGCACCCGCAGGTGCTCGTGGGTGGCCAGCTCCGCCAGCGTGAGCGGGACCTCGCAGGTCGGGCAGGTGTACGGCGGCAGCTCGTCCACGTGCTCGGCGGCCTCCTCGGCGTGCTGCACGATCGACCTCTGCTGCTCCTCCTCGAGCAGCCGGTCCGCGACCAGGGACGGCACGTGGATGCCGCGCTTCTTGGCGACCTTGCGCAGGAACTTGTCGCGCTCGGCGAAGGCCTGCTCGGCGAGCCCGCCGGGGTTGAAGTACAGGTTCAGGATCAGCAGAGGGCCGGTGAGCACCAGCGGGATGACCGACCGGATCGTGTCGTGCTCACGCAGCAGCGGGCCGTAGGCGTCCGGGGCGAAGAAGACGAACGCCTGGAAGGCGATGACGCCCAGCGCCCCCGCCCAGACTGACGTCAGGCCGCCGATGCAGGCGGCCAGGAAGATCGCGATCGAGCTCAGCACGTTGTAGCTCGCCGGCAGCACGTCGTGCTGCTGGTAGGCGAACAGCACGCCGGCCAGCCCGGCGAACGCGCCGGAGACGGCGAAGGCGGCCAGCTTCGTGCGGACCGGGTTGACCGCGTACGACGCCATCGCCCGCTGGTTGTCGCGCATCGCGATGAGCACCCGCCCGCTGTGGTTACGGCGGAACGCCAGCGCCGCGACGACGGACAGGAAGAAGAACAGCAGGCCGGTGAAGTAGAAGTACCGGTCGTTCTCCAGGTTGATCCGGCCGTAGACGGTCGGCCGGACGATCCCGGCGGCCTGTCCGTCGGGCAGCAGCAGCTTCCCGAGGGGGTAGTTGGGGTTGAGGATGTAGTTCTGGATCGCGTAGCCGAAGGCCAGCGTGGTGACGGCGAGGTACAGGCCCTGGATCCGGACGGCCGGCAGGCCGACGATGACGGCGCTGATGGCGCCGGCCGCGATCCCGATGAACAACGCGACGAAGAAGTCGATGTTGTGGTTGGCGGCCAGGCCCCCCGAGGCGGCGGCGCCGATGCCGACGAGGCCGAACTGCCCGAGGCTGATCTGCCCGGCCCAGCCCGTCAGCACGACCAGCGACACCGCGACGATGCCGAACAGCGGCAGCGTCTCCAGCTTGAGCAGCCTGCCCTGGTCCAGGACGAACGGTGCGCCGACGGCGATGACGAGCAGCAGGCCGTAGAGGACGTAGCGCGCCGTCTGCACCTCGCGCACGGTGCGCAGCTCGCTCGGGATCGGGCGGAACGCCTTGACCGCCTGCCAGGTGGAGACGCCGGTGTCCATGGCGCGCGACAGCGAGCCGCGCTGGGCGAGCAGCGCGATCAGGATGACGACGAGCATCACGGCGGACGCGACGTTGTTGGCGCCGGTCCGGCTGACCGAGGCGAAGATGATCAGGCCGATGCCGGCGCCGGCGCCGAGCGCGACGCCGAACCGGTCCATGCGGCCGACGACCGCGGCGGCCAGGCCGTACAGCAGCGTGTCGAAGCCGAGCGTGGCGTCACCGGGCACGCCGATGAGCGGCGCCTGGGCGAAGATCGCGAGCGACGACAGCAGCCCCGCGAGGGACCAGGCGATCGTGCTGACCTGCTTGACCGGGATGCCCAGCAGCGCGGCGCGGTCTGCGTTCTCCGCAGAGGCGCGCAGCGCGATGCCCAGGCGGGAGCGCTTCAGGAACAGCGACAGCCCGACGGTCAGGCCGATGACGACGAGGAACGCGAAGACCTGGTCGCCGGTCAGGATCGGCTGGCCGCGTGAGCTGTCGTAGGACAGGTCGCCCCACGGCGTCAGGACCTTCGGCACCTGGGTCGCCTTGGCACCGAACCACACAGGGATGAAGAACCCGAGCGCCGCGAAGCTCTGCGCGATGCCGATCGTGACGACCGTCAGGATCAGCCGTGGTGACCTGGCGAACCGGCGCACCACCAGCAGGTCCGTCAGTCCGCCGATGAGGAACCCGCCGACAGCCGCCACCGGCAGGGCGACGGCGTAGTCGACGCCCTTGTTGGTCACCATGAGCAGCGCGGTGATCCCGGGCACCGCCCCGAGGGCGCCGGCCGCGAAGTTGATGACGCGGGTCGTCCGGTAGATCAGGACGAGCGCCACGCCGACGATGCCGTACAGCGCACCGAGGGCGAGGCCGTTGACGGTGTCGGACGGCGACATGCCGACGCCCTGGGTCATGAACAGCAGGAATCCCAGGCCGTAGACGGCCGACCGGATCGCGACGGGGCCACGCGCGCTGCTGCGGAAGAACGCGGTCGTGCGGCGGCCCGCGTTGGTCGCCGCGAGCTCGGCGAGCCGCCCGGGCTCCTTCTGTGGAACCTCCTGGCGGACCGGTGGTGGTGGCGCGTACGGGCTGTCGACCGGCACGGCGCTACTTCCGCGCTTCTGCCGGCAGCACGCCCGGCTGCGCCTGCGTCGGGAACTGGCCGAGGTCGTAGCGACCGTTGCCGACGGTGATGTACTTGCCGGGCGCGCCGTTGTACGGGCTCTTCGCGTGCTTGTTGAAGTACGTGATCCGGCTGTCCTGCGTCCAACCGTAGTTGCCCCGGCTGAACCGCCGCAGCGCGTGTCCGCTGGTGCCGCCACCGCGGGCACCGAGCTGCGGGGCCGCCTGCTGCATGCGGGCCGGCGTCAGGAACGGCCCGGTGTTCTCGATCAGGCTGGCCAGCAGGTTGTAGTTGCCCCAGAAGATGTCCGCCGTCGGCGGCTCGACGGGGAGCTTGGCGCCGCCGCTGAACTTGTTGTAGATCTTGACGCCGGCCATCTCACCGGGCGCGGTCTGCGCGTCGGCGGCGCCCAGCCCGAAGCCGTTGTCGAACGGGCACTCCGGCGGGTCAGGGCAGGCCAGGGTGCTGTTGCCGTTCTTGTCGACGTAGGTCTGGCCGCTCGAGTCGAAGTCCATCGCCTGGTTCGTGGCGAGGAGCGACTCCGGGTAGTACTTGTTCTGCGCGGACGCGCTGTAGGAGAACTGCGGTGCGACGGGGTCGCACAGGCAGACGACGCTCGTCGCCGGGTTGTTCGGCGTGTTCATCGCCGAGGTGCCGGCCTGCGACTGCGTCTGGGCGGTGCTGATGTCCTGCGCGTAGAAGTACTGGTGCGTGACCTTCTCGTTGCAGCCCTTCATCAGGGCCGGGTAGAGCACGTTCTCCACCGTCGACTGGTTGTCCGGGTCGTTGGTCGACACGACGCCGAGCTCGCGCGGGGTGTTGCGGAAGTTCTGCGCCGGGTTCTTGGTCCCGGCGAACGCGGCGGTTCGTCGAGTTCCGCCCTTGCTGCCCATCTGCTTGCACCAGAACTCCGCGAACTGCAGCGACATCCGGGTCGAGCTCATCGACAGGTCGTAGCTGTACGGGGCGTTGGCGTTGTGGAACTCGTCCGAGAACCCTGAGCCGCCGGTGGTCACCACCTTGAGGCGGGCGAGCTCGGCGAAGCACTTCGAGCACACCGTGGTCGAGAACAGCACCGCGTACGGGTGGTACTTGTTGACCATCTCGCCCATCTCCGGGATGAGGCACTTCAGGTCCGGCGGCACGGTGGCGCACTTGCCCTGGAAGGTGTCGATCTGGACCTTGCGGCCGTACAGCTGGTAGTTGGCGTTGATGAACTTCTCGTACGCGGCCGCGATGATCTTGGCGTCATTGGCGTCGTAGAACAGCCCCTGCGCCTTGAGGATCGCGTTGACGGCTGCGCCGTAGTCGGGGACGTACTGCACGATCTCGATCTTGTCCTTGGTGACGCCCTGCCAGGTCTCCCCGCCGTTGTTGGCGAAGGCGGCGCCGGGCACGCCCGGCACGCACGGCGGCGCGAAGTAGTCCAGGCCGGGATCGAACTGCCGGCCCCCGACGCAGTGCTTGGTGTCACCCGCGATCGCCGGGGGCTGGCCCGAGCTGCCCGGGGGCAGTGCCGCGCC
>JBHENF010000200.1:0-12209 GCA_046262175.1 Mycobacteriales bacterium
CGGTGATGCGCAGGAAGCCCTCGTCGTCGAGCTCGCCGATGTCGCCGCTGGCGAACCAGCCGCCGCTGTTGTTCTCCGACGTCGCGGCGTCGTTGTGCCAGTAGCCCTGGTAGATGTGCTCGCCAGACATGAGGATCTCGCCGTCGTCGGCGATCCGGACGGTGACGCCGGGGGAGGGCCGGCCGACGGTGCCGATCTTCAGCTGCGACGGCGTGTTGACCGACCCGGCCGCGGTCGTCTCCGTCAGCCCGTACCCCTCGAGGATCGTCACGCCGATCCCGCGGAAGAAATGCCCGAGCCGGGCGCCGAGCGGCGCCCCGCCGGAAACCGCCCACGCCACCTGGCCGCCCATGGCGGCGCGCAGCTTGCCGTAGACGAGCCGGTCGAACAGCTGGTGCTGGACCTTCAGCGGCAGGCTCCCGCCGCCCTTGTCCAAGGCCTCGCTGTACGAGACGGCGACCTTCTCGGCGAGGTCGAAGATCCGGCCCTTGCCGTCGGCGTGCGCCCGCTGCTTCGCGGTGTTGTAGACCTTCTCGAACACCCGCGGCACCGACAGGATGAACGTCGGCTGGAAGGTCGCGAAGTCGGCCAGCAGGTTCTTGATGTCGGCGGTGTGGCCCATGCGGGCGCGGCTCTCGACGCAGGCGACCTGGATGAGGCGGGCGAACACGTGCGCGAGGGGCAGGAACAGCAGGGTGGAGCCGTCGGGGTTGAACAGCTCGGGCAGCACCTTGCTCGCGCTGCGGCCGGTGCCGAGGAGGTTCGCGTGCGTGAGCTCGCAGCCCTTCGGCCGGCCCGTGGTGCCCGACGTGTAGATGATCGTCGCCAGCGACTCGGGCTTCAGCGTCTGGCGTCGTGCCTCGAGCTCGGCCGCCGGCAGGTCCCGACCCGAGGCCGCGAGCTCCTCGAGGCCGCCGGCGTCGATCTGCCACGTGTGCTCGAGGTCGGGGAGCTCGCTGCGTACGGAGTCGAAGGTCTTCTGGTGCGCTGCCGACTCGAGGACGACGGCCACGGCGCCGGAGTCGCTGAGGTTCCACTGCACCTGCTCGGCCGAGCTGGTCTCGTAGATCGGGACGGTGACGGCGCCGGCCGTCCAGATCGCGTAGTCGCACAAGGTCCACTCGTACCGCGTCTTGCTCATCAGGCCGACGCGGTCCCCCGCCTGCACGCCGGCGGCGACCAGGCCGGCGGCCAGTGCGCTGACCTCGGTGGAGAACTCCTTCGCCGTCACGGGCACCCAGCGGCTGTCGAGCCGGCGGGTGAAGACGACGTCGTCCGGCGCGCTCTGCGCGTGCTCGTGGACGGCGTCGACGAGGCACGCGTCGCCGGCGATCTCGACGACCTGCGGGCTGGCGTACTCCTTCACGGCAGTGCTCCTCGAGACGACACGCTGGCGAGCCGTCAACGTATCCCGACCGCGCTGCTCCTACGGTGAGCCCGTGACCGCCCCCACCGCGTGCCCGGCCTGCGGCGCTGCGGTGCGTCCGGACTCGCCCTGGTGCACGCTCTGCTACGCCGACCTGCGACCGAAGGCGCCGGAGCCGGAGCCGGTGCCCGAGCCGGAGCCCGTGGTGCCGGAGCCCGCGCTCGACACGCCGGCCGCTGCCGTGCGGGTTCCGCCGCGCCCTGTCCCCGGCGACACCCCGACCTGGCCGTGCACCACCTGCGGCGCCGTCAACGCGATGGAGCGCAGCACCTGCGCCAGCTGCGGCGCGGGTTTCATGGCCGGGGCGCGGGACGACGCGCTGCTGCTGGAGCTGCCGGTGGTCGGCGACATCACCCGGCTCGGTCGCGGTCAGCGGTTCGCGCTGGCGGGCGGGGTCGTGCTGGCGTTCCTCGTCCTGACGCTGCTGGTCGGGCTCCTGCTCGGGTAGGTCAGCCGGTCTCGGCGGCCGTCTTCGGCTCGGCCACCAGATCCGCCACGACCGCGATGGCGGGCTGCGCGGGCGAGCCCTGTGCCGCCGGTCGGCCGGGGAGCCGGAGCAGGACACGGCTGCCGAGCGGCACGCCCTTGAGCAGGTCGAAGGGCGTGCCGCCCTCGCCCGCCGACACCGGCACCGCGGCGGGGGCGCCGTCGTCGTAGGTCGAACCCGCCGGCTCGCCGGTGTACTTGGTGGCGACGTACTGCACGACGAGCAGTCCGACCCCGACGGGGGCGCCGCTTCCCTTGGCCAGCAGGGTGAGCGCGGGTGCCTTCGGCTGCGCGGCGGCCTTCGCGACCGCGAGCTGCGGGGCCGCTCCCGGAGCCCCGGTGACCGTCACGCCGGCGGTCTGCGCCGCCTGCACGGCGGCCTTGGGGTCACCCGTGGCGGTCTTCCCGTACGAGCCGATGACGTCCACGACGAACACGAGCGTGTCGGTGCCCTTGATGCCGGCCTGCTCGTTGCCGCTCGACCCGTAGCCCTGCGCCGGCGGGATGCTCATGAGCACCCGGCTGCCGGCCTTCACGCCGACCAGCACCTGGTCCCAGCCGGGGATGACCTTGCCCGTGCCGATGACGAAGCCGGCCGGCGACTTGCGGTCGTAGCTGTTGTCGAACACGGCGCCCTGCCAGACCTGGCCGAGGTAGTCCGCGACCAGCAGGTCACCGGAGGCGACCACGGGACCCTTGCCCTCGCGCAGCACCTCCTTCTTCAACGTCGCCGGCGGCGGGCCGGGGAAGGTGAATGTCGGCTTGCTGCCGTAGTCGCCCGCTGCGGTCGGCAGGTCGCCGGCGGCCTTCCTCGCGGATGAGCCCGAGCCGGAGCCGCAGGCGGTCAGGCCCGTCACGAGCAGCGGGACGAGCAGGGCCAGGGCGGAACGGCGGCGCACGGGTACGACCTCAGCAACGGGAACGGGGGAACGTCCCATTCTGCCCGTTCCCGTGTGAGGTCACCGTGAGCGTGCACGAAGTGCGGCAGGTCGCACGCCCGGCAGGAGGTACCGCACTCCGTGACGTCGCGCTGAGCGTGCGCAGCCGCGCCGCGGCTGTACGGAGTGCGGTAGGTGACAGGAGCGCGTCGACGTACCGCATTTTCTGCTGAGGGTGGCCCGGGGCGGGTGCGCCGGGGAGTACTAGCCTCGCGGGACGCGACCGAGGAGGACCGGTGCCGGACCAGGCGAGCTCGACCATCACCATCAACGCTCCCGCTGAGAAGGTGCTGGGCGTGATCGCCGACATCCCGAGCTACCCGGAGTGGACCGGCCAGATCAAGAGCGCGCGCGTGGTCGACGAGGGGCCTGACGGCAAGCCGCAGTCGGCGACGTTCGTCATGGACGCCGGCGTGCTGAAGGACGAGTACACGCTGCAGTACGACTGGCGCACCGACGGCGTCGACTGGCAGCTCGTCGGCAAGAGCGCCGTCCAGAAGTCGCAGGTCGGCTCGTACACGCTGGTCGGCAAGGGCGACAGCACGGAGGTCACGTACAAGCTGGCAGTGGACATCGCGATGCCGATGCTCGGCATGTTCAAGCGCAAGGCCGAGAAGATGATCATGGACTCGGCGCTGAAGGAGCTCAAGAAGCGGGTGGAGTCCACCGCCTGATGCGCGTCCTGCTGTTCACCGGCAAGGGCGGCGTCGGCAAGACGACCGCCTCCGCGGCGACGGCGGCGCTCGCGGCGTCGCGCGGGCGCAAGACGCTGGTGATCTCGACCGACCCGGCGCACTCGCTGGCCGACGCCCTCGGTGTGCCGCTCGGGCCGGAGCCGACCGAGGTGGACACCGGGCTGTACGGCATGCAGGTCGACGCGCAGCGCGCGTTCGAGCGCACCTGGCGAGACGTGCAGAGCTACCTGCTGGTCGTGCTCGAGCGGGCCGGGGTGGACGCGCTGCAGGCCGAGGAGCTGACCGTCCTGCCCGGTGCGGAGGAGGTCCTCGCGCTGCTCGAGGTGCGCAAGCAGGTGCAGTCCGGGCTGTGGGACCTCGTCGTCGTCGACTGCGCCCCGACGGGGGAGACGCTGCGGCTGCTCGCGCTGCCGGAGGCGCTGAACTGGTACGTCGAGAAGGTCTTCCCCGCCCAGCGCCGGGCCTTGCGCGCGGTGCGGCCGCTGCTGTCCCGGGTTGCCGGCCCGGCCGTGCCCGCGGACGGCGTCTTCGACGCGGTGGAGAAGCTGCACCGCGAGCTGGGCGAGGTACGGCGGGTGCTCACGTCGCCGGAGACGTCGGTACGGCTGGTGCTCACCCCGGAGGCGGTGGTCGTCGCGGAGGCGCGGCGGACCCTGACGTCGCTGGCGCTGTACGGGTACCGCGTGGACGGGCTCGTGGCCAACCGGGTCTTCCCCAGTGGCGACTCATGGCGGGACGGCTGGGTGGCGGCGCAGAGCGCGCAGCTCGAGTCCGTACGGGCGGACGTTGCGCCGCTGCCGGTGCTCGAGTCGCCGTACCTCCCCTCGGAG
Source organism: Mycobacteriales bacterium (assembly GCA_046262175.1). GTDB lineage: Bacteria > Actinomycetota > Actinomycetes > Mycobacteriales > SCTD01 > RYN-124. Next base: position 4,376 of record JBHENF010000200.1, read on the forward strand.
CCGGTGGGGCTGGACGCGCTGACGGCGCTGGGTCTCCAGCTGTACGCGGAGGGCGACCCGGCCGCGGAGACCTCTGGTGCCGAGCTGCTCGACCTGGAGCGGACCAGCGACGGGTTCGTCCTGTCGCTGTCGCTGCCGCTCGCGCGCCGGTCAGACGTCGACCTCGCACGATCGGGTGACGAGCTGGTCGTGACGGTCGGCGGCCACCGGCGGGTGCTCGCGCTGCCGTCCGCCCTGCGCCGCTGCGTCGTCGCGGGCGCGGTGCTGACGGGTGGCCGCCTGGCGATCCGGTTCGAGCCCGACCCCGACCTCTGGATGCGTACATGAGCAACATCGGCAGTGCGGCGGAGGAGGCCGCCAAGCTGTTCGCGGCCATGGAGGACTGGGCCCGGCAGAAGACGGGGCACCTGGTCGACGAGGAGCATGTCGCGACCGGCTCGCCCGAGTGCTCGATGTGCCCGGTGTGCCAGGGGATCGGCGCCCTGCGACACGTACGACCAGAGGCTGTGGAGCACTTCCTGGACGCGGCGGCCTCCTTCGTCGCGGCACTCAAGACGGCGGTCACCACGCCTCCTTCGGAGCCGGCGCCGCCGCGGGATCGGGTTCAGCACATCGACGTCGGTGAAGCCTGAGGTGACCCTGACCATCGGCGTCGACGTCGGCGGGACGAAGGTGGCGGCCGGGGTCGTGGACGAGCAGGGCACCATCCTCGTCAGCACCCGCCGGCCGACGCCGAGCTCGTCGCCGGAGCACGTCGAGGAGACGATCGCGGCGCTCGTCACGGAACTGCGGCGCGAGCACGAGGTGGAAGCCGTCGGCATCGGCGCCGCGGGGTTCGTCGACAGCGAGCGGTCGAAGGTGCTGTTCGCGCCGAACCTCGCCTGGCGCAACGAGCCGCTGCGCGACGTCGTCAGCAAGCGCATCGACCTGCCGGTCGTGGTCGAGAACGACGCGAACGCCGCGGCGTGGGCGGAGCACCGGTTCGGCGCGGGTCGCGGCGAGGACGACCTCGTCTGCGTGACCGTCGGGACGGGGATCGGCGGTGGCGTCGTCCTCGGCGGGCAGCTGTTCCGCGGTCGGTTCGGGATCGGCGCGGAGTTCGGGCACATGACGGTGGTGCCGAACGGCCGGCGGTGCGGGTGCGGGCAGCGTGGCTGCTGGGAGCAGTACTGCAGCGGACGGGCGCTGCTGCACGAGGCGCGCGAGATCGCCGACGTGCAGGCGGAGTACGGCGCACGGCTGCTCGCGCTGGGCGGCGGCGAGCCGGAGGGGATCGAGGCGGTCGAGGTCACCGAGGCCGCGCTCGAGGGCGACCCCGCTGCGCTGGAGTGCTTCGCGGTGGTGGGCTCATGGCTCGGCCAGGGGCTCGCGGACCTCGCGGCGATGCTCGACCCGGGGGTGTTCGTCATCGGGGGCGGCGTGGCGGACGCCGGGAAGCTGCTGCTCGAGCCGGCGCAGCGGGCGTTCGCGGCGCGGCTCACCGGCGGAGGGCACCGGCCGGTGGCCGAGATCCGGCTGGCCAGCCTGGGCAACGAGGCGGGGCTCGTCGGCGCGGCTGACCTCGCCCGCGTGCGCTGACCGGTGCGGCTCGTCGTCGCCCTCGGCGGCAATGCCCTGAGCCCCACCCGCGGCACCGGCAGCGTCGAGGAGATGCGGGCAGCACTGACCTCGACCGCGAAGGCCCTGGCCGGGCTGGTGGCGGACGGCCACTCGCTGGTGCTGACCCACGGCAACGGTCCGCAGGTGGGCCGGATCCTGCTGCAGCAGGAGCTCGCCGCGGAGCAGGTGCCGCCGATGCCCATGGACGTCTGCGGAGCCGAGAGCCAGGGGCAGCTGGGCTACCTGCTGGCCCAGGCGCTCGACAACGCGCTGCGCGGCGCGGCCCAGGTGCTGTGCCTGGTGACGCAGGTCGTGGTCAACGGCCGCGACCCCGCGTTCCGCCGGCCGTCCAAGCCGGTAGGCCCGGCGTACCCGCGGCCCGTCGCGCAGCGGATCGCGCACGAGAGCGGGCACGTGTTCGCCGTGCAGCCCAACGGCACGTGGCGCCGGGTCGTCGCGTCCCCGCTGCCAGTGCGCATCGTGGAGGAGACGCCGCTGCGGGCGCTGGTCGACGCCGGTTACGTCGTCGTCGCGGCCGGCGGCGGGGGAGTCCCCGTCGTGCAGCACCGCGGCCGGCTGCGCGGCGTCGAGGCCGTCGTGGACAAGGACCGGACGGCGGCGCTGCTGGCGCGTTCCGTGGGGGCCGATCGGCTCATGGTGCTGACCGAGGTGCCGCGCGTACAGGTGGCGTACAGGACTGCTTCCGCGCGATCGCTGGACCGCCTGCCCGTGTCCGAGGCGCGGTCGTTGCTGGACGCGGGCGAGTTTCCCGCCGGGTCGATGGGGCCGAAGGTGGAGGCCTGCGCCGACTTCGTCAGCTCCGGCGGCACGGCGGTCATCGCGGCGCTGGCCGATGCGGCTGCGGCCGCAAGGGGCGAGGCCGGGACGGAGGTCGTGCCCGGATGAGGGTGATGACCTGGAACGTCCGCTCGCTGCGCGACGACGCCGACGGGGTCGGGCGCGTGATCCGCTCGGCCGCGCCTGACGTCGTGCTCGTGCAGGAGGCCCCGCGCCTGTGGCGGTGGCGCTCGGCCAACGCGCGGCTCGCGCGGCAGGCCGGCCTCGTCGTCGTCACCGGCGGACGCCCCGCGGCCGGGAACCTGCTGCTGTGCTCGCTGCGGGTACGGGTGGTCTCGTCGCGGGAGGTGCTGCTGCCCAAGCGGCCCGGGCTGCACCGGCGCGGGTACGTCAGCGCCGTCCTCGAGGTGGACCGCCGGCAGCTGCGGGTGCTGGGCACCCACCTGGACCTCGACGCGGACGCACGGCTGGACAGCGTGATGCGGATCCGCGAGCAGGCGTACGACCTCATCGGCGCGGACGTGAACGAGGAGCCGGGTCGGCCGGCGTGGACGGCGCTGTCGGCCGGACTGGTAGACGTCGGCGACGGGCTCGGGCCGACGTTCAGCGTGGCGAACCCGCGGCGGCGGATCGACGGGTTGTTCGTGGCGCCTGGGCTGCGCGTCGTACGGGCGGAGGTGCTGGACTGCGGGCCGGTCAGCGACCACCGGCCGGTGCTCGCCGAGCTCGCGTGGACGCACACGGACTGATCGCCAACGCGGCGGCGCGCCAGGCGGAGGCTCCGGAGGGATCAGTCTGTGTGCGTTCCGGTGCTGGTGGGACAGGCGGTGCGGGCGGCGGCCTTGGCTAGGCGCTGGTGAAGCCGGGCACGAGCTCGCGGGCGAGCTGCTCGAGGAACAGCCCGATGTCGGTGACGATCCCGATCGCCTGGGACGACCCGCGGTCGGCCAGCTTCGTGACCGTGGCCGGGTTGATGTCGACGGACACCAGCGGCACCGACGCCGGCAGGATGTTGCCGGTCGCGATGGAGTGCAGCATCGTCGCCACCATGATCGCGAAGCCGACGCCGGGCAGCTCGGCGCGCATCGCCCGCTGGCCCTCGATCACGTCGGTGTAGACGTCCGGCAGCGGCCCGTCGTCGCGGACGGAGCCCACGAGCACGAAGGTCTTGTTGGCCCGCACCATCGCGTGCATCACGCCGCCGGTCAGCGTGCCGTCGTTGACCGCCGCCGCGATGGAGCCGCACCGCCGGACCGTGTTGATCGCGCGGATGTGGTGCTCGTGCCCGTGCTCGACGCCCTTGCCCTGGGCGAGGTCGACGCCCAGCGAGGTGCCGTACAGCGCCGACTCGATGTCGTGCGTCGCCAGCGCGTTGCCCGCGAACAGCACGTCGACGTAGCCGTTCTCGACGAGCGCGACCATCGCGGGCGCGGCGCCGGTGTGGACGACGGCAGGCCCCCCGACCCACAGGATCTTCTGGCCGTCGGCCTTGACCTCGCGCATCCGCTGCGCGATCTGCCTTACCAGCAGGGCTTGCGGCTTCTCGCTCGACACCGACGAGGACATGAACTCGAACGCGTCGTTGGCGCTGTGCTCGCGCGCCGGCAGCACGACCTTCACCCCCGACGCCCCGCAGACGACCTGCTGGCCGGCGAGGACGTCCGAGACCGGCACCGTGTGCACGCGACCACCCTCGACGACCAGCCCGCAGTCCATCTCCGGCTGCTCGACCGGGACCCACTGGGAGTCCAGGCGTACGACGGTCTCGAGGTTGGTGGTCGAGTAGAAGTCGTCCGGGAACACGCCGTCCTGGTCGCACGTCCGCAGCGTCGCCGTACCGGGATCCACCTGGTTCACGCCATGCGCCTGCAGCCGCATGAGCAGCCGCTGCAGCGCCTCGTCGTCCTCCGCGCTGATGACGATGCGCGCGTACGAGTGGTCGTCATGGGCGCGCCCGACGTCCAGCTTGTCGATCGAGTAGTCGCCGCCGTAGCCCAGCACGTCGTCGAGCACGAGCGCCAGGACGCCGGAGTCCATCAGGTGGCCGCTGACCTCGACGGTCTCGCTGGCGGTCAACGCATCTCCCCGTTGGTCACACGACGGCTCCGTCGTCGGGTCCGCTGTCGGTCGGCGGAGCATCCCGCATGTGCCAGACGAGGGCCCCCGCGCCGCCCAGCATCAGGCCGATGCCGACGACGCCGAGGCCGACGCTCTGCACCTGGCCGATCAGCTCCGGTGCAAACACCAGCACAAGCCCGATCAGCAGGGCCGTCAACGCGCCGACGGTGTGCCGGCGGACCTTCGGCACCGGCGGCGGCGGGGGCGGCACGTAGTGGCCGTCATCCTCCAGCTTGTCCGGCTCGAGGTAGGACGGGAGCGCGTCCTCCTCCGACTCGTCGCTCCGACGCCGGGCCTTGCGCGGTGCCGGCGCCGAGAAAGGCGGCGGGCTGTCGTCGTCGACGTCCTCCGACACCGGCCACGGCGGCACCGGCGCGTCGCTGTCGCGCGTCCAGCCCTCGACGATCTGCCGCCACGCCTCGTCCGGGTCCTCCTGCGCCTGCGCCGGCCGGCCCGGCGGCTCCGGGAGCACCGGCGGGCGCAGCACCTTGGCCGCGGCGGTACGGGGCACCGGCTGCACGAAGCCGTGCGCGGTCGCGGCGGGGTCCTCCTCGGCGAGCAGCGCCGTCAGCTCCGCCACCTCGGCGCCGACGACCGCCCGCGCCTGCTCCTCCTGCGCCGGGTCGACCCACAGCCGGTCGAGCGGCCGGTTCGGGAGGTTGACGGCGCGGGTGTAGCTGTCGACCGTGCCGCCGGCGGGTTCGACGTACGCAGGAACGCCCACGGCGCCCAGGCTGCCGAGCAGCGCCTCGGACAGCCGCGGGTCGAGGTCGACGAGCGCACCCCACTCGGCGGACGGCAGGCCGTTGCTGCGCCGTCCGCTAGGGGGCTCGGGCGTGGTCGTCACGGGTCAGCCTGCGGCGGCAGGGGCGTGCGCCCGGACGAACGCGAGGCTGCCGTCGAAGATCGCCGGCGCGTCGTTGTCGAGCGTGGCCACGTGGTAGCTGTCCTCGAGAACGCGCTCCTCGACGGTGCCGCCGGCGAGCCCCTTCATCAGCGTCGCGCCGCTGACCGGCGGCACGACGTGGTCGACGCGGCTGCGGTAGACGAGCACCGGGCAGCTGATCTTCGCCAGGTCCTCCGCGACGACCGGCCACATGCCCTGCAGCGACGCGACGGCCTTGAGCGGGATCTTCGCGTACGCCAGCTCCGTGACGCCCTCCTTCTTGATGTCGCTGCCGATGCCGGGGAACGACGGGATCACCTTGCTCAGCAGCGGGGCCAGCTTCGCGTCCTTGCGGTCGGTGCCGAGCGAGGCGTTGACGACGACCACGCCTGCCACCTGCTCGGCGCGCTCCTCGGCGAGGCGCAGCACGAGCGTGCCGCCCATCGACAGGCCCATTGCGAACACCGTGTCGCACCGGCCGCGCAGGTCGTCGAACGCGCGCTCGATCTCGCCGTACCAGTCGCTCCACCCGGTCTTGTTCATGTCCTGCCAGCGGGTGCCGTGCCCGGGCAGGCGGGGGGCGGTCACGGTGAGGCCGGCGGCGGCGAGGTGCTGCGCCCACGGCCGCATCGACTGCGTCGTGCCGGTGAACCCGTGGCTGAGCAGCACGCCGACGCGGCCGCCGGGCAGGTCGATCGGCTCGGCGCCGGGGAGCACGGGCACAGGAGGTCTCCGTCGTTCGGGGGCGCCCATCGTCGCACGCGGAGGCCGTTGCTCCGGGTGGTGCCGCGGGCCTAGGTTGGCACCTCGAACCGGCGGCGGGAGGTGCGGAGCATGGGCTACTGGATCGTCAAGGCGATCTTGACGCCGATCCTGCGCGTGTTCTTCCGGCCGTGGCTCGAGGGCGGCGACAACCTCCCGGCCGAGGGCGCGGCCATCCTGGCGAGCAACCACCTGTCGTTCTCCGACTCGATCTTCCTGCCGCTCGCGGTGCCGCGCCGGATCACCTTCCTCGCGAAGGCCGACTACTTCACCGGCAAGGGCCTCAAGGGGAAGCTCACGAAGGGCTTCTTCTCCGGCGTGGGTCAGGTGCCGATCGACCGCAGCGGCGGCGCCGCGTCGGAGGGAGCGCTGCGCACGGGCAAGCGGATCCTCACGGAGGGCCACCTGCTGGGGCTGTACCCCGAAGGCACCCGCTCGCCCGACGGCCGGCTCTACCGCGGCAAGACCGGCGTCGCCCGGATGGCGCTCGAAGCCGGCGTCCCGGTCATCCCCGTGGCCATGATCAACACGGACGTCGTGCAGCCGACCGGCAAGAAGATCCCGAACCTCGGCCGCGTCGGCATCCGCGTCGGCAAGCCCCTGGACTTCAGCCGCTACAAGGGCATGGAGGGCGACCGCTTCGTGCTGCGCTCCATCACCGACGAGATCATGTACGAGCTGATGCTGCTGTCGGGGCAGGAGTACGTCGACCAGTACGCCACCGCCGCCAAGGCCGACATCGAGGACGCCCGCCAGGCGGCGACCGAGGCCATGGTCAGCGACGCGCCGCGACCCACCCGCAAGGCCAGCTAGCTGACGCTGGACACGGCGCTGGAGACAGCGCTGTGGCGCGCGCTGGCCGTCTACCGCGCCGCCTCGTTCGTGTACGCCGTCGCCTCGTTGGCCGCGCACCGGGACTCGCTGGCCCGACCCGGCCTCGGCGTCGCCGTGCTGGTGGCGATGGGCGTCTGGACGGCGCTCGCGGCGTACCTGTACGCACAGCCGCGGCGGCGCCGGTGGCCGCTGCTCGCCCTCGACCTGGCCCTCACGCTGGCGGCGCTGCTGTCGTCGCTGGCCGTGCTGCGCGCCGGAGACATCGAGGCGGGCGACCCGACCCTCACGGTCAGCTGGGCGGCCGCGCCCGTGCTCGCGTGGGCGGTGTGGGGCGGGCCCGTCGCCGGCGTGTTCGCCGCTGCCGCGGTCGGGCTCGCGGACGTCGTCGAGCGCGGCCGGCTGACCCAGGCCACGTCGAACGGGATCGTGCTGCTGCTGCTGGCCGGCAGCGTGGTCGGGTACGTCGTGCGGCTGGCCCGGCGGGCGGAGCAGGCGTACGCCGAAGCCGTCCACCTGCGCGCGGCCGCGACGGAGCGCGAGAGGCTGAGCCGGCAGGTCCACGACGGCGTGCTGCAGGCGCTCGCACTGGTGAGTCGTCGCTCATCGGACCCTGAGCTGGCCGAGCTGGCCGCCCAGCAGGAGGCGTCGTTGCGCCGGCTGGTCGCCGGGCCGGCCGTGACCGCGCCGGGTGAGGCCGACCTGCGCGAGCTGCTGCCGACCCGTCCGGGGGTGCAGACGGCCGCTCCGGCGGAGCCCGTCCTGCTGCCGGCCGCCGTCGCCACCGAGCTCGCCGCCGCCGTCTCGGCGGCCGTCGACAACGCCCTGACGCACGGCGGT
>JBHENF010000201.1:0-7591 GCA_046262175.1 Mycobacteriales bacterium
CGCGTCGACCGGGCAGCCGACGGCCTCGCACGACATCGCCGAGGCGCTGCGCGCGGTCTTCACCCGAGCAGGTGCCCGCGGGTTCGTGCACGCCGTCGACGTGGACAGCGGTCGCGAGGTGGGCCTGCTGCCGGACGAGCCGGTGGTCACGGCCAGCACCTTCAAGGTGCCGGTCCTGCTCGAGCTGGTCCTGCAGGCCGCCGAGGGCCGGATCTCGCTCACCGACCGCGTCCGCGTCCCGGCGGAAGGCCGTGCTCCTGGTCCCACCGGCCTGTCGGTGTGGCAGGACGAGGTCGAGCTCAGCGTGCGAGACCTCGCCTCGTCCATGATCACCGTGAGCGACAACTGCGCCACCGACGTCGTCTGCGACCTCGTCGGGCTCGAGCACGTGCAGGCACGGCTCGACGGCATGGGCTTGAGCGCCACGCGGATCCCGTACGACTGTCGCGCCCTCTTCGCGACCGGCCACGAGGATCTCGGCGGTCCGCTCGACGCCGAGAATATGCCCTCTGACGAGGCGCTCGCGGGGATGCGCATGCTGGACCCGGCGCAGACCGACGCCACGACGCCTCGCGCGATGACCGACCTGCTGGGCCGGATCTGGCGCGACGAGGCCGGACCGGCCGAGGCCTGCGCGGAGGTGCGGCGCGTGATGGGGCTGCAGGTCTGGCCGCACCGGCTGACGGCGGGCTTTCCCGCCGAGGTGTCGCTGGCCGGGAAGACCGGGACGCTGCCCTCGGTGTTCAACGAGGTCGCCGTGGCCACCTATCCCGACGGCGGCCGCTACGCGGTTGCGGTGTTCACCCGTTCCTCGTCGTACGCGATGCGGCAGCCGCTGGTGGACCGGGCCATCGGCGAGGCCGGTCGCCTCGCCGTGGACGCGCTTCGCCGGGACGCGGGCTGAGCGAGCACTCGGGAAGGCTCCCCCACGTACGCCTGATCAGTCCGTCCGGGCCGGCTGCGCGTGACCGCATCGCCGCCGGCGCGGCGATGCTCCAGGAGCTCGGGTTCCGGGTGACCATGGGTGCGCACGTCGCGGGGCGGGCGGGCTTCCTCGCCGCCTCCGACGAGCAGCGGTTGGCCGACCTGCACGAGGCGTTCGCGGACCCGGAGGTGGACGTCGTCGCGGCGACGCGCGGCGGCTACGGCGCGCAGCGGCTGCTGGACGAACTCGACCGCGCGCTGCTCTGCCGTTCGCGGGCGGTGTTCCTCGGCTTCAGCGACCTCACGGCACTGCATGTGGTCCTGGCGCAGGACTGCGGACGGGCGTCGCTATACGGCCCGGGGCTGGCATGGGACGACGTCCGGAACGGCGCCGCAGCCCGCGCCAGCACGGCGGAAGCACTCGCCGGGGAGTCTGACTGGGCGGTGCCGGCGTGCCCGGACGAGCCGACGGCGGCGCTGACGGCTGGGGGTGCGGCCGAAGGCATCTTGGTCGGCGGCAACCTGGCCATGCTGGCCTCCGCGGCGGGGACGCGCGACGCGTTGCGGCCGCCGCCCGGGGCGCTGCTCCTGCTGGAAGACGTACGCGAGGCGCCGTACCGCATCGACCGGATGCTCCTGCAGCTGGCGCGCTCCGGAACGTTGGACCAGCTGGCCGGGCTCGTGCTCGGCCAGTTTTCGGACTGCGTCGGTCGCGTCGGCGAGCCCGACGTCGTCGACGTACTGGGCGCGTGGTGCGACCGGCTCGGCGTCCCCGTGCTCGGCGGCATCCCCGTCGGGCACGGCCGCGACCAGCACACGGTGCGGCTGAACACGCAGGCCCGGTTCGGGAGTGACCATGTGCTGCGCGCCGTGCCTCCCTGACGGCGAACAGGGCAGGACGGTCGTCGGGCGGGACGAATCGCCACGGTGCGCATCGTGCGCCTGCACGGCGCGCGAGGATCCGACCTGAGGCAGGGTGGCCGCCGGACGAGCGGAGGACGCAGGTGGAGCAGAGCGCCGGGGTCAACCGGGTCGCCCGTGCCTGAGGGCTGGCCGGACCCGACGCGGTACGGGCGCACCGGCGCCGTCTGCACCGTCGACCACCTCGCCAGCGCGGCGGGCCTGGACGTATTGCGGGCCGGCGGATCGGCAGCCGACGCGGCGGTCGCGGCCAACGCCGTCCTCGCGGTGACGACGCAGCAGAGCTGCGGCATGGGAGGCGATCTCGTCGCGCTCGTGCACACCCCGCACGCGTCGGCGCGGGCGCTGCTCGCCGTCGGTCGGGCGGGCTCAGGCAGCGACGCGGAGCAGCTGCGTGCGGAGGCGCACCTGCGGATGCCGTTGCGCGGTGATGTCCGCAGCGTGACCGTGCCCGGCTGCGTCGATGGCTGGCTGGCACTGCACGAGGCGTACGGCCGGCTGCCGCTGGTGCGCGTCCTGTCCGCAGCCGTGGCGTACGCGCAGGACGGCTTTCCCGTCTCACCACTGCTGGCCGCCGCCCTGCCGGGCGTGGCGCGCGTGGCAGGTGGCGAGGAGCTCATCGGGGACACGCTGCCGGTGCCCGGCGAGGTGCGGCGCCGGCCGTCACTCGGGCGGGCACTGCAGGAGATCTCGCACAACGGCAGAAGTGCCTGGTACCAAGGCGACTTCGGCCGCGGCCTGATCCGGGTCGGTGGTGGGCTGTTCACGGCGGAGGACCTGGCTGCACCGATCGCGGAGTGGGACACGCCGGCCGCACTCGACGTCGACGGCTGCCGTGTCCTGTCGACGCCCGCACCGACCCAGGGCTACCTGGTGGTCGGCGGCGCGTGGGTCGCGCGGCAGGTCGGCGCGCTCGGCACGCAGGACGACCCGCATCTGCTGGTGGAGGCCGCGCGGGTCACCGGCCACGACCGGCCGGCCCTGCTGGCCGACGGCGTACCGTCCGATGTGCTGCTGGACGGCCTCGCGCAGCGGGCGGCACGCATCACGTCCGGCACTGCGCTGGAGCAGAGCGTGCCGGTCCGCGGCGGCGGCACCGTCTACCTCTGCGCGGCCGACGCTGACGGCATGGTCGTGTCACTGTCGCAGTCCAACGCCGCCGGCTTCGGGGCCCACCTGGCGGTCGGCGAGGTCGGGGTCTTCCTGCACAACCGCGGCCTCGGCTTCTCGCTCGAACCCGGTCACCCGGCGGAGCTGCGCCCGGGAGCACGGCCGCCACACACGCTCTGCCCGGCGCTGCTCGTCGAGGGCGAGCAGGTCACCGCGGTCGGGACGATGGGCGGCGACGCGCAGCCGCAAGTGGTGCTGCAGTTGATAGCGGCACTCGCCGCCGGTCGCACGCCCGCGCAGGCGCTGGAGCAACCCCGCTGGTCGCTGGTCGGCCCGCGACAAAACGGCTTCGACGCGTGGGATCCGTGGGACGACGGCGCCGTGGCGCCCACCATCTCGCTCGAGGCGACCGCCCCGAGCGGGTGGGACGAGGCGCTGCGCGCCCGGGGGCACCGGGTGGAGCGCGCCGCCGCCGGGCGCGGGTTCGGTCACGCCCACGTCCTCGTACGACGGCCGGACGGCACCCTCGCCGCGGCCAGCGACCCGCGCGCCGGAACCGGCGACGCGCAGGCCTATTAGGAGTCACTCGATGAGAGCAGCCGTCTACCACGGCCGAGATGGACGACCGCAGCGGGCTGAAGGTGGTGCTGACGCCGTGACGGCTCGCCGCGACTGCACCCTGGAGGACCTGCTCGGCCTGGAGTCGCTCAGCGATCCGCAGAGCGCGCCGGACGGGGACCACGTCGCGGTCGTCGTCACCCGGCGCGACCCCGACGACGACCAGGACCGCGACCGCACGCACATCGACGCGGTCGACGTCTCTACCGGCGAGCGCCGACAGCTCACGCGCGGACCCGGCGACCGCTCCCCCCGCTGGTCCCCCGACGGCCGCTGGCTGGCGTTCCTGCGCGGAGAGGACAGCCCGGCGCAGCTGTGGCTGCTGCCGACCGGCGGGGGCGAGGCGCGCTCCCTGACCGGGTTCGTACTCGGCGTTGGGGAGATCGCGTGGTCGCCCGACAGCAGCCGGCTGGCCGTGACGGCGCCGGAGCTGCCGGAGGGTGCACAGCCGCACGACCCCGTCGTCGTGACGCGGCTGGTGTCCAAGGCGGACGGCACGGGCCGGCTCGGCCCGATGACCGCGCACGCGCACGTTGTCGACGTCGAGACGGGCGAGGCGACCCAACTGACCTCCGGCGAGTTCGTCGTACGGGATCTCTCGTGGGCGCCGGACGGCGCGCAGCTGGCCCTCGTGACCGCCCAGCACGAGACGCGCGACCTGGACGCCGTGTCGCACCTGTTCGTCCTGCCCGCAGGTGGCGGCGAGCTGCGGCAGGTCACGCAGTGGCAGGGGACCGCATCCGCGCCGTGCTGGACGCCGGACGGCTCGGCGCTGGTGTTCGCGGGCAAGGCCGAGCCGCTGTCATCCGGGCACACGCGGCTGTGGCAGGTGCCGGCCGAGGGCGGGGTGCCGCAGCAGGTCGCGCCCGACCTGGACCGCAACGTCATGGTCGGAGGGCCGGGCTACCCCGGTGCGCGTCCGCGCGTCGACGACAACGGCGAGGTGCTGTTCTGCCTGCGCGACCGCGGGGCCGTGCACCTGGCAGCCGTGCCCCTGGCGAGCGGCGAGGTGCGCACGCTGGTGGACGGCGACGTCGTCGTCAGCGGGGTGGCGCACGAACCGCTCGCCTGCCTGCTGGCCGACCGTCGACGTACGGCTGACCTGCACCTCGTGGAGGCGGACGGGACAAGGGCGCTCACGCGTACGAACGCGGCGTTCTTCGACGAGGTGTCCGTCGCTGAGTCGCAGTCCCGGACGTTCCGGGCACCCGACGGTCTGGAGGTGCACGGCTGGGTCACCGGTGCCCGCGGAAGCGGCCCGCAGCCGCTGCTGCTCGACATCCACGGTGGCCCGCACAACGCCTGGGGGCCTGCCTTCGACCCGGTGCACGCGTACCACCAGCTGCTGGCCGCAAAGGGCTGGATCATCCTGACGGTCAACCCGCGCGGGAGCGACGGCTACGGGGAGGAGTTCTGGACCGCTGCGCAGGGCGCGTGGGGGGTGGCGGACGGGGACGACTTCCTGTCGGCCGTCGACGAGCTGGTCGCTGAGGGTACGGCCGATGCAGGTCGGCTGGCGGTGACCGGCTACAGCTACGGCGGCTACATGGCCTGCTGGCTGACAACGCAGACCGACCGCTTCGCCGCGGCCGCACCCGGTGGGGTCATCGTCGACCTGGTCAGCTTCTCCGGGACCTCGGACGTGGCGGGGCTGTTCGACGCGTCCGAGTTCGGCGGGACGGTGGCGCACGATCCCGCTCTGCTGCGCCGGATGTCGCCGATGACGCACGTCGAGAAGGTCCACACCCCGACCCTCGTACTGCAGGGCGCCGCCGACGACCGCTGTCCCGTGGGGCAGGCCGAGCAGTGGTTCACCACCCTGCACACGCTCGGCCGGGAGGTCGAGCTGGTCCTGTACCCCGAGGGCAGCCACCTGTTCATCCTCAACGGCCGGCCGTCGCACCGCGCCGACTGGAACACGCGCATCGTGGACTGGGTCGCGCGGCACACGACGGGCTGAGGGATCCAGCGGTCGCTCCACCGCTGGCGGCACATCCAGACTGCGTTCAGGGCAGGGATCAGCACCTAGCAGGTCGAAGAGTGTCAGCAGGCGCAGCCCCCAGCGGCGCGCCGCGACAGGAGAACACATGACCACGTCCCGTGCCCGTCGCCGTCGCGGCTTCTCTCTGCTCGCCGCCGGCGCAGTTCTGGCGACGGCCGCCTGCGGTTCCACCGTCCAGCAGTCCGGCGGTGACGGCGCCGTGGTTGCCGATGGCGGCGCAGGGGGTGCGGGATCGGCCGGCGCAGGCGCCGACGGCCTCGGCACTGCGGGTGCGGGTGGGGTCCTGGCACCCGCCGCGGACGGCTCGACGCCGACCGGCCTGGCCGCGGGTGACCCCGGCTTCGTACCGGGAACCGGCTCGGCAGGGGGCAGCGGCAGTGGCGCGACGGGAGTCGGCGGGGGTTCCACCAGCACCGGCGCGACAGGGGCGGGCGGCACGGGAACAAGCGGCACCGGCGGCCCAGGCACGGTGGCGGACGCCGGCAAGCAAGGACCGGGCGTCACGGCCAAGGAGATCTTCGTCGGCGTGCGCTACTCGGAGAACCTTCAGCAGGCGCGCAAGGCGTTTGGTGCCGACAGCGTCGACAGCGGCAACCAGAAGGCGAATGCCAAGGCCATGATCGACGAGATCAACGCCCGCGGCGGGGTCGCGGGGCGCAAGCTCGTCCCCGTCTACCACGCCGACGACTCCACATCGGCGGAGACGGGCGACCAGCTGGACCAGGCCGCATGCGAGACGTTCACCAGGGACAACAAGATCGCGGTCACGATCTCGGGTGGCGGACCGGTGTTCCGGGCGTGCATGGACAAGGCCGGCGTGCTGCGGATTTCCGGCGGCGGGCTCATCGGCGCCGACAAGAAGTCCTTTGCCGACCAGCCGTCGTTCGTCAGCCTCGGCGATGTCAGCCAGGACCGGATGATGGCGGAGTGGGTGCGGGCGCTGCAGCGTCAGGTGTACTTCTCCGGCTGGGACGCCAACCTCGGGCAGGCGGCGCCGACCAAGGCGAAGGTGGGGATGCTCGGCTGGGACTTCCCGGACTGGGTGCGCCCGCAGGACCGTGTGATGCGTCCGGCGCTGGCCGCGATCGGTCAGCCGGTCGACCCGAAGCTCGTGATCCGCATTCAGGGCACGGAGAGCAACGCCGACGCCGGGCGGTTCGCTGCCGAGATCTCCAGCGCGGTGCTCCGCTTCCGTGATGCCGGCGTCACGCACATCATCATGCTCGACTCCGACGGGCTGATCACGTTCACCTTCACGAAGAACGCGGAGAACCAGAACTACTTCCCGCGGCTCGGGATCAACACCGCCACCGGCGCGCAGGCGCTGTACAGCGCCGGCCTGATCCCGGCCAAGTCGCTCGCCGGCGCCGCCGGGCTCGGCTGGAAGCCCCTTCTGGACCTGCCGTTCGGCGAGGGCCCGCGCTATCTCAACGCGGACAAGGTCAAGGAGTGCCTGGAGATCATTCGGAAGCGGTCCGGACAGACGTTCAACAGCACCAACGCCGCAAGCGTGGCGCTGGTGTTCTGCGACGTGATGTTCGGCGTCGCCGAGGCGTACAACCGCGCGGGCCCGGTCCTCAACGTGGCGACGGCCGTGCAGGGGCTCGAATCTCTACGCGGTAGCTACCGCGCTGCTGCCGCGCCAAAGACCTTCATCGGGCCCGGTCGGCACGACGGGCTCGAGAACGGCTTCGACATGGTCTGGGATGCCGGCTGCACGTGCGCCAAGTACAAGGACAACGGCCACCCCATCCCGGCGGCATAGCCGCTGCCAGTCGTCAGTCCTCGCCCAACCCAGCATCTCGGCGTCGTCGGTCACGACGAAGGGGCGTTCCGAAACTGGTGTCGGCGGCCGTTGCCGAGCGGGCGGCCGCGGCTCACATTGCGGGAAGAGGCCACATCCCTCCGGTCCGTCAACAGGGGAGAAGTCGTGCACGTGCTCCGCAACCGTCCTGGCCGAGGCGCAGTCCTGCTCGCCGTGGCCGCCACGCTCGGCACTGCGGCGTGCGGCTCGAC
>JBHENF010000202.1:0-10855 GCA_046262175.1 Mycobacteriales bacterium
TGGCCGAGTCCGCGCAGCCGGACTGCCGCGCTGGCACCGGCGAGGCTGGCGCCGACGATGACGACCCGCTCGCCGCTCACTGCTTCCGCTCCCTGTCGTCCATACAACCCCCCGCGAAAGGAGCCACCGGACGCCCCCACAGGGAGCGCCCGGCCGGCTCGTCAGCTACTTGTCGTCCTTCGTGTCGTCCTTGCCGCTCTCGCAGCCGCACTCCTTGCACATGTCGCCCCCCTCCACCTGTTGCGCCAACAGACGTAGTTGTATCCGCCCGACGAACTTACGTCAACGGGAGCTGTCATAAACGTGTACGGTAAGGGGCATGGCTCTGGAGCAGGACGTCGCCGCGCTCTCGGTGCTGGTCGAGCCGCAGCGGCGCAGGCTGTACGAAGCGCTGGCCGCGACCACCACCCCCCGCACGCTCGGCGAGGTCGCTGCCGAGCTCGGGATCGGCCGCACGCTGGCTGCGTTCCACCTCAACAAGCTCACGGAAGCGGGGCTCGTCGAAGCGGTCGCGGCTGCACCGGTTGCCGGTCGACGTGGCCGGCCGTCGAGGACCTTCCGGCTCACCGCCCACGAGGTGAGCGCGGCCGTTCCCGCTCGCAGGTACGACCTCGTCGCGGAGGTCCTGCTCGCCGCCGCGTCCGAGCAGCAGCCTGGTGAACCACTGGAAGCAGCCGCCCGCCGCACCGCCCGGGCGCGCGGCGTCGCACTGGCGCAGGACGTGAAGCCGGACCGCCGCAGCGGACCGCGCCGTCGCGTCGAGCTGGTGCTGGCCTCGCTCGGGTACCGGCCGGCACGCGAAGGACCGACCCTCGTCCTGCGCAACTGCCCCTTCTCGCGGCTCCGCGACACCGACGTGGGCCTGGTCTGCGGCATCAACCACGGCCTGGCGGAGGGCTACGTCGAAGGCGTGGGTGCGGCGGGCGAGCTCACCGCTGAGCTGCGCCCGTGCGGGGACAACTGCTGCGTCGTCGTCACCCCGGCGGCCACCGCTACCTGACGGCCGCAACTGCCCGCAGGTGCGTACGCCGCTGCGGTGGCGTGGCAGGCTGCGCCGCGTGCTCAGCCCGCGGAAGGTCCTGCGCGACAAGCTCCTCCGCCTGGTGGAGGAGGCCGTCGAACGGGTGTCGGCACGGCGCCACGACGAGCTCCGAGCGGAGCTGCGGGCGTGGGAGCGACGGACGCGCCGCGACGTCTGGACGGCGCTCGAGCAAGAAGCCGCGCGCAGCAGCGCGGAGCTGGTGCGGACCTCCATGCACGCGCTGACGCTGAGCACCCATCCACACCAGACGCTGCGCGAGGCTCTGCGTGCGGCTCCCGAGAGCGGGATGTCGCTGGAGTTCGGCGTCGCGACAGGGACAACGCTGCGCATCATCGCCGAGGAGAGAACTGGAGGGGTCTACGGCTTCGACTCCTTCGACGGCCTGCCGCAGGACTGGCGGCTGGGCTACGACGCCGGCGAGTTCGCGCACGAGATCCCTGCCGTACGGGGCGCAGAGATCGTCGTAGGGCTGTTCGCAGACACGTTGCCAGGGTTCCTCGCGTCACATCCGGATCCGGTCGCGTTCGTCCACATCGACTGCGACCTCTACAGCTCGACCGCGGAGGTCCTCGAGCAGCTGACCCCGCGCCTGGTCGACGGCACCGTGCTGCTGTTCGACGAGTACTACAACTTCCCGGGGTGGCAGCAGCACGAGCACCGCGCGTGGTGCGAGTACGTCGAACGGACCGGCCTGGAGTTCGAGTACGCGGGGCTGACGATGGACGACGAACAGGTATGGGTCCGGGTCACCGGCGTCCCGCCGTCCTAGCTGCCGCGGGATCAGCAACCCAGCCCGTACGTCTTCGGCTTCACTGCGCCGTCGTCGACCTCAGTGCATCGTGGCAGGCGAGCGGCTCCGGTGCCTCTTGTGCGACCATGTCCTGGTGAGGACGACCCGCCAGGCTGATGCGCTCTTCTGCCGCTGCCTGCTGGCCACGTCGCTCACGGCCGTCGACGACTGCCTCTGTCCCGCCTGATCCTCGTCAGCTTCTTGCTGACCAGCTTCCGGCCGGACACAGACCCTCGACGAAGGACGTCCTCGTGATGATCGACGCGCCCGAGACCCCTCCCCAGCACGCCTCTCCCGCACCGACCGGCTGGCGGCGACGGCTCTGCGCCCGCCTCGGCAACTGGTGCGGCTTCTTGCTCGACACGCACCACGCCCGCATCCCCTTCTAGGTGTCCTGAAGAGGAGCGCCCCGGGCGCCGCGGGTCAACCGCGGAACAGGCTCCACCGTCGCCGCGTGCCGACGCTGCTGCCCGACGGCTCGCACGAGCAGCGCTGCGGAGGGGGTACCGCAGCCAGCACGCTCTCGACGTGCTGGCCGCAGCCGGCCCAGCTGGCCTTGCCGCACCGGCGGCACGTTGCTGGTCTGCACATGGTCCTGCTCCTCGCTCGTGTCGGACACACCCTGGGGGTATGGCGCGGTTGACGAGGACAGTACCGGGTACCCCCGGGGGTATCGAGTCTAGGAGGATGCATGCCGGAACCAGCCGTTGTCGTGGTCGGCGGCGGGCACAACGGCCTCGTCGCGGCCTGCTACCTGGCGAAGGCCGGCAAGCGGGTGGTCGTGCTGGAGGCAGCCGACAAGCCTGGCGGGGGCTCCCGTACGGACGAGACGATCCCGGGCTACCTGTTCAACACCCACGCGGCCGCGCACAACATCATCAACATGACGCGGATCCCCGCCGAGCTGGACCTCACGGGGGCTGGCCTGGAGTACCTGCCGATGGACCCGTTCGCCACCGGCGTGTTCCGGGACGGCCGGATGGTCCGCTTCTCCCGAGACCTGGAGCAGACGGTCGCCTCGATCGCCGAGCACAGCCGCCCCGACGCCGACGCGTACCGCGCGTTCATGCACCGGGCCATCCCGCTGGTGAAGACGGCGGTCACCGGCCTGGAGAGCGGGTCGAGCCCCGGCGGCGTGCTGAAGGGCGCGGCGAGCAAGATCGGCTCGCTGCTGCAAGGGGTCCGGCGCGCCGGCGGGCCGTTCGGGATCGTGCACGACCTGGTCGCGCCATACGGCACGCTGCTGGAGACGGCACTGCCCAGTGACCTCACCCGCGCGCCCGTCGCGTCCTTCGCCAGCCACTCCTCGGCGGGGCCGCACGCCGCGGGCGGCTCGTTCTACGTGTTCTGGCAGGCCGCCTACCACCTGTTCGGGCAGTGGCACCCACGCGGCGGCTCGCAGTCGCTGACCACCGCGCTGATCCGCCGGCTGGAGGGCTGGGGCGGTGAGGTCCGCACGGGCGCCGTCGTCGAGCGGATCGACGCGCGGGGCGGGACCGCCAAGGCGGTGGTGCTCGAGGGTGGGGAGCGGCTCGAGGCCTCCGCCGTCGTCACGGCCCTCGACGTGCAGACCGCGCTGCTCGAGCTGCTGGACCCACCGCTCGCCGGCCGCGACGGCGTCGAGCTGAAAGCCGCGCACCGCGGCAACGCGGTCCAGATGCTCGTGCACCTGGCGACCGACAAGCTGCCGCCGTACCCGAACGCGCGGCCGGGTGACTGGAACGGCCTGCAGTCCCACGTGGACACCCTCGACGAGCTGCGCCGCGGGTTCCTGTCCGCAGAGGGCAGGAGGCTGCCGGACCCGGTGTCGACCTACTGCTTCACCCCGTCGGTCTACGACGACTCTCTCGCGCCGACGGGCAAGCACACCGTCTACCTCGCCTGCCCGTGCGCGCCGTACGACGTCGAAGGCGGCTGGGCGGACCAGCAGGAGGCCTTCGCTGACGCGATGATCGCCCAGGTCGAGGCGCACGCCCCCGGCTTCACTGCAAGCATCACCGGCCGGCACATCCGCACCCCTACGTTCATGGCGCAGGAGCTGCGCTGGCCCGGAGCGCACCCGATGCAGCTCGACATCAGCCTGGACCAGCTGGCGTTCATGCGCCCCACCCGACGGCTTTCCGGGCACACGGTCCCGGGCGTCGCCGGCCTCTACACGTGCGGGGCGTCCACCGCCCCCGTCGGCGGGATCGCCGGCAGCAGCGGCAAGGCGGCGGCTCTCGAGCTGCTCAAGGCCCAGCCGTGAGGGCGACGACCCGCAGCTTCGGGCTGTCCCGTGCCGAGTACGCCACCACCGCCCTCGCGGCGATCGCTTCCAGCACCGCGTACGTCGCCGGCGGCTTCCCGTACCTCGCCCGAGGGGTCGTGGGCGACCTCTCCGGCTTCCTGGTGCTCGGTACCGCAGGGTTGGCCGCCAGGGCGAGAGTCCGACATGAGGCGACTGTCTGCCTCGCGCTCATCGGCGGCGTGCTGCTGCTCGGCCCGCAGTGGCCGCTGGAGATCCCTGAAGCCGGGTGGTGGGGACTGTTCAGCATCGGGCTGGCGGCGTATGTCGCCGTCCGCCGACGGATCTGCGACTGAGAGGAACGACCATGCCGGCGATAGAGCGGGCCGACCGCACCCGGAAGCAGGACCCGCGCAGCGTGCCCTGGCCGCTGGCGGGCGAGCCGGACGTGGTGGTCGTCGACACCACCTGGGGGGAGCTGCAGCCGCTCGAGATCGCGCCCGGAGTCCGCACCGTGGGTGAGCTGGAGCTGCAGACACTCGTGTCGCAGGGGGCGGTGCTCGTCGACAGCCGTACAGACGGCTCGTTCGGCGGTCGGACCCTGCCCGGCGCGGTGAACATCCCGCACGACCAGACCGTGGATCGTCAGGGTGAGCTCGATCGCTCAGGTACCTCGGTGCTGTTCTGCAACGGCCCGCAGTGCCCGCAGTCACCCGACGCGATCCGGCAGCTGCTGGAGGCGGGCTTCCCCGCCTCCTCGCTGGCCTACTACCGCGGGGGGCTGCACGACTGGGTCACCTTGGCGCTGCCCACGCAGGAGGCATGAGCGCGTACTATACCCCCGGGGGTACACCATCGACCAAGGAGCCGGCATGACCACCGAGGCAACGATCGAGCAGCTGAAGCAGGCCCGCGCAGCAGGTGCGGTGGTCATCGACGTGCGCGAGCCCGACGAGTACGCCGAGGGGCACGTCGCCGGTGCGCGTTCCCTGCCGCTGAGCCAGCTGCCGACCCGTACGCAGGAGGTCCCGACCGACCAGACGGTCTACCTGGTCTGCCAGGGCGGCGGGCGCAGCGCCCAGGCTGCCGACCTGCTGAGCGGCGCCGGGCATGACGTGCGCTCCGTCGTGGGCGGGACGAAGGCGTGGATCGAGTCCGGCGGCGAGACCTCGTCCGGGCGCGACTGAGCTGACGGGAAGGCGCCTACTGCAGTTGACGACAGCGCCGCTCTCGCGGCGCAGCGACCAGGAGGAACGATGCAGCTCGAGGACGACGCGATCAAGGTCGCGGTCAACCGGCTACGCCGTGCGGAGGGCCAGATCGCCGGCGTGATCCGCATGCTCGAGGCCGGTCGCGACTGCGAGGACGTGGTCACGCAACTGGCTGCGGTCTCGCGGGCGCTCGACAGGGCCGGGTTCAGCATCGTCGCCAGCGGCCTGCGGCAGTGCCTGAGCCCGGACAACGCCGACTCCGCCGAGGTGGACACAGCCAAGCTCGAGAAGCTCTTCCTCTCGCTCGCCTGAGCGGCCGCTCAGCAGACGAAGCAGGTCAGGCTCGCCCACACCGCGAAGGCGGCGCTGCCGCCCAGCGCGGTCATCCGAGCAGGGGCAGCGTTCGCCGGTCGTCCTCCTCCTCCTGCTCGTCCGTCGTCTGCGCCACCGCATCCCGCAGCTGGTCCACGACATCCGTCACGGCCGGGACACCGCCAGCCCCGCCTTCTCGGCATTGCTGAAGTCGTCGTCGAGGTGCACCACCTCGTGCCCCGCACGGTCGAGGATGCTCGCCGCGATGCTGGCCCGGAAGCCGCTGGCGCAGTGCACCCACACCCTCCCCTGCGGCACCTCGTGCAGCCGGTCGACCAGGCTGTGCAGGGGGATGTGCTTCGCACCCCGGATGTGGCCGCCGGCCACCTCGTCGTCGCGACGCACGTCCAGGACCCGCGCCTCGGCCGGAACGTCGGCGAAGGTCGCTGACGGGTAGGACCGCACCGGGACGTCCGCCGCCAGGCTGTGCAGGTCGCCGGTCGCGCTCCCGGCCAGGCGGTCGATGCCGATCCGCACCAGCTGTCGCTGCGCCTCGGCCACCTGCTCTGGGTTCTCGCCGATCAGGGTGATGGGTGCACCCCACGGGATCACCCATCCCGCGTACGTGGAGAACTGCTTGCCGATCCCGATGGAGACCGTGCCGGCCAGGTGACGCCCGGCGTACGCCGCCCGGTCGCGCAGGTCCACCACCCACTCCCCGGTGCGGATTCGGGCCGCCAGCTCGACCGGATCGACGGTGCGCGCCGGCGTCAGGTCGGGCTCGTCCGGGCCCTGCGCGTTGAGCGGCGACATGTGCGCGTAGTAGGCCGGATACCCGGTCAGGCCGGCGACGAGCTTGTCCACGAAGGCCTGCTCGTCGTCCTCGGTGAGCGCGTCGTTGCGGCTCTTCTCCTGCCCGATCGTGCTGTCGCTGCCGCCGCTCGCGCCGCCGGAGGAGCAGAACGACCCGAAGCCGTGCGTCGGGTAGAGCGCTGACTCATCGGGCAGCGCCTTCGCGAGCCTGCGCGCCGAGCCGAACTGCTTGCGCGTCAGGTCGTCGGTGCGATCGGTGCCCAGCAGGTCGGTGCGGCCGACGCTGCCGTAGAGCAGCGAGCCGCCGCTGAACACCGCCGGGGCGTCGCCGGAGTGGTCGGTGACGACGTACGACAGGTGGGTGTCGGTGTGACCCGGCGTCTCCAGAACGCGGACGGTCATCTCCCCCACCGAGAGTTCGTCGCCGTCGTGCGCGGCGCAGCGCTCGAAGGCGACGTCGTCGCGGCCCGCGACGACGTACGTCGCGCCCGTGCGGCGCGCCAGGGCGTGACCGCCCGTCACGTAGTCGTTGTGCAGGTGCGTCTCGACCACCATGCGCACCTGCACGCCCAGCTCGACCACGAGGGCCTCGACCCGGTCCAGGTCCCGCTGCGGATCGACGACGAGCGCCACGCTGCCGTCCGACACCACGTAGCTGCGGTCGCCCAGGTCCGGGGTCTCCAGGATGTCCACGCGCACGGCTCGATCTCCTCGGGGCTTGTCCTCATCAACGAATGTCCGTACATTACGTCCATGACGACGACACGGCAAGGGCAGCGTCGCCTGACCCGGGGTTCGGGCTCGCCGTTGTGGGCGCAGCTGCTCGCCGACCTGCGGGGCCGGCTGGCGGCAGGGGAGTTCGCTGAGACGTTCCCGGGCGAGCTGGGCCTCGTGGACGCGTACGGGGTCAGCCGGCACACGGTGCGGGAAGCCCTGCGCCACCTGCGCGCCGAGGGGACGGTCACCGCGGCTCGGGGCCGCAAGCCGCGCCTGGCACCGGTCGAGGTGGAGCAGCAGCTCGGCGCCCTGAGCTCGCTGTCCGCCGCCGTCGAAGCCGTCGGTCTGGAGCAGCGCTCTATCGTGCGCGCCCTGGACGTGCGGCGCGACGGCGTCATCGCGACGCGCCTGCTGCTCGAGGAGTCCGCGCCGCTCGTCTACCTCGAACGCGTGCGGCTGGCGGGTGACGAGCCGCTCGCTCTGGACCGGGTGTGGTTGCCGGCCGACATAGCCCAGCCGCTGCTGACGGTCGACTTCACGCACACCGCGCTGTACACCGAACTGCTGACGCACTGCGGGCTGCGCCTGACCGGGGGGCGCGAGCAGGTGCGCGCGGTCGTCCCGCTGCGGGGGGAGCGCGCGCACCTGCACGTCCCAGCGGGAGTCGCGCTGCTGGCCGTCGAACGCACCGGCTGCCTGGACAGCCGGCCGGTCGAGCACCGGCACACGCTGGTGCGCGGGGATCGCTTCGCCGTGACGGCGCAGTACTCGGGGCGCGACATCGCCCTGTCGGCGATGGACCGTGGCGCCCCGCCGATCGAGAGGTCCTACCCATGAGCCAGCCCGCTCCCGACGTGTCCGTGCAGGCGGCGGCCGACGCCGCAGCCTCGAACAGCGCGCTGCTTCTCGACGTACGAGAAGACGACGAGTGGGCTGCCGGGCACGCAGAGGCGGCGGTGCACATGCCGCTGAGCGCGCTCGACGTGGGCAACGTCCCGAGGGATCGCCCGGTCATCGCCGTGTGTCGTTCCGGCAACCGCTCGGGACAGGCAGCCGCCGCACTCGCCCAGGCCGGCCTGCAGGTCGCCAACATGGCGGGCGGCATGAACGCGTGGGCCGCGGCCGGCCTGCCTGTCGTCGACGCGGACGGCCGTCCCGGCGAGATCACGTGAAGGCGCGGCGCGCATGATCCTCGGAGCGACCGGCCTCGGACTGCTCATCGGGCTCACGATGGGTGCGCTCGGCGGCGGCGGGTCGATCCTCACCGTCCCGCTGCTCGTCTACGTGCTCGGGCTGTCCGCCCAATCGGCGACCACGGCCAGCCTCGTCATCGTGGGCGTCACCGCTGCCGCCGCGAGCATCGGACACGCGCGTGCAGGGCACACCCGGTCGCGGGTCGGCGTGCTGCTGTCCGTGGTGGGCGTGCCCGCTTCGGTCCTGGGCACGGTCCTCAACCGGCGCGCCGATCCTGACGTGCTGCTGCTGTCCTTCGCGGGGCTGATGCTGGTGGCCGCGGTCGGCATGCTGGTGCGCAGCCGGATGACCCGAGGTGCCGCCCCGGCACCCGCGGACTCAGCGGAGCCGGTCCGCCGAGCCGGAACTGGCAGCGCCGTCGTGGCGACCCGGGAGCACCCTCGGGCCACCCCGGCAGCGCCGTCGCGCGGACGGGCGGTGCGGCTCGCCAGCGCCGGCCTCGGCATCGGCTTCCTCACGGGCTTCCTCGGCGTCGGCGGAGGCTTCGTGGTCGTCCCGGTGCTGGTAGTGCTGTTCCGCACGCCGATGCCCGTTGCCGTCGGCACCTCGTTGCTCGTGATCAGCCTGAACTCCGCGGTCGCCCTCGCGGCCCGAGCCGGCAGCGGGGGGTTCGACTGGAGCGTCATCGTGCCGTTCACGGCCGCTGCGGTCGCCGGCTCGTTCGCCGGCACGCGGGTCGCGAACCGGGTCGACCCCAACAAGCTGACCGTCGCCTTCGCCGTGCTCCTGGTCTTCGTCGCCGTGTACGTCGCCGTACAGGCACTGCTCGGCCTCACCTGACGGGCATCAGAGACTTCCGGGCCGGACAGTGTCCACCTAATGGGCACTCAGCTCCGTGCGGTCCTTGTGGGTCTTGGTCAGGTAGGCGACCACGAGGAGGATGGTCGCGAGGAAGGCGACCGTGGTGCCGAAGGTGCCCAACCCGAGCCCCCCGTCGTCTCGCGAGGAGCCGAGGTAGTCGCCGATGTTGGCGCCCAGCGGACGAGTCAGGATGTACGCCAGCCAGAACGACAGCACGGGGCCGGCGCCCGACCGCCAGGCAACGAGCACCGCGAGGATGAGCCCGCCGGGCAGAAGAACGGCAGCCCCGGGGCTCCAGCCGGTGAGCTCGAGCGTCCAGTCCCCCGCAGCAGTGCCGAGGGCGAAGGTGACCAGCACGGTCAGCCAGTAGAAGCTCTCACGCGGCGTGGTGACGATGGTGTGGATGGAGAGCGTGCGCTCGCGCACGTACCAGACCGCGAAGACGACGGCGAGGGCGACCGCGAACACCGAGGTGCTGATCCAGAGGGGCGCTCCCTGCCCGTCCGTGAGGTTGTCGGTCAGGAGCGTGCCCACGACGCTGATGAGCACCACGGCCAGCCAGTAGACGCCTGGCACATAGCGGCGCAGGCGGAACTGGGCGGCGAGCACCAGCGCCAGCGCGACGCTGAAGACGATCGTCGTGTTGGCGAGGCCGAAGCCGAGCGTCTCGTTGATGTAGTCGGCGAAGCTCTCGCCCACGGTCGTGCAGAGCACCTTGATGATCCAGAAGTAGACGGTCACCTCGGGAACCTTGTTGAGCATCTGCCGGCCCCGCGCGACGTCGTCGTGCACCAGAGAGGTTGTCATGAGGGCGAGGGTGCACGCGCCTCGCTGAACCGCGCCTGAACACGTCGTCCGCTGCGCAGCCCGCCACGGTCAGGCGGTCGGCAGCCGCACATCGAGGGTCGCGCCTCCCGGGCAGGCTCGCGCGGTGACGTCACCCCCGCAGGAGCGGGCGAGCCGCCGGGCCAGCGGCAGCCCGAGCCCAGCGCCGTCGTCGTCGGACGTGCCGCGCACGCCCGGCTCGAACGCGCTGTCCCGCAGCTCGCCGAGTCCCGGCCCGTCGTCGCGCACCAGCACGTGCTGCCCGTCCGCCGCCAGCTCCGTCGAGACGTCGACGCGGGTCCTCGCGAACCGCACCGCGTTCTGCAGCACGGGCACCAGCGTGCGCACCAGCACCGGCTCGGCCACGCCCGCTGTACCGACGGCTGTGACCAGGACCGACACCCCGTCGCGCGGCCCGACCTCGGCGACCGCTCGCTCAGCGGCCGTCCTGATGTCGCACCGACCCGGTGCCTGCGTCGACGCAGACCTCGCCGTCGCGAGCAGCGTCTCGAGGATGCTGTCCATCTGGGCGGCGCTGGTGGCGACCGCGTCCAGCGCGCTCGCCGTCTGCAGGCCCGGTGAGGTGGAGGACTGCAACAGATCGACCTCCGCGACGATCCGCGACAAGGGCGTGCGCAGCTCGTGGGAGATCTCCGCCGACAGCTGCTGCTCGTGCCGCAGCACCGCGGCGAGCCGGTCGAGCAGGCCGTCGAGGTCGCGGGAGAGCCGCGCCAGCTCCTTGGGCCGGGCGGCGGAGCCGAACCGCTGCGACACGTCATGGGCACTCCACTGCGCCGCACGATCGCTCATGTCGGCGACCGGGCGCAGCGCGCGCCCGACGACGATGCGGGTCGTCGGGTAGACGC
>JBHENF010000203.1:0-6419 GCA_046262175.1 Mycobacteriales bacterium
CCCGCCGTTCTGCTGCGAGGCTGCCGGCATGACCGTCGCGCTGGAGGGCCTCCACGCCGTCAAGCACGCCCTGCGCTTCGCCCCCCGGCTCGTCGCCTCCGTCGTCGTACGCGACCTGGCGCAGGCCCGCGCGCTGGCTCACCAGCTCGCGCCGGACATCGCCGACCAGCTGCTGGCGCTCGCCACGACCGGCGAGGTCGGCCACCCGACCGGTGTCGAAGGTCTGGCCGTACGACCGCCCGAGGCGCGCGCTGTCCTGCACACGCGCACCAGCCCGCTGGTGCTGCTCGACGGCCCGCGGCACCCGGGCAACGCCGGCGCCGTGATCCGGGTCGCAGCCGCCGCCGGAGCGAGCGGCGTCGCCCTCACCGGCCGGCTCGACCCGTGGCACCCGGCCGTCGTCCGTGGCAGCGCCGGACTGCATTTCGCGCTGCCGGTGCTGGCAGCCGAGCCGCACGAGGTGACCGGACCTCTGCTGGTCCTGGACGCGGACGGCGACCGTCTGGCGGACGTACCCGACGACGCGGTGCTCGTGGTCGGCAGCGAGCGCGCCGGCGTCGGGAACGAGCTGCGGTCGCGCGCCGCCGGCGTCGTCCGCCTGCCGATGCGCGAGGGGGTCAGCAGCCTCAACCTCGCGACCGCCGCCGCCGCCGTCCTCTACTCCTGGCGGCTGCGGAAGGGGTAGCTGCCGAGCGGCTCCCACGGCCCGCCCGCGTACCGCCACAGCGCCAGCCCCTCCGCCCGCGCCGTCCACGGCACGAACGCCTCCGCGAGCGCCTGGTGCAGCAACCGCGCCTGCTCGGCCGGCACCTTGTTCTGCACGGTGACGTGCGGCTTCCACGGCTGGGCGTCCTGCCGGCTCAGCGCGAACCGCGCCGCAACGCCCTGCCGGACGGACGGGTCGACGGACAGGTCGTAGGCGACCCCGCCGCCAAGGAAGCGCACCCCCGTCACGTGCACGTCGAACGCCTCGCGGTCCGCGGCCACGTCGAGCGCCTCCCGCACCTCCGCCTCCTGGTCGCCCGGCAGCGCGTGGAACAGCGTGACGTGTGCGCCCACCACGAGCCGATGGGGCGGGAAGTGCCTGCTACGCAAGGCGTCCAGCGCCTGCTGCGACCGCTCGTCGAGCTCCAGGGTGACGACGAGCGGCTGCACCCCCTCATCGTGCCGGTGACATCCGGTGGGCGCAGGTCTCGCGTCCGCCGCGTCGGCAGGCCCCCCCGGCAGAACTAGTCCGTTCGGACCATCCTCACCATGGCCGTTCGGTGCCATCCTTCGCCGTGGATCCGCAGCGACCGGGGGGGTGAGCGTGTCCACACCACAGCAGGCTGACAGCGCCAACGACGAGCTGGCCGCGCAGCGGATGCGGCGGGCCGTCCCGTCGCAGCGGCCCAAGCCGCGGGCGCTGGAGGAGCCGGACCGCGAGCAGTACGAACTCGCGCTCGACCGGTACGAGGTGCAGCTGGCGGAGTACCGCGCGCGGTTGGACGAGTACGCGGCGCAGCTCGATGCGGCCCATCACGACGGGTTGACCGGCGCCTGGCTGCGGCAGGCGGGCCGCCAGCTGCTCGCCGAGGAGCTGCAGCGGGCGGCACGCACCGACACGCCGCTGAGCATCGCCTTCGTCGACCTCGACGGGCTCAAGGCGCGCAACGACCAGCGGGGGCACGCCGCCGGCGATGCGGCCCTGGTCGCGGTGGCCCGCGCGCTGCTGGCCGGACTACGCGGCTATGACCACGTCGTCCGCTGGGGCGGCGACGAGTTCCTCTGTCTGCTGCCCGGGCTGCGGCGGGACGAGGCGGATCGGCGCCTGCTGGAGGCGCGGCGCGCGCTGGCACGGGGACATGACCCGCTCAGCATCAGCGTCGGCGTCGCGGAGCGGCACGCCGGCGAGACCGCGGAGGAGCTGGTCGCCCGGGCAGACCGGGCGCTGTACCTGTCGCGGGGCCGCGCGCTCAGGCCGTGAGGTCGTCGATGGCGCGGTAGATGCGCTTCTCGCTGACCGGGTGCTTGGTACGCATGCCCTGCGCGAACAGGCTCACCCGCAGCTCCTCGACCATCCAGCGGATGTCGTCGACCCGGGGGTCGTACGGCCGCCGGGCACGCAGCTGCGCCAGCTCGTCCTGCACCGCGTGTACGCCGGTCATCGCGAGCGTGTCCCGCGACGCCGACGCCGGCAGCTTGGACAGCCGGGCCTGGAGCGCCGTCAGGTAGCGGACGAGGTCAGGCAGCCGATCCGCGCCTGCCGCGGTGACGAACCCGGGGAAGACCAGCGCTTCCAGCTGTGCGCGCATGTCCACCTGCGCCGCGGAGATCCCCTGCACCTGGGGGCGAAGCGCCTGCCACAGGGACAGCACCTGCTCGACCTGCCGTACGACGCCTTCGGCCGTCGGTACCAGCTCCCCGCGCACATGGTCTCGCAGCGCCCCGAACCCGGCCTCGTCCCAGACCACCCCGCCGCCGGAGCGCATCAGCGCGTCGATCGCGGCGGTGACGCAGTCCTCGAGCAGGGCCGGGACGCTGCCGTGCGGGTTCGTCGACAGCGCGAGCTTCGCGGCGTTCGACAGCGAACCGGCGACGGCCTTGACCGGCGACGGGACGTTGAGCCACAGCAGCCTGCGTATGCCGCTCCACATCGCGACCCCCTGCTCCGCCGGCGATCCGAGCACCTGCAGAGACACCGACGTCCTCTTGTCGACGAGTGCCGGGTAACCCGTGACGCCGGTGCCCGCGGGCACCGACTGCGGCACCGCCACCATCGACGTGAGCCCGGACCGCTCCACCTGCGGAGCCGCCGACGACAGCGCCTGCTGCACCTTCGCCGCGAGCTGCGCGCGCAGCGCGGCGAGCTCCTTGCCCTCCGCCAGCGTGCGGCCGTCGGCGTCCTCGACGCGGAACGTGATGCGCAGGTGGTCCGGCACCCGCTCCAGCTGCCACTCCTCGCGGCGCACGTCGACGCCGCGCAGCCGCAGCAGCTCCCGTTCGAGCGCGTCGAGGAGCGGCTCCTGCCGCGCCTCCAGGACGGCCAGCAGCGCACGTGCGGTGTCGGGCGCCGGGACCAGCTTCACCCTGGTCGGCTTCGGCAGGGACTTGATCAGCGCCGTGACGAGCTCCTCGCGCAGGCCGGGCACCTGCCAGTCGAACCCATACGGCGACAGCGCCGGCAGCACCGCGACCGGCACGTGCACGGTCACGCCGTCGGCGTCGCTGCCCGGCTCGAACTGGTAGGTCAGCGGCAGCCGCAGCTCGCCCTGCTGCCACACGTCCGGGTAGTCACCGGGGTCGACGCCCTCGGCCTGCACCAGCATCGCCATCGAGAAGGTCAGCAGGTCGGGCGTCTCGCGCCGCGCGTTCTTCCACCAGGCGTCGAAGTGCGCGCCGCTGACCACGTCCGCCGGGATGCGCGCGTCGTAGAACTCGAACAGCGTCTGGTCGTCGACGACGATGCCGCGACGGCGCGCCCGGTGCTCGAGCTCCTCGACGTCCTCGAGCAGCCGCAGGTTGTCGACGAAGAAAGCGTGGTGCGTCTCCCAGTCGCCCTCCACCAGCGCGTGCCGGAGGAACAGGTCCCGTGACATCACCGGGTCGACCCGCGCGTAGCCCACCTTCCGCCGCGCGACGAGTGGCACGCCGTACAGCGTCACCCGCTCGTACGCCATGACCGCGCCCTGCTTCTTCGCCCAGTGCGGCTCGCTGAAGACGCGCGTCACGAGGTGCGGCGCGAGCTGCTCAGCCCACTCCGGAGCGATGCGCGCGAGAACCCGGCCCCACATCCGGTTGGTCTCGACGAGCTCGCCGGCCATCACCCACTGCGGCTGCTTCTTGTGCAGCGCACTGCCGGGCACCACAGCGAACCGCGCCCCGCGCGCGCCGACGTACTCACGCTTGTCCGGGTCGCGGAGGCCGATGTGCGACAGCAGCCCGGCCAGCAGCGACAGGTGCACCAGGTCGGGTGCGGCCTGTCCGCTGTTGAGCGTCAGGTCGAGGCTGCGCGCGACCCGACGCAGCTGGCTGTGCAGGTCCTGCCACTCGCGGATCCGCAGCCAGTTGAGGAACTCCGTACGGCACAGACGGCGAAAAGCGCTGCTGGACAGGGTTTTCTGCTGCTCGCTGATGTGGTTCCACAGGTTCAGGTACGTCAGGAAGTCCGACGTCGGGTCGGCGAACCGGTTGTGCATCTCGGCGGCCTGCTGCTGCTTGTCCGTCGGCCGCTCGCGCGGGTCCTGGATGGACATGGCCGCCGCGATGACCAGCACCTCGCGCAGCGCGCCGTGCTCGTTCGCCTCGACGACCATACGGGCGAGCCGCGGGTCGATGGGCAGCTGCGCGAGGCGTCGGCCGAGCTGCGTGAGCCTGCGCCTGTCGTCGAGCGCGCCGAGCTCGTGCAGCAGGTCGAGCCCGTCCTTGATGTTGCGGCGGTCCGGCGGGTCGAGGAACGGAAACGCGGCGATGTCGCCGAGCCCGATCGCCGTCATCTGCAGGATGACCGACGCGAGGTTCGTGCGCAGGATCTCCGGGTCGGTGTACTCGGGCCGGTTGTCGTAGTCCTCCTCGTCGTACAGCCGGATGCAGATGCCCTCTGCGACGCGACCGCAGCGGCCCGCCCGCTGCCGCGCCGACGCCTGGCTGATCCGCTCGATCGGCAGCCGCTGCACCTTCGTGCGCGCGCTGTAGCGCGAGATGCGGGCGGTGCCGGGATCGACGACGTACCGAATCCCCGGCACGGTCAGCGACGTCTCCGCGACGTTGGTCGCGAGCACCACCCGCCGGCGCGCCTTCGATGTCTCGAAGACCTTGTGCTGCTCGGCCACGGACAGCCGCCCGTACAGCGGAAGGACCTCCGTCCCCTCGGGAGCGCGCCCGCGCAGGACCTCCGCCGTGTCACGGATCTCCCGCTCCCCGGACAGGAACACCAGCACGTCACCCGGAGCCTCGTGCTCGAGCTCCTCGACGGCCTCGGCGATCGCCTGCACCTGGTCGGTGTCGTCGTCCGGCGGCCGGTAGCGGACCTCCACGGGGTACGTGCGGCCGGACACCTCCACGACCGGGGCGTCGCTGAAGTGCGCGGCGAACTGGCCGGGGTTGATGGTCGCGCTGGTGATGACCAGCTTCAGGTCGGGCCGACGCGGCAGCAGCTGCTTGAGGTACCCGAGCAGGAAGTCGACGTTGAGGCTGCGCTCGTGCGCCTCGTCGACGACGAGGGTGTCGTACGCGAGCAACGACCGGTCCTGCTGGATCTCGGCCAGCAGGATCCCGTCCGTCATCAGCTTGACCAGCGTCGTGTCACCGACCTGGTCGTGGAAGCGGACCTTGTAGCCGACCGCCTCGCCCAGGGGCGTGTCCAGCTCCTCCGCGATCCGCTCCGCGACCGTGCGCGCGGCGATCCGGCGCGGCTGGGTGTGGCCGATGGTGCCGAGGACCCCGCGGCCGAGCTCGAGCAGCATCTTGGGCAGCTGGGTGGTCTTGCCCGAGCCGGTCTCGCCGGCGACCACGACGACCTGGTGCTCGCGCAGCACCTCGAGCAGCTCGTCCCGCGCCTGCGACACGGGCAGCTGGTCGGGGTAGGTGATCCGCGGCACCGCCGCCCGCCGGGCGGCGACCCGCTGCTCGGCCGCAACAAGGTCGCGCGAGACATCCCGCTTCGCCCGCAGCCGCTGCTCGATCCGCCGACGGTCCTTGAGCATCAGGCCGTCGAGCTGCTGCGCCTCCATGTCAGGTCCAGCGTAGGGCGACGGGGACGGGCTGCCCGGCGCCAGGACATCCACTGCCCGGCAGTGACGGCCGCACACGTCGCTGCGGGCCACACAGGTCCCGAGGTGGATGTCTTGGCACCAGCAGATCGGTCGACGGTCGGCAGGCAGGCCGCCGCGTACGAGCCCTCGACGCGGGTACGGGCGGGAGATGCCTGCCATCACGGTCGACGACGTCACCACCCTGCCCCGCGTAACCGCACCGGAGGACGCGCTGCAGCGCCCCGTCCGCTCTGTCACGACCGCTCCGCACGGCTTCGAGGGCGAGGGCTTCCCCGTCCGCCGCGCCTTCGAGGGCGTCGACCTGCGCGACCTCGACCCGTTCATCCACCTGGACCAGATCGGCGAGGTGGACTACGCGCCGGGCGAGCCGAAGGGCACGCCGTGGCACCCGCACCGGGGCTTCGAGACCGTGACCTACATGATGGACGGCGTCCTGCGGCACAACGACTCGGAGGGCGGCGGCGGGCTCATCAGCGACGGCGACACCCAGTGGATGACGGCGGGCAAGGGGATCCTGCACATCGAGACGCCGCCGGAGGAGATCGTGGCCGCCGGCGGGCGCTTCCACGGCCTGCAGCTGTGGGTCAACCTGCCCGCGGCGCAGAAGTGGGTGCCCTCGCGCTACCAGGACATCGGCAGCCGCAACGTCGCGCTCCTGACCAGCGA
>JBHENF010000204.1:0-5309 GCA_046262175.1 Mycobacteriales bacterium
CCTTCAACGCCAAGCCCGTGGTGCGCGACGCCGCTGACGATCGCGACCGCGTACCCGAGCCGCTTCAGCGTCCGCACCAGCGTCCGCGCGCCGGGGGTGAGCCGGACCGCGTCGCGCACTCGGTCGACCGCCGCCACCGGCAGTCCCTCCAGCAGCGCGACGCGTGCCCGCAGCGACGCCTCGAAGTCGAGCTCGCCCGCCATCGCGGCCGCGGTCACGCAGGCGACCTCCTCCTCGCAGCCGGCCTCGGCCGCGAGCAGCTCGATCACCTCCTGCTGGACCAGCGTCGAGTCGACGTCCATCACCACCAGCCGCCGAGCCCGGCGGTACAGCGAGGCCCGCTCCACCGCGACATCGACGTGCTCGGCGACGGCGGCCGCCGCCAGGACGTGCCGCAGCTCACCGGTGTCTCCGCCGGAGACGAGCAGCTCGTACGACGTCGCCGGATAGCTCGACAGCCGCTGGACCCGATCGATGTTCGCGCCGCAGCCGGCCAGCCCGCGCGCGACGGCCGCGAGCGCAGCGGCCGGCAGCGGCATGCCGAGGACCGTCACGTGGTGCCGGGCGGCGGTCGGCGCCGGCTCCGGCCCGTCCAGCGCCGTGAACTCCACGTCGACGCCGACCTGCTCGGCCGCTGCGGACAGGGCGGCTCGCACGTCCGGCGCGTCCCCGTCGACGACCAGGCCGAGCAGCAGCCGGCCGTGCACCACGACCTGCTCGACGTCGCGGACGGGCTGGTCGAGAGCGTCCAGCAGGCCCGCGGTCACGCCGGGGTGGTCCCTGCCGGTGACGGTGACGAGGAGGCTCATGCCAGCCCGTGGGCGTTGTACGCAGCGACCCGCGCCCGCCGGACGAGTCCGCCCAGCCGGCGAAGCGCCTGCTCCCGCTCGGCGGTCTCGCGGGTGTCGACGGCGCCGCCGGAGTCCTCTGCGGCCAGCTGCAGCACCGCCGCGAGCTGCCGCGCCTGCACCAGCACCTGCCGCGCCCGTACCGGGTAGCTGTCCGGCAGCTCGTCCTCGTCTAGGCCGCGGCGGGCCTGGTCGCGCAGCGCCTTCAGCGCATCGCCCACCTCGGGCCGCCAGCGCGCGACGTCCAGGTCGCGGAGCACCTGCACGCACTCGGCGACGCCGCGGCGCAGGTCGTGCTCGGCGTCGTGCAGGAACGGCCCGGGATCCGGTCCCGCCACCTGCACCGCGTACGCCGACCACTGCACGGTCGTCACCGTGCCGTCGAACTCCGATCCGTGCGCCGTCACCGCCGGCACCAGGCCGGTCCCCGTGCCGTCCGGCCGTAGCGCGAGCACTCCCTCGGACGCCGCGACAGCCGCGGTGGTGAACGGCCCCGGCCCCGGCAGCCCGAGGACGTCGCCCGGCGCGGGCAGCACCACCCGCAGCCGGGTCACGCCGTCCGCGCGCAGCCGGCCGAGCGCCTGCTCGACCGGCAGGTCGTCCACCCACAGCCCGGTCACGTCGTGGGCGTCGTCGTACGCCGTCACCCGGCCGGCCACTTCCTCAAGCGCCGCTTCGCCGGCCAGCCACGCGTTGCCCCAGGCGGCGAGCAGCGCGCTGCGCGGCGGAGTCGCGTCCACGTCCGTCGACGCTAGCCGTCTCGCCCGTCTCGCCCGTCCGACCCTCCGACCCGGTGCGCGGACATCCACCTCGTGACGGAGGTGGCGGACGGGACGCGGGAGGCGGCCGGCACCGCCAGGTGGATGTCCTGGCTGCCGGCCGTGTCGCTGCCGCACTCGCCGACCGTCCAGACCTAGCGTCGGCGGGTGCGCAGTCGCGAGTACGGGCCCGACCTGAGCCGGCCGAAGCGGGCACCCGTGCCGACGGTCGCCGCCGATCCCGGGCTGGTCGTCGAGGAGGCCGCCACCGGCTGGTGCGGCGCGGTCGTCGAGTGCGACAAGGAGCGGGTGTCGCTGGAGGACCGGCACGGCAAGGTGCGCGTCTTCCCGCTAGACCCCGCGGGGTTCCTGCTGGAGGGGGTGCCGGTCACCCTGTCGCGGCCGGTCGTCGCTCCCGTACGGAAGGCCCGCACCGCCAGCGGCTCGGTCGCTGTCGCCGGCGTCCGGGCGCGGGTCGCCCGCGGCAGCCGGATCTGGGTCGAGGGCAAGCACGACGCCCAGCTCGTGGAGCGGGTCTGGGGCGACGACCTCCGGATCGAGGGCGTGGTCGTGGAGGCCCTCGACGGCGTGGACGACCTGCCGGCGGAGGTGGCCGCCTTCCGCCCCGGCCGCGACCGCCGCCTCGGCGTGCTCGTCGACCACCTGGTCCCCGGCAGCAAGGAGAGCCGCGTGGTCGCGCAGGTCCGCGATCCGGACGTCCTGGTGACCGGCCACCCGTACGTCGACGTCTGGCAGGCCGTGAAGCCGGCGGCGGTCGGCATCGCGACCTGGCCGGTGGTGCCGCCGGGCCGGCCGTGGAAGGAGGGCGTCTGCGCGGCCCTCGGCTGGGGCGATCCCCGGGAGGGGTGGCGGCGGGTGCTGGCGGCGGTCGACACCTACACCGATCTCGAGGTGCCGCTGCTGCAGAGCGTCGAGCGGCTGATCGACTTCGTGACCGCGGAGTGAGGCAGGAAAGCGGGCGGGCGCGGCGAAAGGGGCTGCACCACCAGCTGCAGGGAGCCTCCTCGTGCCGTCCCGTACCACCGCCGTCCGCCTCGGCCTCGTCGCGGCGCTGACCGGTCTGCTGGCCGGCGGCCTGCCGGCCGGCGCCGCGTCCACGCCGACGACGACCATCGGCAGCCCGTCCGTTCCGGGTACTGCGAAAGGCTTCACGCTGGTCGGCCACACCGACCTCGGCAACCGCGGCATGAACAGCCCGCTGGCGCTGGCCGGCCGGTGCGCGTATGTCGGCGACCGCACGTACGACGACCCGCGCCCGCAGGGCGGCATCGCGGTCATCGACGTCGCCAACCCCGCGAAGCCGACCCGGGTCGGCACCATCCCGCCGCGCAAGGGCGTCACGCAGCGCGAGCTGCGCGCCGACAGGGGCCTCGGCCTGCTCGTCGTCCTCGACTACGCCGCCAGCATCGGCGGCGCCGGGACCGCGTACTCCGGCAACGACCTGAAGATCTACGACATCGCCGGGGACTGCCGCACGCCCAAGCTGCTGTCGACGTACGACTTCGGCGCCCGCACGCCGCACGAGTTCTTCCTGTGGAAGGACCCGAAGAACGCCGGCCGCGTCCTCGCCTACGTCACCACGACGATCTACGGTCCGGACCTGTCGGTGATCGAGCTGACCGACCCGACCGCGCCGCGCCTGCTGACGACGTACGACATCGGGATCGACCAGGCGTTCAAGACGGCGGACTTCGCCGACAAGTCCGGCAGCGGCTACCTGCACTCGCTCTCCGTCACCGATGACGGGACGCGCGCCTACATGGGGGCGTGGGACTACGGGATGTACGTCGCCGACACCTCCGCCCTCGCGGCGCCGGGCGGCGTGCCGCTCATCCGGCCGGTCGGCGCAGGCCGGCTCGACTACGGCCACAACGTGCACGGCGGCGTCCCGCTGCGTGGCCGGCCGTACGCCGTCACCGTGCAGGAGGACTACGCCAACGCCGGCAACGGCTGCCCGTTCGGCTGGCTGCGGATGGCCGACGTGACCGACCAGGCCAACCCGAAGCTCGGCGGCGAGTACAAGCTGCCGGAGAACGACTGCGACAAGGCGAAGGCCGTCAACGGCACGTTCACGGCCCACAACCAGACGACGTTCAAGAACCTCGCGCTGCTGACCTGGTACGCGGGCGGCCTGCGCGCCGTCGACGTCAGCGACCCTAACCGGCCGGTCGAGGCCGGCGTGTTCGTGCCCAAGGCGGACAAGCCGGCGCCGGACATCCGCGACACGCGGCTGTTCTTCCGCCCGTCGCCGGTCGACCGCCGCACCGGCGCGATGTGGAGCTATCCCGTCGTGCAGGACGGGCTCGTCTACGTCGTCGACATCGACCTCGGGCTGTACGTGCTGCGCTACACCGGCAAGCACGCCGAGGAGGTCCGGCAGGCGGCGTTCGTGGAGGGCAACTCGGCGCCGTCCCGCTACACGGCCTCGGCGCCGGTGCTGCGTCGCACGGCCGGCGTGGCCGGCAAGATCGCGGCACTGCGGGCGCCGGCCGTGGTGCTCGACACGGTGCCGATGACCGACGCGCGGGGCCACGTGATGCGGTTCCTCTGCTGATCCGCCTGTCGGCGGGACGCGGCTGCGTGCTGGTGCGCGTGTCTCCGGGACCCGCTCCGGGCTGTCGCCTAGTGTCCTGAGCGGGTCGCCGCCGCGGGTTCGCGGGGCGGCTCGTGCCGTTCCCGTACGACAGATCGCGAGCCCTTGACCGCCCCCCTCGTCGCCGCTCCGCTGGCTGCACCGCTGCGCGCGTGGCAGCGCTCGGCACTCGTGTCGTACCTCCGGCAGAGCCCGCGCGACTTCCTCGCGGTCGCGACGCCGGGCGCGGGCAAGACGACGTTCGCGCTGCGGATCGCGGCCGAGCTGCTCGGCGCGGGGCAGGTGCAGGCCATCACCGTGGTCGCGCCCACCGAGCACCTCAAGACGCAGTGGGCGCTGGCCGCCGCGCGGGTCGGGATCATGCTCGACCCTACGTTCCGCAACGCCATGGGCTCGACCAGCGACGACTTCACCGGCGTCGTCCTGACGTACGCGCAGGTCGCCGCCCACCCGGCGCTGCACCGCGCCCGCACGAGCCGCCGGCGGACGCTGGTGATCCTCGACGAGGTGCACCACGCCGGCGACGCCATGTCCTGGGGCGACGCCGTGCGCGAGGCGTTCGAGCCGGCGACGCGGCGGCTGTCCCTGACCGGCACGCCGTTCCGCAGCGACACGAACCCCATCCCGTTCGTGCGCTACGAGCGCGGGCCGGACGGCGTCACCCGCAGCGCCAGCGACCACGCGTACGGGTACGCAGACGCGCTGCGCGACGGGGTCGTGCGCCCGGTGATGTTCCTTGCGTACAGCGGCACCGCGACCTGGCGGACCCGGGCCGGCGAGGAGGTCACGGCGACCCTCGGCGAGCCCCTGACCGTCGAGCAGACCGCCGCGGCCTGGCGCACGGCGCTGGACCCGCACGGCGACTGGATGCCGGCCGTGCTGGCCGCTGCAGACCGGCGGCTGTCGCAGGTGCGCGCCGGCGGGATCCCGGACGCGGGCGCCATGGTTATCGCGAGCGACCACAAGAACGCCAAGCTGTACGCGGAGATCCTGCAGGGCATCACCGGGACGCCCCCGGTGGTCGTGCTGTCGGACGACCCGGCCGCGTCGGACAAGATCGGCGGCTTCGAGGTGTCCCGGGACCGCTGG
>JBHENF010000205.1:0-11851 GCA_046262175.1 Mycobacteriales bacterium
CTCCGACGCCGTACGCCGGGCCCGCGCCGGCATCTCCGACCCGGACCGCCCGACCGGCTCGTTCCTGTTCCTCGGCCCGACCGGCGTGGGCAAGACCGAGCTGGCGAAGGCGCTCGCGGAGTACCTGTTCGACGACGAGCGGGCCATGACCCGCATCGACATGAGCGAGTACGGCGAGAAGCACGCGGTCGCCCGACTGGTCGGCGCACCGCCCGGCTACGTCGGCTACGACCAGGGCGGCCAGCTCACCGAGGCCGTGCGGCGCCGCCCGTACGCCGTCGTGCTCCTCGACGAGGTGGAGAAGGCGCACCCGGACGTCTTCGACGTGCTGCTGCAGGTGCTCGACGACGGCCGGCTCACCGACGGCCAGGGGCGCACGGTCGACTTCCGGAACGTCATCCTGGTGATGACGTCCAACCTCGGCAGCGGCCTGCCCTCCGACGAGGTGCTCGACGTCGTGCGGATGTCGTTCAAGCCCGAGTTCGTCAATCGGCTCGACGACATCGTGGTGTTCGACGCACTGGGGCCGGCGGAGCTCGCGCGGATCGTGGACCTGCAGGTGTCGCTGCTCGCGCAGCGGCTGACCGGCCGCCGGCTGACGCTGACCGTGACGGATGCGGCCCGGGAGTGGCTGTCCGTGACCGGTTTCGACCCGGTCTACGGGGCGCGTCCGCTCAAGCGCCTGGTGCAGACGTCGATCGGCGACAAGCTGGCCCGGGCGCTGCTCGCGGGGGACGTCGTGGACGGGGACGAGGTGGTGGTCGACCGCGGGGACGGGGACCTGACCGTGGCGGCCGCGGGCACCTAGCCGCTGCGCCAGCGAAGGGCAGGCCTGCGGGCGCGGGCCCGGCCGCGGCAGCGTGCACACGTCCCGGGTGCTGGACGGCTGGCCGTGGACGCGCCAGAGTCCCGATCATGAGCAGCCAGAGCGCGAGCGCAGTGGTGCAGGCCCCGCCGGAGACGGTATGGGCGATGGTCGCGGACGTCACGCGGATGGGCGAGTGGAGCCCGGAGTGCGACGGGTGCACCTGGGTGGACGGCGCCATCGGGCCGCAGGTCGGCGCCCGCTTCAAGGGCCACAACAAGCGCGGCTGGGTCAGCTGGTCGACGACCTGCACGGTGGTCGAGTGCGAGCCCGGCCGGGTCTTTGCCTTCGCGGTCGGGAAGCCGGAGGCGCCGGACAACATCTGGCGGTACAGCTTCGTGCCCGCGGCCGACGGGACGATGGTGACGGAGACCTGCGAGTTCCCCAAGCCGCTCAGCGCGGCGTCGAAGCTGGTGACCCTGCTGACGATCCGGGTACGCGACCGCGAGGCCGACCTCAAGTCCGGGATCGAGAAGACGCTCGAGCGGCTGCAGGTCGCGGGCCGCGCCGCCACGCTGTAGCGGCTGCTGGCTAGGGTCGGCTCATGACCGACCGCGATGACCTGCTCGCCCTCGTCAAGGACCTGGCGATCGTGCACGGGACGGTGACGCTGTCATCGGGTCGGGAGGCCGATTACTACGTCGACCTGCGCCGGGTCACGCTGTCCGGCAAGGCCGCGCCTCTCGTCGGGCGGGTGCTGCTCGACCTCACGAGCGACCTCGAGTTCGACGCCGTCGGCGGCCTCACCATGGGCGCCGACCCGGTCGCGACGTCGATGCTGCACGCCGCGGCCGCCGAAGGGCGCACCGTCGATGCCTTCGTCGTCCGCAAGGAGGCCAAGGCGCATGGCCTGCAGCGGCAGATCGAGGGGCCGGACATCACGGGTCGCCGCGTCCTCGTCCTCGAGGACACCAGCACCACCGGTGGCTCGCCGCTCGCCGCCCTGCAGGCGGTCCGCGAGGCGGGCGCCACACCGGTTGCGGTCGTCGTCATCGCCGACCGCGCGACAGGAGCAGCCGCGAAGATCGAGGCAGAAGGTGTGCCGTACCGCTACGCGTTCTCGCTCGAGGACCTCGGGCTGGCCTGACTGCGCTTGCGCAGCAGCTCCACCGCGATCGGCAGCAGCGACAGGGCGACCACGCCCAGCACGAACAGCTCGAGGTGCGTGCGTACGACGTCGACGTTGCCGAGGAAGTACCCGAGCAGCGTGATGCCGGTCCCCCACAGCACGCCGCCGACGAGGTTCCACACGAGGAACTCGCGGGGCCGCATCTCGAGAACGCCGGCCACCGGGTTCATGAACGTCCGCACGACGGGGATGAACCGGGCGAGCACGACGGCCTTGGCCGGCCCGAACCGCTCGAACGCGTGCTCGGCCTTCTGCACGTTGGACGGCTTGAACAGCCTCGACTCCGGCCGGTCGAACAGCACCGGCCCGCCCTTCCAGCCCAGGTAGTGCCCGACCTGAGCGCCGAGGACAGCCGCGGCAGTCACCGCGACGCAGACGACCACGACGGACTGGTCCAGCCCGCCGAGGTTGCCGGCGGCCGCGAACCCGGCGATGAACAGCAGCGAGTCGCCGGGCAGGAAGAAGCCGAGCAGCAGGCCGGTCTCGGCGAACACGATGACCAGCAGTCCGATCAGGCCGTACGTGCGGACGAGGTGCTCGGCGTCGAGGAAGGCGGGCGCTGCCTGGACGGCGTCGGCGAGGGTCACGCGGTCAGGCTACGGTCCGCGGATGGAGCGGCTGGTGGTCGTCGGTGGCGATGCGGCAGGCATGAGCGCGGCCTCGCAGGCCCGCAAGCGGCGCGGCGAGGACGACCTGCAGATCGTCGCGTTCGAGCGCGGTCGCGCCACGTCGTACTCCGCCTGCGGGATCCCGTACTGGATCGCCGGCACCGTCGGCAGCGAGGCGGAGCTGATCAGTCGCAGCCCGGAGCAGCACCGCGCGAACGGCATCGACGTGCGGACCCGGCACGAGGTCGTCGGCATCGACCTGGCTGCGCGGACGGTGCACGTCCGCGACCTGGAAGGCGGGCGGGACCTGACCGAGCCGTTCGACCAGCTGGTGTACGCGACGGGGTCCATCCCGATGCGGCCCCCGGTCGACGGCATCGACGCGCCGGGCGTCTACGGCGTGCAGGTCCTCGACGACGGCGCGGACCTCATCCGCGAGCTGGAGAGCGGCCGGGTCCGCCGCGTCGTCGTCATCGGCGGCGGCTACATCGGCCTGGAGATCGCCGAGGCGTGCCGGATCCGGGACCTGGAGGTGACCATCGTCGACCGGTCGGCCACCCCGGTCGGCACGTTCGACCCCGACATCGGCGGCTTCATCGCCGACGCGGTCCGCGGCCTCGGCATCGAGCTGGTCATGGGCGAGGCGGTCAGCGGGATCGCCACGACCGACGGTCGCGCGTCCGCCGTCCACACCACCGCGGGCACCGAGCTGCCGGCCGACCTCGTCGTGCTCGGCCTCGGCGTACGGCCGAACGTGCAGCTCGCCCGGGAGGCGGGCATCCCCCTGGGCACCTCCGGCGGCGTCTCCGTGGACAAGCGGATGCGCACCGACGCGGACGGCGTCTGGTCGGCGGGCGACTGCGTCGAGAGCGTCCACCGGTTGTCCGGGCAGCGGATGGTCGTCGCTCTCGGCACCCACGCGAACAAGCAGGGTCGCGTCGCGGGGATCAACCTCGGCGGCGGCTACGCGACCTTTCCTGGCGTCATCGGGACGGCCGTCACGAAGGTGTGTGACCTCGAGGTCGCGCGGACCGGCCTGTCGATGGCGGAGGCCGACGCCGCCGGGTTCTCGTACGTCACCGCCTTCGTCGACTCGACGACTCGCGCCGGCTACTTCCCGGGTGCGAAGCCGATCCGCGTGAAGCTGCTCGCGGAGCGGCGCAGCGGCCGGCTGCTCGGCGCGCAGGTCGTCGGTCGCGAGGGCGCGGCGAAGCGGATCGACGTGTTCGCCACCGCCATCTGGAACGAGATGAGCGTCGACGAGATCCTCAGCCTCGACCTGTCGTACGCGCCGCCGTTCGCACCGGTCTGGGACCCGGTGCTCATCGCGGCGCGCAAGGCGTTCGAGGCCATCGAGGCGGACGTCCGCGACTGACCGTCAGGTGACGAGCAGGTTGCGGATGTTGCTGCGCGCGAAGCCGCTGTTGAGGCTCTGGGCCGACTCGAAGAAGAAGTTGAACCGCCCCGTGCCCGAGAAGCGCAGGTCCACGGTGTAGCGGCCCTGCCCGTCGATCGTCGCCTTGCCCTTGAGGATCCGGTTGCCGCCGGTCGGCTGGTAGTACAGGCCGATCGCGCGCCCGACGTTCGCGGCCGCAGGCAGGATCACGCCGGAGAAGCGGTAGAACTTCGACCCGAGCTTGGTCACCTGCAGCGTCAGCACCGGGTGGACGAGCAGCGCCTGGCTCGTGCCCGGGTTCGGGCAGCCCTCCACCTGCACGCGGAAGCGGGTGTTGGTCCCCGGCTTCACGGTGAAGCGGACGGTCCCCGCGCTCGAGGCGGCCACCGGCTGCCGGACCACCTGGAAGACCGTCGACGGGCGGCTGTACGCGGCCAGGCTGACCGGCTTCCCGGCGGGGACGCCGCTGACGTCGATGACGACCTCCTGGCCGACCGTCAGCTCCAGACGGCTCGCGACGACCGACGGGTCGCACGCCGCCGAGTCGCGTAGCGCCTGGACGTTGGCGCCGGGCGCGACCGCGGGCTGCGTCTCGTCGCCGGCGCTGGCGATGACGCGGGCCGCGCCGGAGCCGTCCCGGCCGATGGCCCAGATGTCGCCGGAGTTCTCGCCGCCGCTGGCGTCGTAGGTGTAGAGGTCGTACACGATGCTCGAGCCGTCCGGCGCCCACGCCGGGTACTCCGCGACGGAGCGAGCGGCGGTCGGCCGGGTGGCGGGGAAGACGGTGCCGGAGCCGCCCGAGGCCGGCACGACGCCGATCTGCGCGACGTCGGCGTCGGTGCTGCTCGTGTCATCGTCGGTGACGGTCGCG
This sequence comes from Mycobacteriales bacterium, assembly GCA_046262175.1. Taxonomy (GTDB): domain Bacteria; phylum Actinomycetota; class Actinomycetes; order Mycobacteriales; family SCTD01; genus RYN-124. Next base: position 4,870 of record JBHENF010000205.1, read on the forward strand.
TACGCGATCGTGCTGCCGTCGGGGGACCAGGCCGGCAGCGCGCCGGTCACGCCGAGGCTGCGCTTGCCCGAGCCGTCGGTCGAGATCACGTTGAGCGGGCCGACGCCGCTGGCGAGGTCGGCCGGCTCGGCGTAGACGATCTTGGTGCCGTCGGTCGGGTTGTAGTCGGCGCTGAACCCGTTCGTCACGCCGGGCACGGCCGTGGGGGTACCGCCCGCAGCGGGCACCGTGAACAGTCGGCTGGTGCTCGTGACGACGCCGTTGGCGTCCTTCGACTCGGTGACACGGGTGAACAGCACCGTGTTGCCGTCGGGCGACCACGCGCCGAAGCTGTCGTCGCTGCTCGAGGTCGGAGAGGACGGCGGCGTCGTCAGACGACGGAAGCCGGTGCCGTCCCGGTTGACGACGACCAGTCCGAGGGCGGGCAGGCCGTCGGCGTTGACCAGACCCGGCTGACCGGCGCCCTGGTAGTCGCTGGCGACGAGCACCTGGCCGCCGGTCGGCGACACGTCCGGGTCGTCGTACAGGTAGCCCCGGGCAGGGTCCGCGGGCAGCAGCTCGGTCACGGCCCCGGTGTCGAGGTCGCGCGACACGAGCGCGTAGACGCCGTCGTTGTCCGCGTCGAAGACGTACACGACCTCGTTGCCCGCGATGGCGGACGCCGGCTGCACCGGCAGCAGCGCGCTGAGCGGCAGCACCGCTGCGACGAGCAGGGACAGGCGGCGAGGGGCGGCCATGGGGGGTCCTTCCGAGGGGCACCGGCGCAGGTGCGCCTGAGAACCGGGACGTGCCGGCCACCCCATCGTCGCCCCTCGGAGCCCGACCAGCAGGTTCTTGGCTGCATCGGCGCGTCTGACATGCTCCCGAACATGCCTATCGCGACCCCCGAGACGTACGCGCAGATGCTCGACCGGGCGAAGGAGGGGCGCTTCGCGTACCCGGCGATCAACGTGACCAGCTCGCAGACGCTGAACGCCGCCCTGCAGGGCTTCGCCGAGGCCGGCAGCGACGGCATCGTGCAGGTCAGCACCGGCGGCGCGGAGTACCTCGCCGGCCAGCAGGTGAAGGACATGGTCACCGGTGCGGTGGCGCTCGCGGAGTACGCGCACGTCGTGGCGGCGAAGTACGACGTGCACATCGCGCTGCACACGGACCACTGCCCGAAGGACAAGCTGGACGGGTACATGCGGCCGCTGATAGCCGTCAGCCAGGAGCGGGTCGATGCCGGCAAGGAGCCGCTGTTCCAGTCCCACATGTGGGACGGCTCCGCGGTCGAGCTCGAGGAGAACCTGCAGATCGCCCAGGAGCTGCTCGAGAAGTGCGCTGCCGCGAAGATCGTGATGGAGATGGAGATCGGGGTCGTCGGCGGCGAGGAGGACGGCGTCGAGAACGCGATCAACGAGAAGCTCTACACCACGCCCGGCGACGCTCTGCGCACCGCCGAGCTCATCGGGACCGGCGAGAAGGGCCGCTACATGCTGGCGGCGACGTTCGGCAACGTGCACGGGGTCTACAAGCCGGGCAACGTCAAGCTCAAGCCGTCGATCCTCAAGGACATCCAGGACGCGGTCGGCACGTCCGTCGGGCGCGAGAAGCCGTTCGACCTGGTCTTCCACGGTGGCTCGGGCTCGCTGCTCGAGGAGATCCGCGAGGCGCTCGACTACGGCGTCGTGAAGATGAACGTCGACACCGACACGCAGTACGCCTTCACGCGGCCGGTCGCAGCGCACATGTTCAGCAACTACGACGGCGTGCTCAAGGTCGACGGCGAGGTGGGCAACAAGAAGACGTACGACCCGCGCGCCTGGGGCAAGGCGGCCGAGGCCGGAATGGCCGCCCGGGTCGTCCGCGCGTGCGAGGACCTGCGCAGCGCCGGCACGACACAGGGGTAGGCACGGCTTTATCGATCCGTTACCCTTCGCTCGTCCGGTCCTACGGCCGGGCGCTCGCCCTTGCCCGCCGAGTCCGACCCCCGGGGACGAGCCGTCTACCGCTGCCAGGGGTCGGAGCGGGGGACCCACAGGTCCCATCGGACGATCCGTCGTCCTCGGGGTGAAGGCCTGATCCAGGCCCGGGCTTCCCGGCCCGAACCCGACAGCTGACCCCGCAGGCGTGAGGGAAGGACACCCGTGCTCCTGCGCGCCCGCAAGAACGCCCGCCACGCCAAGCCGTCCAAGGCCGCTCCCACCATGGTCGCGGCCGGGATGACCGCCTCCTTCGTCGCGATGGACGTGGCGGCGATGGCCACCTCTGCCTCGGCGTCGGTCAGCGAGAGCGACCTCGCGAAGCTGCGCGCCTGCGAGAGCGGCGGCAACTACGCGGCCAACACCGGCAACGGGTACTACGGCGCGTACCAGTTCGCCCTCAGCACCTGGCGCGGCCTCGGCTACGCCGGCCGTCCGGACCAGGCCTCCCCCGCGACGCAGGACGCGGCCGTCCGCAAGCTGCAGGCGCGCAGCGGCTGGGGTCAGTGGCCGGCCTGCTCCCGGCGCTACAACCTCGGCAGCGGCGACTCGTCGGCGTCCGCGCCGGTGACCCGCGAGGTCGCCCGCGCGGACCGCAGCCGGCGAGCGACCCCGGCGCACCGGACCGTGACCCGCCGCGTCCACGTCGCCGTCGCGCCCGAGGTGCCGCCGCCCTTCATCGGCAAGCCGCTGACCGTTGCCGACGCCGGGGACTTCCGCATCGGCGTGCACGACTGGCAGGCGCGCATGCAGCAGCGCGGCTGGCCGATCACGGTCGACGGCTTCTTCGGGCCGCAGAGCGCGCACATCGCCCGCCGCTTCGCTGCCGAGAAGAACCTCCAGCACGCCGGCCTGTCCGGCGAGGTCGACCAGGTCGTGTGGGACGCAGCCTGGCGCCTGCCGGTCAGCTAGCCCTTCTCCAGCACGAGCAGCCCGTAGCCGAGCGAGCCGTCGCGGATCGCGGCGGCGCAGGCGCGCAGGGTGGTCGACACCGGCAGCCGGCGACGCAGCCGGCGGACGAGTGCGGCCGCGTCCGACCCGCGGTCCTCCGTACGCACGACCATGAAGCCGGCCAGCTCGGCCAGCCGCGCGTACTCGGCCAGCGTGCGCGCCGTCGTCAGCCGGTCCACCGCCCGCACCACCTGGGGGCTCGCCCGCTCGCGCGCCAGCAGCACGTCCGTCATGCCGACGACGCCGCCCGGTCGCAGCACCCGCGCCATCTCGGCCAACGCCGCGTCAGGCCGGTCGAACGTGGACAGCGCGCACTCGCACAGCACCGCGTCGAACGCGTCCCCGGTCAGCGGCAGCGCGTGCGCGTCGCCGACGATGGCCTGCCGTGTCCCGGGCTGCACGTCCACGCCGGTCGCTGCGTGGCCCCGCCGGTCCAGGACCGCGAGCGTCGCCCCCGCGCCGCAGGCGACGTCCAGCACCCGAGCCCGCGCCGGCAGGTCGAGCAGGTCCAGCAGGTGCTCGGTCAGCCGCCGTCCGCCCGGATGCGCGCTCGCACCGAGCAGCCACCGCGCCGTCCGCGTCCGGTAGTCCACATCCAGCACAATGCCTGACGTGCTGACCCTCGAGGACGTGGTCGTGGTCCGGGGCGGCACCCGCGTGCTCGACGGGGTCTCCTGCACGTTCGGGGCGGGTCGCTGCACCGCCGTCGCCGGGCCCAGCGGGGCCGGGAAGTCGACGCTGCTGCGCCTGCTCGACCGGCTGGAGGAGCCGACGTCCGGACGGCTGCTGCTGCACGACCGGCCGCTGCCCTCGTACGACGTCCTCGCGCTGCGCCGCCGGGTCGGGCTCGTCCAGCAGGCGCCGGTCCTGCTGCGAGACACCGTGCTCGCGGACCTGCGGGTCGGGCGGCCGGCCCTTGGCGCGGACGAGGCGCTGGCCCTGCTGGACCGGGTCGCCCTTGCCGACCAGCCACTCGACCGGGCGACGGCATCGCTGTCCGGCGGTGAGGCGCAGCGCTTGTGCCTTGCCCGCGCTCTCGCGGTCGGCCCGGAGGTGCTGCTGCTCGACGAGCCGACCAGCGCGCTCGACGCCGTGGCCGCTCTGGCGGTGGAGCGGGTCGTACGCGCGCTCGTCGCAGACGGGCTGACGGCGGTGCTGGTCAGCCACGACCTGCGGCAGGCGGCGCGGATGGCGGACGACGTCGTCGTGCTGCGCGCCGGCCGGGTGGAGGAGGCCGGGCCCGCGGCCACGAGCCGGTACCTCGCGTCATGAGCCCCTCGGTCCCGAGCTGGTACGGCGTGGCCGCGTCTGTCGTGCTGGTCCTGCTCGCGTACGCGGTGGTCGTCCGCGAGGGCCTCGGGCTCGGCCGGGAGGTGCTGGTCGCCGCGGTACGGGCGGCTGTCCAGCTGGCGGCGGTCGGTGCGCTGCTTCTCCTGCTGTTCCGGCACACGGGGCTGCCGGGCGCGCTGGCGTGGGTGACCGCGATGGTCGTGCTCGCCGGCCGCGTCGCCGGCGGCCGGGCGAAAGGGCTGCCCGGGGCGACGCAGGTGGCAACGCTCGGGATCGGCGTCGGTGTTGCGGCGACGGTCGGCCTGCTCCTGGTGGGCCGCGTCATCGACACGTCCGGTCGGGTGGTCGTGCCGGTCGGCGGCATGGTCGTCACGGGCGCGATGCAGGGCGCGTCCCTGACGCTGCAGCGCATCCGCGACGAGGCGGTGTCGGCGCGGCGGCAGGTGGAGGCCCGCCTCGCGCTGGGGCTCGGGTCGGGCGAGGCGTTCGCGCCGCACCTGAGGACGGCGCTGCGCACGGCGCTGATCCCCGCGATCGACGGGACGAAGGTGGTCGGGCTGATCAGCCTGCCCGGCGCGACGGTCGGCCTGCTGCTGGCCGGCGTCGACCCGCTGACGGCGATCCGCTACCAGGTCGTCGTGATGTACATGCTGCTCGGCGCGGCCGCGGTCGCCGGCGTCGTCGCGGGGCGGCTGGCGCTGCGGTCGCTGTTCGACGACGCCCACCGGCTGCGCACCTAGCTGGTCGCGCGGTCCAGGAAGTCGCGGACGACCCGGACGAACTCCTCCGGCGCCTCCACGTACGTCATGTGCCCGGCGCTCTCGATCACGTGCAGCTCGCCCTTCGGCGCCAGCTCGGCGATCCGCGCGGACGCCTCCGGCACGCACGTCCGGTCGTGCCGGCCGGCCAGCGCCAGCACCGGCTGCGGCACATGCGACAGCTGCCCCTCCACGTCGATCGACAGGCCGCCGCCCTCGAGCGACGTGCCGCGCAGGACCTCCGGCGAGTACCGCATGTGCACCGTCTCGGCCTCCAGCTCGGCGATCCGCGGGTCGCGCGGGTCCGCGAAGTGGAACGGCATCTGGTCGGCCAGCAGCTGCCGGCACTCCTCCTCCGTCTGCACGGACGCCTCGCGCTCCCACGAGGACGTCACCTGCTCGCGCAGCTCCTCCGGCTCGAACGACGCGAAGTTCTTCTCGACCGCCTCGAGGAAGCTGTCCGACGGGACGCCGCTGCTGGCGATCGTCGCGACGGCCGCACCGGGCGCGTCCGCGGCGTGTTGCAGCGCGACGAACGCGCCGAAGGAGTGGCCGAGCACGGCGTACCGCTCCGCCCCGATCGCCGCCGCCACCGCGCTGACGTCCGACGCGTGCTGAGACAACGTCCACGTCGCGGGATCGGTGTCGCGGTCGCTGCGGCCCTGGTTGCGGCCGTCGATGAGGACGAGCCGGTACCGATCGGTCAGGGGGTCCAGCCAGCTGCCGAACACGGTGTGATCGAGCCCCGGGCCGCCGTGCAGGACGAGGACCGGCAGCGCGTCCCCCGGCCCGCGCTCCACGACGTACAGGTGCGTGTCGTGGGCGGGGACGAGGCGGCCGTTCGGCTCAGCGGGCATTGCCGCATCATGCCCTCATGAGCATCGCTGGCCGTGACCTCCTGGGCGGACCGCCGCCGACCCTGCTGCCCGACGAGCCGGGTGCCGCGCTCCTCGCCGCCGGCACCGACCCGGCCGAGATCGCGGCGCAGCACCCGACGTCCAGCGCCGCCTGGGCCGCTCTCGCGGACACCGCGTACGAGCGCGGCAGCGTCGTCGAGTCGTACGCCTACGCCCGCACCGGCTACCACCGCGGCCTGGACGCGCTGCGGCGCAACGGCTGGAAGGGCTACGGCCCGGTGCCGTGGGCGCACGAGCCGAACCGCGGTTTCCTGCGGGCGCTGCACGCGCTCGGCCGGGCGGCGGACCACATCGGCGAGACGGAGGAGGCGGACCGGATCCGGACCTTCCTCGACGAGAGCGACCCGGCCGCCGCCGACGCCCTCCGCGCCTGACCGGCTCGGGCCTTCTCGTACGGACCGATCAGGGCTTGACCGCTGCACGAAACGCGGTACGTCGTCAGGGACGCCCGACCTACCGCAGTTGGTGCCGGATCGCTGAGCGTGCGCCGGCTCGGGTGGGCTGTACGGACTGCGGTACGTCGCCCCGCCCGTCCGACCTACCGCATCTCGTGCGGGCGCCTACGCCGTTGCGGACCTAGGGGGTCGGCGGGTCGACCAGGCGAGGCGTTCTCGTACGCCGACCGAGCAGGGCCGCGCCCGGGAGGCCCGCGATGGTGCGGCCGGTGTCGTCGACGAACGCCATGATCCGCTCCGTCGAGCCGGCGATGAAGGCCACTCGCTCGTGCGTGTCGGCCAGGGTGCGCAGGACCGGCAGGATGTCCGCCTGAACCTGCTTCAGCGTCGCCGGCAGCTCCTCCACGACCGGGTCGTCGAGGACCACCGCGAGCCGCTGCAGCCCGGGAGCGAGCGCCTTGAGCGGCTCCTCCAGCTCGGTCACGATGCCGTCGATGCGGGCGGTCATCGCGTTCATGCGCGCGACGGTCTGCGCCAGGTCGCGTACGGCGCCGGTCAGCGCTGACACCGTGCCGGGCAGGGCGGCGAGCGCCTCCGTCTGTGCCTGGAGCACCGCCGCCACGCTGCCGAACACGCTGTCGATCCCGGGGAGCTTGGCCACCTACCGAGCGTAGACTTGCCCGGTAAGAGGCCCCTTCTTGCAGGGG
>JBHENF010000206.1:0-5388 GCA_046262175.1 Mycobacteriales bacterium
ACCGAGAAGCGCAAGGTGCTCGGCGCGATCCGGCCACCCAAGGACCTGGCGAAGTACGCCGTGCGCGGTCAGTACGACCAGGGCTGGCTCGCCGGCCAGCGCGTTCAGGGGTACCGGGGCGAGAAGGACGTGGCCCCGGACTCTCGTACGGAGACCTACGCCGCCGTCCGCCTCGAGGTCGAGACCCGACGCTGGGCCGGCGTCCCGTTCTACCTGCGCACCGGCAAGCGGCTGCCCCGGCGGGTCACCGAGATCGCGGTGCTGTTCCGCAAGGCCCCGCACCTGCCGTTCAGCAAGACCGACACCGAGGAGCTCGGCGCCAACCAGCTCGTCGTGCGCGTCCAGCCGGACGAGGGCATGACGCTTCGGTTCGGCTCGAAGGTCCCGGGCTCGGCGATGGAGGTCCGGGACGTGGCGATGGACTTCCTGTACGGCGAGGCGTTCACCGAGTCCTCGCCCGAGGCGTACGAGCGGCTGCTGCTCGACGTGCTCCTCGGCGACGCCTCGCTGTTCCCGCACAACCAGGAGGTCGAGGACTCGTGGCGGGTCATCGACCCGATCGAGCAGTTCTGGGCCGAGGGCGGCGAGCCGGAGCTGTACCGCGCCGGCGAGTGGGGACCGCACGGCGCCGACGAGATGCTCGCCCACGACGGACGCGCCTGGAGGCGGCCATGACACACGTCGTGCCGGAGGCACGTTCATGACGACACTCTGGGACACCACCGGGACCGCGGTCGTCAAGGCGCTGGCGGCCGAGCGACGGCAGGCCGGGTCGGTCTCGTCCGGCCTCGCGCTGACGCTGGTTGTGGTCGTCGACGAGGCGCACGTGGCGGAGGCTGAGGCGGCGGCCACCCGCGCAGCGGCGCAGCACCCCTGCCGGTTGCTCATCGTCGTCCGCCGGCGCCCCGAGGCGGAGGAGCCGCGGCTCGACGCGGAGGTCCTCATCGGCGGCCGGCTCGGCCCCGGCGAGGCGGTTGTCATGCGGATGTACGGGCGGCTCGCGCTGCACGCGGAGTCCGTCGTGCTGCCCCTGCTCGCCCCGGACGCGCCCGTGGTGACCTGGTGGTACGGCGAGCCTCCGCACCGCATCGCGCACGACCCGCTCGGCGTGTTCGCCGACCGCCGGATCACCGACTGCTCGCTCGCGGCCGAGCAGATGGCCGCGCTGGCCCAGCGGGCGGAGGACTACGCGCCCGGCGACACCGACCTCGGCTGGACGCGCACGACACTGTGGCGGGCGCTGTGCGCGTCGGCGATGGACTCGGTCCACGGCGAGGTCAACCGGGTGAAGGTCAGCGGCGCGGCCGACCACGTGACGCGCGCGCTGCTCGCCGGGTGGCTGGCCCGGCGACTGGGGCTGGACGTCGACCTCGAGGACACCGACGGCAGTGGCCTGGTCTCGGTCGAGATCGAGGCTGACGACGCGACGGTGACGATCACCCGCGGCACGAGCAGTAGCGCGGTGCTGGCCCGTACCGGACAGCCGGACCGGACGCTCCCGCTCCCCCGCCGCGAGCTGGGCGACCTGCTGACGGAGGAGCTGCGGCGGCTGGACCCGGACGAGCCGTACTCGGAAGCGCTCGGGGCGGCGACCGGCATCACCGGCCTCGCGGATCGGCCGCCGACCCGTACGCACGAGTGGCACGACCCCACCGAGTCGGAGACCCCGGACCCGGCGCTGACGGTCTCGTGAGCGCGACCGTCGTCGTCTGCAAGGACGCGGACGTCCTCGCTCACGCCGCAGCGGCGCGGCTGCTCACCCGGCTCGTGGACGCGCAGGCGGCCCGCGGCGAGGCGTCTGTCGTCCTGACCGGCGGCGGTGTCGGCATCGCGATGCTGGCGGCTGTGCGGTCGGCTCCGGCGCGCGCCGCCGTCGACTGGCGCCGGGTCAGCGTCTGGTGGGGCGACGAGCGATACCTGCCGGCGGACGACCCGGAACGCAACGACAAGCAGGCTCGCGATGCGCTGCTGGACGCGCTCGACCTCGACCCCGCCCGGGTGCACCCGATGCCGGCCGCGGACGGGCCGGACGGGCCCGACGTGGACGCCGCAGCGGGGCGCTACGCGGACGCCCTTGCCGCTGCCGCGCCGCACGGCAAGGGCCTGCCGCCGTTCGACGTCCTGCTGCTCGGCATGGGGCCGGAGGGCCACACCGCGTCGATCTTCCCGGAGTCGCCCGCCGCGCACGACGAGCGGCCGGTCGTGGCGGTGCACGGCTGCCCGAAGCCGCCGCCGACCCGGATCAGCCTGGGCTTTACGGCGCTCAACGCGGCCCGGGAGGCCTGGCTGGTCGTCGCCGGCGCCGAGAAGGCACCGATGGTGGCGGCCGCGCTCAGCGGGGCCGGCCAGGTCCAGGTGCCGGTGGCCGGCGTCGCCGGCCGGGTGCAGACCCTGTGGCTGCTGGACGAGGCCGCTGCGTCCGCGCTGCCGAAGGGCCTGCGTCGCCTCTAGCGGCTGGCGGCGGTAGCGGCTGGCGGCTCTAGCGGCTGCCGCGGAGCTTCGCGAGGGCCTCGGCGAGGATCGCCTCGCCGTCCTCCGCGTTGCGCCGCTCGCGCACGTACGCGAGGTGGGTCTTGTACGGCTCGGTCTTCGGCGGCGCAGGCGGGTTGGCCTGGTCGCGGCCGGCCGGGAAGCCGCAGCGCGGGCAGTCCCACGTCTCGGGGATCGCGGCCTCGTCGGAGAAGGACGGGTGCGTCTCGTGCCCGTTCGAGCACCAGAAGGCGATGCGCTGGCGGGGGGCCGCCTCGCCGCGCTCGGCCTCACCCATGGGGCCGGCGCCTACGCGGCTACCCCGGATCGCGTTGCCGCCTGCCACGGTCGTGCTCCTTGATCGTCGAGGGAGTTGAGCGTACGGCTCAGGAGGTCTGCTTGAGCAGCAGTCCGAGCGCGATGATGCAGACGGCCCAGACCGCGCCGCAGATGATGGTCAGCCGGTCCAGGTTCTTCTCCACGACCGCACTACCGCCGAGCGAGGACGAGACGCCGCCGCCGAACAGGTTCGACAGGCCGCCGCCCTTCCCGCGGTGCAGCAGCACGAGCACGATCAGCAGGATGCTGGTCAGGCTCAGCAGGATCGACAGGAAGGTGACCAACGGAAGGGCTCCAAGAGACGCGGTACGGGGCGGTACGACACTACCGAACTACGCGAAGCGGCAGATCCCCGCGAACTCCGGCGCGTCGAGGCTCGCGCCTCCGACGAGGGCGCCGTCGACGTCCGGCTGGGCCATGAGCGCCGACACGTTCGCCGCCTTGACCGAGCCGCCGTACAGCACCCGCACGCCGTCCGCGAGGTCCCCCGGGTAGAGCTGCGACAGCGTCAGCCGCACCTCGCCGCAGACCTCCTGCGCGTCCTCCGGCGTCGCCACCTCGCCGGTGCCGATCGCCCAGACCGGCTCGTACGCGATCACGAAGGTCTTCGCCACGTCCGGCGGGATGCCGTCGAGCGCAGCGGTCACCTGCGCGACGGCATGGTCGACCTGCCCGTTGAGCTTGCGGACCTCGAGCCCCTCCCCGACGCACAGGATCGGCGTCAGGCCGTGCTTCACGGCGGCCTTGAGCTTCGCGTTGACGACCTCGTCGGTCTCCGCGTGGTACTGCCGCCGCTCGCTGTGCCCGACCAGGACGTACGTGCAGCCGAGACGGGACAGCATCGCGCCGCTGATGTCACCGGTGTAGGCGCCGCTGTCGTACGGGGACAGATCCTGCGCCCCGTACGCGATCTGCAGCTTGTCGCCATCGACCAGCGTCTGCACGCTGCGCAGGTCGGTGAACGGCGGCAGGACGGCGACGTCGGTGCGCGTGTAGTCCTCGTCGGTCAGGGTGAACGCCAGCTTCTGCACCAGCGAGATCGCCTCGAGGTGGTGCAGGTTCATCTTCCAGTTGCCCGCCATGAGCGGCCTGCGGCTCATGACGCGAGCACCTCCAGGCCGGGCAGCGCCTTGCCCTCCAGGAACTCCAGGCTCGCACCGCCGCCGGTCGAGATGTGGCCGAACCGGCTCTCGTCGATCCCGAGCGCCCGGACGGCCGCGGCGCTGTCGCCGCCGCCGACCACCGTCAGCGCGCCGTCGAGCGACGCGATGGCCTCGGCGACGCCGCGGGTGCCGTCGGCGTACGGCGCCATCTCGAACACGCCCATCGGCCCGTTCCAGAACACCGTCTTCGCTCCCGCGAGCGCCTTCTCGAAGAGCGCGACCGACTCCGGCCCGATGTCGAGCCCCATCCGGTCGGACGGGATCGCCTGTGCGGAGACGACGGCGTGCTCGGCGTCCGCGGCGAATGCGGTCGCGGCGACGACGTCCACCGGCAGCACCACCTTGCCGGTCTCCAGAAACGCCCGGCAGGTGTCGAGCTGGTCGGCCTCGAGCAGCGACGATCCCACCTCGTGACCCTGCGCCTTGAGGAAGGTGAAGCACATGCCGCCGCCGACGAGCAGGGTGTCGACCTTGGGCAGCAGCGCTTCGATGACCTTCAGCTTGTCGCTGACCTTCGACCCGCCGAGGACGACGGCGTAGGGCCGCGAGGGATCCTCCGTGAGCCGGCGCAGCACGTCGAGCTCCAGCGCGACCAGCGGCCCGGCCGCGTGCGGCAGGCGCTGCGCCACGTCGTACACGCTGGCGTGCTTGCGGTGCACGGCTCCGAACGCGTCGTCCACGTACAGGTCAGCCAGCCCGGACAGGCTCTGTGCGAAGGCGTTGCGGACGGCGGTGTCCTTCGTCGTCTCACCGTCCTCGAAGCGGACGTTCTCGAGCAGGCCGATCTCACCCTCGCCGAGCTCGGACACCATCTGCTGGGCGGAGTCCCCGACCACGTCGGTCGCCATCGCCACGGGCTGCCCCAGCAGCTCGGACAGCCGCTGCCCGACCGGTGCGAGGCTGTACGCCGGATCCGGCTCGCCGTTCGGCCGGCCGAGGTGGGCCGCCACGACGACGCGGGCGCCGCGGCTCGTGAGGTCCTGCAGCAGCGGCAGGCTGGCGCGGATGCGGCCGTCGTCGGTGACGCGCGTGCCCTCGATCGGGACGTTCAGGTCACTGCGGACGAGGACCCGGTTGCCCTTGACGTCGAGGTCGCTGGCGACTCTCAAAGGGACTTGCCCACCAAGGTGATCAGGTCTGCGAGCCGGTTCGAGTAGCCCCACTCGTTGTCGTACCAGCCGACGACCTTGACCTGGTTGCCCAGGCTCTTGGTCAGCGGGGCGTCGAAGATGCACGACGCGGGGTCGGTGACGATGTCGCTCGAGACGATCGGGTTCGTGCTGTAGCGCAGGAAGCCCTTCATCGGGCCGTCGGCCGCCGCCTTGACGGCCGCGTTGACCTCGTCGGCGGTCGCCTCGCGGGACAGCTCGACGGTGAGGTCGGTCGCGGAGCCGGTCGGGATCGGGACGCGCACGGC
>JBHENF010000207.1:0-20124 GCA_046262175.1 Mycobacteriales bacterium
GATGTACGGGGACGCCGCGGGTGCGACGGCCTCCTCCGGTGCGGGCTGCATGGCGGTTGCGCCGTGCACCTCCCCCACCCCTGAAGCAGCGCTGACGGTAACGGGCGGTCGCGGCGCGGGCGCGGAGGCGCGCACGTACGAAGGCCCGGTCTCGGCGTGCTCGGGCTGGCGCGGTGGTGTGAACGGCTCGGGGCGCTCCGGGATCACCGGCGCACGGACCGGCTCAGCGGCCTTGCGGGCGGCCGCCGGCTTCGGCGCGGGCGCGACGCCCTCCAGCTCGCCGAGCAGCTCCTGCCGGCGGACCAGGTCGTCGCCGGACTCACCGAACGACAACAGCCCGCGCTGCACCAGCGCCCCGAGAGCGCAGACGATCGCGTACTCCCCACGGCCGGACAACGTCACGAAGTCGGCGACCGTACGGCGGCCGTCCACGAGCGCCAGCAGCGCCCACTCGTCGCGGGTCAGCACCGGCTCGTCGGCCGGCGACGTCACGAGCGACACCACCGCGTCGGGAGACGGAACCGGCGACACCGACCAGGACTCGATGCGGCGGCGAGCCTCGGTGACGACGTCCTCGACGGGCAGGGACGCACCGAGGTCATCGGGGTCGGCCTCGTCGACGACGAACGCGAACTCGCCGTCCGGCCAGCGCAGCAGGTCGAACACGGCGTCGGTCGCCTGCTCGACGGCCAGGTCACGGGCGGTGTCGGCGACAGCAGGATCGGCGTCAGCAAGGGCGCGGGCAAGCCCGCACGACTCCGCGCGCACGCGGGCCACCGCAGCGGCCAGAGCGTCATCGTCGACCAACCCCGCCCCGACGATGCGGCGGCCGAGGGCCTGCCGGCGTACGTCAGACCGGGCGCCGGTGATGGCGCCGTCGCGCAGGTGCACCGCGCCGTGGGCATCCTCTGCCCGCCGCAGGTGCAGCGTCCCCGTCTTCTTCGTGAAGCTCAGGAGCTGGAAGATGTCGGGGAGGCTGAACGCGTCGAGCGTTCCTTCGAGCCTCATGGGGTTCCGTTCCGCAGCAGGGGTCGGTCAGGACCAGGTCGGGTTGTCCGGCATGACCGAACCGCTGGGGGCGTACGACGTCCACGGCTGCGGGGCGTAGGTGGGAGCGGGCTCGACAACAGCAGGTGCGGGTACGGCGTGCAGCACCGGCTCCGGCTGCGCGGGCACCTCGGGCACAGCAGCGGCAGCCGCGTCGTCGGCGCGCAGAGCGTCCGCCACGGCGGCAGCGGCCCGGCGCACCTCGTACAGCATCATGCCGACCTTGGCGCCCTGAGCCGCAACGGCGACGAGGACGGCCTCGTTGTCGGCGGACACCAGGAAGACCGTGCCGGTCTCGCCCTCGATGTAGACCTGCGACAGCTCGCCCCGGCCGAGGCCCTGGGCGGCGCGCTCGCCGAGCGAGAGCAGCGCGGCGCTCATGGCGGCCACGCGGTCCTCGTCCATGGACGGTGGAAGGGCCGACGCCATCGGCAGGCCGTCGAACGACACGACTGCGGCCGCCTCGATCTCCGGCGTCTGCGCGAGCAGTCCGTGGATCGCGCGGTCCAGCCGCTCAGAGCGGCTACCGGCGTGCAGGTCGGACATCGGGTCTCCTTCCGGGACAGCCGTGCGCACGGCTGCCGATGAGAAGACCTTCGGCGCGCTATGCCGAGTGCTTGAGGGCCGCGGCCATCGCCGCAAGGGGTGGTTTGCGACCCGTCATGAGGGACACCTGCGCGGCGGCCTGGTGCAGCAGCATCGCCGACCCCGGCACCACCAGTCCCCGGCACGCGCTCGCGATCGCGGTCGGCCACGGGTCGTAGACGACGTCGAGCAGCACCGGTACGTCGCGGACGTACGCCGCGAACGCGTCGGCGGCGCCAGCCGGCAGCGTCGAGATCAGCAGCTCGCAGTCGGCCAGGACGTCCGGTGACCACGTCACCTGTCGCGACGGCAGGTCCCGGGGCGTCCGTACGACTGCCACGGGATCGAGGCAGCCGAGCAGCCTCAGCGCCGCGAGCGCGGACCGCGCGGTTGCCCCTCCCCCGAGCACGACGGCCCGCGACACCGACTGCACGCCCACCGCGGCGAGGGCGTCCACGATCCCGCCGACATCGGTGTTCTCCCCATGCCGGGCCGGCAGCAGCACGGTATTGGCCGCGCCGACCTCGTCCACCAGCGACGACCGCGACCCCAGCAGCGGCAGCACCGCCTGCTTGAGCGGCATCGTCAGCGACAGGCCGGCCCACGTGCCGTCGAGGCCGGCCAGAAACGCTGGCAGGTCCGGCGCCGTGACCTCGATGGCGTCGTACGTCCAGTCGAGCCCGAGCTCGGCGTACGCCGCGCGGTGCAGTGCCGGCGACAGCGAGTGCCCGATCGGCGAGCCGAGGACGGCGGCTCTCAGAAGACGCCCTCGGCCTGCGACTTGGCCTTCTGCCGGAGGAACTCGTTGTAGTCGGCCGTGAACAGGTGGTGGCCCGTCTTGTCGGCCAGCACGTAGTACAGGACGTCGCCGGTGGCGGGGGCGAGGGCGCCGCCCAGGGCCGCCTCCCCCGGGTTCGCGATCGGCGTCGGCGGCAGCCCGCGGTTCAGCCGGGTGTTGTAGGGCGTGTCCCGCGCGAGCTCGCTCTTGCGGAGCGCACCGGACGTGCGGCCCAGCCCGTACAGGATCGAGGCGTCGATCCCGAGCGGGATCCCCTGCTCGATCCGGTTGTAGACGACGCGCGCGACCTTCGGGTACTCCTCGTCGACGCGGCTCTCGCGCTCGATCAGGCTGGCCACGACCACCGCGTCGTACGGGCTGATGCCGAGCGCCTTCGACTTCTCGAGCAGGCCGCTGGTCTGGGCGGCCTCCTTGAACCGGTCGACCATCATCGTCAGCACCTCGGCGGCGGTGCTGCCCGGCTCGATGTCGTACGTCGCGGGGAACAGGAAGCCCTCGAGCTTGCCGTTCGCGTACGACGGCAGCCCGAGCGCGGCCGGGTTGGCGGCGGCGGCCTTGAGGTCGGCAAGCGGCACCTCGGTGCTCTTCGCGAGGATGGCCAGCGCCTGCTGGACCGTCGAGCCCTCGGGGACGGTCGCCCGCCCGCGCAGCCGGGCGGCGGGGTCCAGCAGCAGGTCGAGCGCGGCCGCAGCGCTCATGTGCTCGCGCAGCTGGTAGTAGCCCGGCTGCAGGCCCGCCGCCTTGTCGTTGCCTGCGGCCACCTTCCGGAACGCCGCGGCGCTCTTGACGATGCCCATTTCCGCGAGCTTTCCGGCGAGGTTGTACGCGCTGTCGCCCGGCTGCACCTGGACGACCGCGCGGCCCGTACCCGAGCCGCTGTAGTCGGGCGCGCTGCGGAAGTGGCTCTTGACCTTCCCGACGGCGAGGGCCGCCCCCCCGACCAGGACCAGCAGGAGGACGAGCACGACGGCGAGCCCGATGAAGCGCGGCGTCTTCTTCCGGCGGCGGGAGGCGCGGCCCTCGGCGGGGGGCAGGTCCAGGAGGTCCGTCACGGCCTCGAACCTACCTGCGGACGTCCAGGAAGCCCTGCAGGAGGGCCACGGCGGCGGCCTGGTCGACGACGGCGCGGGATTGCTTGGCGGTGCGACCGGACGCGCGGAGCGCCGCCGTCGCCGACACGGTGGTGAGGCGCTCGTCGACCAGCTCGACCGGCACGTCCACGAGCGCGGCGAAGGCAGCCGCCCACCTCCGAGCCATGTCGGCCGACGTCGACTGCGCCTTGCCGCTCAGCGACGTGGGCAGCCCTACGACGACCAGCACCGCCGCGCGCTCAGCGACGAGCTCCGCCACCCGCACGTGCCCAGGGGCGGGCACCGTTTCGACCGGCGACGCGAGGATGCGGTGCGGGTCGGACGCCGCGACCCCCACCCGGACCGTGCCGACATCGACCGCCAGCACGACCCCCGGGACGGTCAGGAGCGACCGATCAGCTGCTCGGCGCGGGCTAGCGCGTCGCTGATGCCGGCCGGGTTGGTCCCGCCGCCCTGAGCGACGTCGTCCTTGCCGCCGCCCTTGCCGTCCACCGCGGGCGCCGCCTCCCGGAGCACCGCATTGGCCGACAGGCCGCGGGCGCGACCCGCATCGTTGACGGCAGCCACCATGGTCACCCGGTCCCCGCCCGCCGCGACCAGCACCACCCCGGGACCCGTCAGCCGGCCGCGGATGTCCAGCGCCAGCCCCCGTACCAGGTCGCCGGGCGTGCCGGCCGGCGCCTCCACGCCAACGTACGACACGCCGTTCACCGAGCGCGCAGCCGAAGCGAGCGCGCCGGCCTGCTGCAGCACCGCGCCCGCGCGCAGCTGCTCGAGCTCCTTCTCCACGTCGCGCAGCCGCGCGACCACGGAAGCGACCCGCTCCGGCACCTCCTCGGCCGGCACCTTGAACGTCGACGCGAGCTGGGCGAGCAGGACGTGCTCGCGGGCGAGGTACGAGTACGCGTCGAGACCTACCAGCCCCTCGACCCGGCGTACGCCGGCGCCGATCGACGACTCGCTCAGCAGCTTGACCATGCCGAGCTGCCCGGAGCGGGCGGCGTGCGTGCCGCCGCACAGCTCCCGCGCGTAGTCCCCGACCTCGACGACCCGGACCGCGTCGCCGTACTTCTCGCCGAACAGCGCCATCGCGCCGATCCGCCGCGCCTCGTCCTGCGTGGTGACGAACGCGCGCACCTCGAGGTCGGCCAGCGCGATCTCGTTGATCTCCTGCTCCACGTCGGCGAGCACGGACACCGGCACGGCGCTCGGCGCGTGGAAGTCGAAGCGGAAGCGACCGGGAGCGTTCATGGACCCGGCCTGCGTCGCGGTCTCCCCCAGCGCGGCGCGGAACGCCTTGTGCACCAGGTGCGTCGCCGTGTGCGCTCGGGAGACCGACCGGCGGCGCTCGATGTCGACCGCCGCAAGGCCCGCCGCACCGACGCGCGCCTCGCCGTTGAGCACGCGCGCCTTGTGCACCACCAGATCGGGCAGCGTCTTCTGGACGTCGTAGACCTCGAGCTCGGTGCCGTCGGCCAGCACGAGCCGGCCATGGTCGGCCAGCTGCCCGCCCGCCTCTGCGTAGAACGGCGTACGGTCCAGCACCACCTCGACGGTCGCGCCCTCCCCCGCCGAGCCGGTGGATGTGCCGTCGACGACGAGCCCGCGTACGACGGCCTCCGAGCGCACCTCCGTGTAGCCGGTGAACTCGCTCGTGCCGGCGAGGTCGAGCAGCGTCCGGTAGACGCTGACGTCGACGCGGTCGAGGCCCTTCTTGTCGCGCGCGTCCTGCTTGGCCCGCTGCCGCTGCTCGTCCATGAGCGCTCGGAAGCCGGGCTCGTCGACGGTCAGCCCCTGCTCGGCGGCCATCTCCAGCGTCAGGTCGATCGGGAACCCGTACGTGTCGTGCAGCGAGAACGCCGCCGAGCCGGAAAGGACCCCGCCAGCCGACCGCGCCGCGGGCACCGCCTGGTCGAAGATCGTCGCGCCCTTGGCGATCGTCTCGAGGAAGGACGCCTCCTCGGCGGCCGCCACTGCGTGGATCCGCTCGCGGTCATCGACCAGGTTGGGGTACTGCGGCCCCATCGCCTCGATCGACGCCTCCATCAGCTCGTCCATCGACGGCTCCAGCGCCCCCATCAGCCGCATCGACCGCGTCGTACGGCGCATCAGCCGGCGCAGGACGTAGCCGGCCGCCTCGTTGCCCGGCCGGACCCCGTCGCCGATGAGCATGACCGAACTGCGCGCGTGGTCCGCGACCACGCGGAGCCGCACGTCGTTGACCGGGTCCTGCCCGTACCGCACGCCTGCGAGCGACGCCGCCGTGTCGAGGATGCGCCGGGAGGTGTCGATCTCGTACAGGTTGTCGACGCCCTGCAGCACCGCGGCGACCCGCTCCAGGCCCATGCCGGTATCGATGTTCTGCGACGGCAGCGGTCCCTCGATGTCGAAGTCGACCTTGGAGCGCACCGCGGACAGCTGCTCCTGCATGAAGACGAGGTTCCAGATCTCGAGGTAGCGCTCGCCGTTGACCGCCGGGCCGCCCTCCTGGCCGTACGCGGGGCCGCGGTCGTAGTTGATCTCGCTGCACGGCCCACCCGGTCCGGGGACGCCCATGCTCCAGTAGTTCTCGGACTTGCCCAGGCGCTGGATGCGCTGCTCCGGGACCCCGACCTGCCGCCACAGCTCGTACGCCTCGTCGTCGTCGAGGTAGACGGTCGGCCAGATCCTGTCGGCGTCCAGCCCGTACCCTCCGTCGCTCACCGACTTGGTCACCAGGTCCCACGCGAGCTCGATCGCGCCGGCCTTGAAGTAGTCGCCGAACGAGAAGTTGCCGGCCATCTGGAAGAACGAGCCGTGCCGGGTCGTCTTGCCGACCTCCTCGATGTCGAGGGTCCGCAGGCACTTCTGCACGCTGGTCGCGCGCTGCCACGGGGGCGCGAGCTCACCGAGGAAGTACGGCTTGAACGGCACCATGCCGGCGTTGACCAGCAGCAGCGTCGGGTCGTCGGCGATCAGCGACGCCGACGGCACGACGGTGTGGCCGCGCCGCTCGAAGTGGTCCAGGAACCGCTGACGGATCTCGTGCGACTCCATCAGCTGTCCACGACGTCGTGCGACCCGTCCAGTCCGAGGTCGGTCCGCAGCTGCTCCTCGCGCTCCGCCATGCCCTCGCGCACGGTCGCGCCGAACTCGCTCAGGCGCGCGCCGAGGCCGCCGAAGGTGCCCGAGACCGACGACTGCACACCGGCCGGGGTGAACCGGCGTGCGGCCTGCGACGCCTTGCGGACCACGAGGATGCCGACGGTGGCGCCCAACGCGACGTAGAACATGCGGCGGGTCATCGGCGGTTCGCCTTCATCTCCGCCTTGATCCGCTTCTCGATCTCGCCGTGCTGCTTCTTGCCCGCCGCCCGGCGCACGCCGTACGAGAACGCGGCCACCTTGATCACGGGGCTGCCGAGCGTGGCCGCGAACAGCGACGTCAGGGCCGAGACGTTGCCGGTCATGGACTGGACGTTGGCGGTGATCGCGTCGACCCGGACGAGCTCGGAGTTGACGTGCTGCACCGTGCCGGTGACCTCGCCGAGGAGCGGCACCGTCTTGTCGGTGATGCCGGCGACGAGCTTCTGCGTCTCGGCCAGCACCTTGCCCAGCTTGATCAGCACCAAGCCGAGGAAGAGCACGAGCAGCACGAAGGCGAACGCCACGATCAGCCCTGCGACCTGTCCAGCTGTCAGCACGAGGGCTGCTCCTTCTCTGCGTCTGTGGGTGGAACCGGTCTGCACCTGGGCCGGAAGCCGGATGCGGCGTCCTCAGCGACCACCTTGCGGTCGCCGCGCAACACCTCGCGCAGCCCCGCGAGGCGCTCACCGACGACCCGCTCGACCCCCAGGTCGCTCGGCGAGTAGTACTCCCGCCCAACGACGGGGTCGGGCGCGTACTGCTGCGCGACGACCCTGCCCGGGAAGTCGTGAGGGTATCGGTAACCCCCCGGCGACCCGTGAGCGAGTTTCTTCGCGCCGGGGTAGTGGCTGTCGCGCAGGTACGGCGGGACCGTCCCGGTGCGCCCGGCCCGGATGTCGGCGAGCGCCGTGTCGACCGCGGCCAGCACCGCGTTGCTCTTCGGCGCCAGGCTCAGGTGGATCACGGCCTGCGCCAGGTTGATCCGCGCCTCCGGCATCCCGATGAGCTCGAGCGCCGACGCCGCCGCCACAGCGGCCTGCAGCGCGGAGGGGTCGGCCAGCCCGATGTCCTCGCTCGCGCTGACGACGAGCCGGCGGGCGATGAACCGCGGGTCCTCCCCCGCCTCGACCATGCGGGCGAAGTAGTGCATTGCGGCATCGACGTCCGACCCGCGGATGCTCTTGATGAACGCGCTGATCACGTCGTAGTGCTGGTCGCCGTCCCGGTCGTACCGGACCGCCGCCTTGTCCACGGCCTGCTCGAGCAGCTCCAGTGTGATCACGTCAGCGGCGCCGGCAGCGGCCTCCAGGGCGGTCAGCGCGCGCCGGGCGTCGCCGCCGGCCAGCCGGACCAGGTGGTCCTCCGCGTCCGGCTCCACGGTGACAGCGCCGTTCAGCCCGCGCTCCTCGGCCAGCGCCCGGCGGACGACCTCCCGTACGTCGTCGTCCGTCAGCGGCTCGAGCGTCAGCAGCAGCGAGCGGGACAGCAGGGGGCTGATGACGCTGAAGAACGGGTTCTCGGTCGTGGCGGCGACGAGGGTGACCCAGCGGTTCTCCACGCTGGGCAGCAGCGCGTCCTGCTGCGTCTTGCTGAACCGGTGCACCTCGTCGACGAACAGCACGGTCTGCGCGCCCGTCTCGCCGAGCGCCCGCTTGGCCTCGTCGACGACCGCGCGCACGTCCTTGACGCCCGCCGTGACCGCTGACAACTCGCGGAACCGGCGCGACGTGCTGCGCGCGATCAGCATGGCGAGGGTCGTCTTGCCGGTGCCCGGCGGACCCCAGAGGAAGATCGACAGCGGCGCGTCGCCCTCGATGAGCCGCCGCAGCGGCGCGTTCGGGCCGAGCAGGTGCTGCTGGCCGACGACCTCGTCGAGCGTTCGCGGCCGCATCTTCACCGCCAGCGGCGCGATCCGCTCGGCCGCGGCGCGCTCGCCGGCGTCGAAGAGGGTGTCGCCGGCCACGTCCGCGACCCTAGTGCCGCCCGCGGCTAGCGTCCGCGCGTGCGCACCGCCCGCCTCGCCCTCGTCCTCGCCGCGACCGCCACGGTCGCCGCCTGCTCGGACCAACCTGCCCGGGTCGCCGCCGCACCCTCGCCGTCGCCGAGCGCCTCGCCGAGCGCCTCGCCGAGCGCCTCGCCGAGCGCCTCCGCCAGCGAGCTGCCCAGCCCCTCCGCGATCGCGTCCCCGAGTGCGAGCCCGAGCCCGTCGCGCAGCGCGGTCCCGACCGCGTCCGCGGCGGTCGCCGCCCGCGTCGGCTACCTCGTCGGCGACGGGATCGACCTGCCGAGCGAGGTCATCGAGTTCGGCGCGCCGATGGACAAAGCGGTCGCGTCACTGCGCCGCGTGTGGGGCCGGCCGACGAAGGACACGGGCGTCATCGAGAGCAGCAACAGCCCGTACGGCGTCTGTCCCGGCACCGACCTGCGCGCCCTGGAGTACGGACGCGGCGCGCTGCTGGTGCTCTTCGGCAACGTCGAGGGCCCGGAGCTCACGATGTACGGCTGGTCGCTCAACGACACCGGCACGCCCGCGGGCGTCGCCCACGCCCGCGCGCTGGTCGGCGACAGCGCGACGTTCGCGTTCGGCGTCGGGACCACCGTGCGGCAGGCTCGCGCGGGCACGGCGACGGGGGTGTTCACGGTGAAGCCGGCCGACGACCCCTCCCCGGCGTCGTTCACGCTCCGCGACCAGTCGTCCGGCTTCACCGGGGCGCTGACCGGGACGAGCCCGTCGTCGCGGATGACGTTCGTCCAGGCCGGCCGCGCCTGCGGAGAGTGAGCTAGCCCACGACCGGCGCGTCCAGCCGCAGCGCGCCGTTGCCACCGGCGATGTACGGGTGCTGCGGGCCGTGCGGGCGCTGGTCCTTCGTGATCTGCGCGGCGCGCGGGGCGCCCCAGTTGACGGCTTCCTGCACCGTCACGTGCCCGTCGGCGTTCGTGTCGCCCGCGCCCTTGCGCAGGCCCTGGTCCCAGAGCACGCCGGTCCAGACCGACATCTTCCAGTCGGGGTACTCGTACGACTTCTCGTACGACGCGCTGGACGCGCTGAACAGGTGGTTGCGGTCGGCGAGACCGTCGTCGAAGCCGGCCGCCTCGCAGCCGGCGATGCTGGTCCAGCTCGTGCCGCGGACCGCCCGCATCGCCTGCGTCACCGAGCTGTCGGAGTAGAAGGCGTTGTCCACGGGCCAGAGGTACTCGTGACCGTCCCGCTGCTTCACGTGACCGGAGTAGTGGAAGACGGACGCCGTCGAGGCGCTGCTGTGCCCGATGAGCCAGGTCAGCCCGTCCTGCAGAGCCTTGCCGGTGGCGGCGTTGTCGGTCAGCACCCGGATGTGGTCCGAGCGCCAGCCGGCGCGGAGCAGCGTGTCGCGGACGACGGAGATGTCCTGCGCGCCGGCCACGGTGTCGTGGACGGGCGAGCGGTAATTCGTGATCCCCACGAGCAGCGCCCAGCGGTCCTGGGGCGGCGCGACGTGCGGCGCCGGCTTCGGCGGCGGCGGCGTCGGCGACGGGCTCGGGGACGGCTGCAGGAGCGGCGGCAGCGTCGGCAGCACCTGCGGAGCGGCCGGAGCGGCCGGCGCGGCCGGAGCGGGAACGGCGGCGCGCACGGCCGGGGCGACGACCGCGGGGGCCGAGGTCGACGAGGCGAACGATGTCGCGACGCCCACGACGGCGACGTTCGCGAGCAGGACGGCGCCGACCAGCGCTCGGCGGAGCAATCCGGATGCCATGCGTCTCCTGTTCGCCACGTGCAGCCGGTCTCCTTCCCGGGGAAGGAGATCGGCACGCCACGGAGAAGACATGAGCGTTCTCGCCCCTTTTCGGAAGGTCCCTCCCGTGCGTCGCGCTCCGCTGATCGCCCTCCCCCTGCTCGGCCTCGCGCTGGCCGGCGCCGCCCTCGCGCCCGCCGCCTCCGGGGCCACGGCCGCCGGCGTCACGTTCGACGTGCCGCGCATCGTCGACCCGATCCACGTGTACGGCGAGCCGAACCTCGAGGTGAACCCGAAGACCGGCGCCGTCCACGCCACCGGACCTCAGGGCACCGGCACGCAACGCTCGATCTGGAACGTGTCCGTCGACGGCGGCGACTCGTACCGCATCGTGCAGAACCTGCCGGAGAACAGCGACCGGGCCGCCGTCACCGGCGCGCTCCCGACCAAGAGCGCCCTCGGCCCCGGCGGCGGCGACACCGAGATCAAGATCGCCCGGAACGGGCGGGCGTTCTTCAACGACCTCGCCGCACTCGCCACTTTCACCAGCGTGACCACCACCGACGACGGCGCGACGACCAGCGTCGCCAACCCGCTGGCGATCCCGAAGCCGGTCGGCGACCGGCAGTGGATGGCGCTGTTCGACCCGCAGCCGAGCGACAAGACGATCTCCCCGTACAAGGGCCCGGTCCCGCTCAACTACATGGAGTACGCCGACCAGCTCAACGGCGACGACGTGGCGATGAGCACCGACGGTGTCGACTACAGCAAGAGCGCGGGCATCTACGCCGACGACGGCAAGCACCAGCCCAACCACGGCGTGCCGCTGGTCGACCAGCACACCGGGAAGTTCCTCGGCATGACCAGCAACGGCACCGACAACAGCCTCGCGCTGGTTGTCGGCGTCCCGGCTGCCGACGGCCGGCTCACCTACCACTACAACCGGATCGTCGACGGACTGCCGGGCAGCCCCGAGACGCTGTTCCCGGTGCTGGCGCAGGACGGCGGGCGCAACCTGTACGCCGTCTGGATCGATCACAAGACCTACCAGGCCTACTACGCGTGGGCGCCGCCCGGTGCCGACAACGAGTGGAAGGCGTGGTCCACGCCCAAGCAGATCAGCCGTCCGCCGGCGAACGTGAACGTGTTCCCGTGGATCGCCGCCGGCAAGGCGCCGGGGATCATCGACGTCGCCTGGTACGGCACGGACAAGACCCTCGCGCAGCTGGGGAAGGACGGCCCCAGCGCGAAGCTGAACCAGACGTGGGACCTGTGGTTCGCGCAGGTCGACAAGGCCAACTCCTCCGCTCCGCACGTCGTGCAGGTGAAGGCCGCGCCGCACCCGATGCACTACAACGACATCTGCCTGCTGGGCACGCTCTGCATCAGCGGCGCCGGCAACCGCAATCAGGCCGACTTCTTCAAGATGGTCGTCGACCCGATGACCGGCCGAGCCCGGATCATCTACACCGACTCCTCCAACCGGCTCTCGCAGGCCGGCGGCACCGACACCGCCGCCGACCACCAGGGCGCGGCTCTCGACACCGTCGCGACGCAGAACACCGGTCTGAACGCGAACACGGGCAAGCCTCTCGCGCCCAAGGAGTCGACGGCGCCGGTCACGAGCTGGACCGACCCAACCGGCGACGCGTTGTTCAAGCCGCTCGGCGGGACGAAGGTGCCGGGCGCCGACATCACCAGCGTCGCGATGTCCCGCGAGGGCAGCGACGTCGTGGTCCGGCTGAAGACGGCCGCTCCGCTGGGCGACGCCGCGGCGGCCGCCGGGACGCCGACGGCACAGGCGGTGGTGCGCTGGCAGATGGGCGACGTCCTGTACTTCGTCGCCGCGGAGGCCTCACCCGCGTCTCCCACCACGTTCTACGGCGGCAAGACCTCCAGCGTGGATCTGTGCTCGGTCTCCGGGTGCAAGCCCAACTACCTGACGTACAACGCGTTCCCGAACCCCGGCATCTCGCAGGGCAGCGGCAGCGAGGACGGCGGCACGATCACCATCAAGGTGCCGGCCGCGGCCCTGGGCAACCCGACCTCGGCCAACCTGCTCGAGCAGGCGATGGCGTTCGTGACGGCATCGCCGCAGAGCGGCGTCGTGCCGCAGAACAACGGGACGGACTTCGCCGACATCGCCCCGCTGCAGCTCGAGGGCACGAAGGCGGTCAACGTCCGCTTCGGAGCGGCGGCCGCCGTGCGACCGGCCGTCGTGCCGCCGGGCACCGCACCCGGCGGGTCTGCGCCGGCTCCGAACGGCCTCGCCGCGACCGGACTCGGTGCTGCGGTGCCGCTCGTCGCGCTGCTGCTCCTGCTGGCCGGCCTCGCCGTCGCCCGGCGGCGCTCCGCCCACTAGCGTCGAGGCGGTGGCGCTTACCCAGCTCGGCTCCGCCGCCGAAGTCCTCGTCGCCACCGGGCACGACCCGTTCGCGCGCGGCACCCTGCGCCGGCCGTCCGTGCGCGGCTGGCTGTCCGGCCGCGCCGTCGCGTGGATGACGGCGGAGGAGGGTCGCTCGTACCTGAGCGCTCTCGGTCCGCCCGCTGAGGTCGGCGCCCTCGTCGGGGCGCTGGTCGAGGAGATCCCGCCGAGGCAGCGCATCACCGTGCCGCGAGGCACGCCGGTGCACCTGCCGGCGTGGATGTCGATGGGCCAGACCGACTGGGACTTCCGGTGGCTGGCCGCTCCCCCGCCCGTCCAGCCGGGCGAGGAGGCGGTGGACGACGTCGACGCCGACGAGGTCGGGCCCCTGCTGACCGAGAGCAGCCCGACGGCCTCAGCGCTGCCGGGCGACCCCGCCGTCCGCCGCTGGGTCGGGATCCGCGACGGTGGCCGCCTGATCGCCTGCGCGGCCGACACCAGCGCCGCGACGGGCATCGGGCACCTGTCGTCCATCGCGGTGCACCCCAGCGCCCGCGGGCGGGGACTCGGACGCACGGTCACCGCCGCGCTCACCCGGCGGCTGTTCGACGACGGCCGCGACCTCGTCACCCTCGGCATGTACGCCGACAACGCCTACGGGCGGGCGACGTACGACGCGCTCGGCTTCACGGACGACCACCGCTTCACCAGCGGACCGCTCGAGGTCCGGGGCCGTTGGTGACTCCGCAGCGTCGGCGCTTGGCCTGGCCTTCGGCACGGCCTGCGCTGCCGACACCGCTCCGGGGCTAGGCGGGCTTGCCCTCCACGACCGGTGCTGCGTCGACGCCGGCTTCCTTGCGCTGCTCGGTCGTGATCGGCGTCGGGGCGCCGGTCAGGGGGTCGTAGCCCGCGCCGCTCTTCGGGAACGCGATCACGTCCCGGATCGAGTCGGTGCCGGCGAGCAACGCGCAGATGCGGTCCATGCCGACCGCGATCCCGCCGTGCGGCGGCGCGCCGTACTTGAACGCCTCGAGCAGGAAGCCGAACTTCTCCTGCGCCTCCGCCTCCCCGAGACCCATGACCTCGAACACGCGCTTCTGCACGTCCTCGCGGTGGATCCGGATAGACCCGCCGCCGAGCTCGTTGCCGTTGCAGACGATGTCGTACGCGTACGCCAGCGCGCTGCCCGGGTCGGAGTCGAAGGTGTCGGCGTACTCCGGCTTCGGCCCCGTGAACGCGTGGTGCACGGCGGTCCACGCGCCGGCCCCGACGGCCACGTCACCGCTCGCCACGGCCTCCGAGCTGGGCTCGAACATCGGCGCGTCGACGACCCACGTGAACGCGAACGTGCTGTCGTCGAGCAGGCCGGCGCGGCGGCCGATCTCGAGGCGCGCGGCCCCCAGCAGCGCCCGGCTGGACTTGGTGGCGCCGGCTGCGAAGAACACGCAGTCGCCCGCGCTCGCGCCGACCTGCTCGGCCAACCCGGCCAGCTCGGCCTCGGACAGGTTCTTAGCGACGGGACCGGTGATCGTGCCGTCTTGCTGGAACAGCACGTACGCGAGCCCGCGCGCGCCGCGCTGCTTGGCCCACTCCTGCCACGCGTCGAGCTGCTTACGCGGCTGCGAGGCTCCACCGGGCATGACGACCGCACCGACGTACTCCGCCTGGAACACGCGGAACGGCGTGTCCTTGAAGTACTCGGTGCACTCGACCAGCGGGTTGCCCATGCGCAGGTCCGGCTTGTCCGAGCCGTACGTCCGCATCGCGTCCGCGTACGTCATCCGCGGAATCGGGCGCGGGATGTCGACGCCGACGAGCTTCCACATGGCTTCGAGGACGTCCTCCATCAGGACGATGACGTCCTCCTGGTCGACGAAGGTCATCTCGATGTCGAGCTGGGTGAACTCGGGCTGCCGGTCGGCGCGGAAGTCCTCGTCGCGGTAGCAGCGGGCGATCTGGTAGTACCGCTCGAGCCCGCCGACCATGAGCAGCTGCTTGAACAGCTGCGGCGACTGCGGCAGGGCGTACCAGCTGCCCGGCTGCAGGCGGGCCGGCACGAGGAAGTCGCGTGCGCCCTCGGGCGTGCTGCGGGTCAGGGTGGGGGTCTCGACCTCGAGGAAGCCGTGCTGGTCCAGGACCTGGCGGGCCGTCTTGTTGACGTTGCTGCGCAGCCGCATCGCAGCGGCCGGTCCTGCCCGGCGCAGGTCGAGGTAGCGGTGCCGCAGCCGCGCCTCCTCGCCCACCTCGACGTGCTCGTCGATCGGGAACGGGAGCGGCGCCGCCTCGCTGAGCACCTCGACGGAGGCGGCGACGACCTCGACAGCGCCGCTCGGGAGCGCGTCGTTGCGGTTGCCCTCCGGCCGTACGGACACCTCGCCGGTGACGGCGATGCAGAACTCGTTGCGCAGCCCGGACGCCACGGCCTCGTCGCGCACAACGACCTGCGCGATCCCGCTGCGGTCGCGCAGGTCGAGGAACGCCACACCACCGTGGTCGCGGCGGCGAGCGACCCAGCCGGCGAGGGTGACGGTCTGGCCGGCATGCTCCGGGCGGAGCGTGCCGGCCTCGGCGGTGCGGATCACAGGAGCTTCCCCTTCAGGGTCGAGATCAGGTCGTCCAGCGGTACGGCGGTCTGCTCGTGCGAGCGGAGGTCCTTCAGCTGCGCCTCACCGGCCGCGAGGTCGCGGTCGCCCAGCACCACGGCGTACGCGGCGCCCGAGCGCTCGGCCGCCTTCATGGCGCCCTTCATGCCCCGCTCGCCGTAGACGAGGTCGGCTCCGATCCCTGACCGGCGCAGCTCGCCGGTCAGCACGACCGCGCGAGACTTGGCCGCCGCACCGAGCGGGACGAAGAAGACGCCCACGCGGCTGGGCGCGTCCAGCGCGACCTGCTCGGCCTCGAGCGCCAGCAGGGTGCGGTCGACGCCGAGCGCCCAGCCCACGCCCGGCAGCGCCGGGCCGCCGATGAGCTCGGAGAGCCCGTCGTAGCGGCCACCCGCCCCGATCGTCGACTGCGCGCCGAGCAGCGGGTGCACGAACTCGAACGTCGTGCGCCGGTAGTAGTCCAACCCGCGGACGAGCCGCGGGTCGTCGACGAACGGGATGCCGAGGTCGCTGAGCCAGCTCCGTACGGCCTCGTGGTGCGCGCGCGGCTCGGCCGAGAGGTCATCGCCGAGCAGAGGCGCATCGGCCGTCGCCGCGCGCACCTCGGGTCGCTTGTCGTCGAGCACCCGCAGCGGGTTGCGCTCGATCCGCCGGTCGGTCTCGGCGTCGATGCCGCCGACGCGCGGCGTGAGCCACGCGCGCAGCCGGTCGCTGTAACCCGCGCGGTCGTCGGGGTCGCCCAGCGTGCCGACGTGCAGCACCGTCCGGGTCAGCCCGAGCGTGCGATAGGCCTGGTCGGCGAGCGCGATCAGCTCCGCGTCGAGGGCCGGGTCGTCGCTGCCGAGCGCCTCCGCACCGACCTGCATGAACTGCCGTTGCCGACCCGACTGCGGCTGCTCGTACCGGAACATCGGTCCGGCGTACCAGAGCTTCACCGGCAGAGCGCCCCGCTCCAGCCCAGCCTCCAGCGCGGCGCGGACGGCGCCGACGGTCCCCTCGGGCCGGAGCGTGACCGAGCGGCCGCCACGGTCGTCGAACGTGAACATCTCCTTGCTGACGACGTCGCTGGTCTCGCCGACTCCGCGGGCGAACAGCGCCGTGTCCTCGAAGACCGGCAGCTCGAGCGCGCCGTAGCCGGCCAGCCGCAGCGGCGCCACCATCGCGTCGCGTACGGCCAGCAGAGCCTCGGAGCGCGCAGGAACGTAGTCGGGGACGCCCTTGGGCGCGGCGAACGCGACCACTACAGCCCGCGCGCGGGCGGCGCGTCGGCGAGCTGCTGGAGGAACGGGTTGCTCGTCCGCTCCACGCCGACGGTCGTGCTCGGCCCGTGCCCGCAGTAGACGACCGTCTCGTCCGGCGCCGGCAGCACGACCCGCGTGAGCGAGGACTGCATCTGCTCCCAGGAACCGCCTGGCAGGTCGGTCCGCCCGATGGAGCCGGCGAACAGGACGTCGCCCGAGAACATCACCGGGGGCGCCGGCTCGCCCGCGACCTCGCCGCCTGGCGTGCGGAAGACCACGGACCCAGGCGTGTGACCGGGTGCGAAGTCGACGCCGAAGCGCATCCCGGCCAGCTCGACCGGCTGCTCGGGGTCCAGCAGTGCGACGTCGTCCGGCTCGGTCCACTCGAGCCGGCCGCCGAACATCGTGCGGCTCTCCGGCGAGAGCCCCTTCATCGGGTCGGCCAGCAGGTCGCGGTCCCCGGGGTGGATCCACGCGGGGATGCCGCGGGCGCCGCAGACGGGGGTCACGGAGAAGGTGTGGTCGAGGTGCCCGTGCGTCAGCAGGACGGCGACGGGCTGCAGCCGGTGCTCCCGCAGGACCGCGTCGAGCTGCTCCTCGACGCCGATGCCCGGGTCGATGACGACGCACTGCTCACCCTCGGCCGGCGCGACCACCCAGCAGTTGGTGCCGAACGCAGCCGCCGGGAACCCGCGGACCAGCACTGTCGTCCCTCTCAGCACCTCGCGGCCGACTCGCTCGACCGGGTGCTCGACCCTACCGGCGGGTGCACGCGGCGGCGAGCGGGATTCCCTAGAGTGAGCAGCAGCACGCCGGGCGTCGGCGTGCCCTCGTACGACAAGCAGGAGGAGCCCGCGTGGCGAGCAGCAAGCGCGAGAAGGAGCTCGCCCGGATGCGGGCAGAGCGGCAGGCGGCCCGGCGGGCTGCTGCCGCCGCCCGCCGCCGGCAGCGCAACGCGGTCATCGCCAGCGTCGTGGCGGTCGCCCTGGTGGCGCTGGGAGTCATCCTGCTCGCCACGAAGATCGACCGCGGCGGCGACGCCAAGGCGATCGAGCCCAGTGCAGCTGCCAGCGCGTCGCCGCAGAAGTCGCTGGAGCCGGGCACCTGCGAGTACACGAAGACCAAGCAGCCGGCCTCGCGCGAGGTGCTGTTCCCGCCGCTGACCGGCGTCGAGACCGAGAAGCTCTACACGGTGCACCTGACGACCAACCTGGGTGTCATCGACATCGACCTGAACACGCCGGCGGCGCCGTGCACGGTCAACAACTTCCGGTCCCTCACCGCACGCCACTACTACGACAACACGCCGTGCCACCGCCTCTCGACGGCCGGCATCTTCGTGGTGCAGTGCGGAGACCCGACCGGGCAGGGCACCGGCGGGCCGGGGTACACCTTCGCCGACGAGAACCTGAAGGATGCGAAGTACCCGCGCGGCACCGTGGCGATGGCCAACAGCGGGCCGGGGTCCAACGGCAGCCAGTTCTTCCTGGTCTTCAAGGACACCCAGCTCGACCCGCTCTACACGCCTTTCGGCACGATCACGAAGGGGCTCGACATCCTCGAGAAGGTCGCGAAGGGCGGCTCGACCCCCGAGGGCGACGGCAAGCCCAACACGCCACTGAAGATCGTGAAGGCGACGGCGAACGAGAAGAAGAAGGCCTAGCCCGACGCAGCACGAAGGCCGGTCACCCACGCGGGTGGCCGGCCTTCGTCGTGTGGACGCCGCTATGGGCTGGGCGGGGTGCTCGCGGGAGGAGTCGCCGGGGTGCTCGCGGCGGTGCTCGGCGCGATGATGTCGCTGGTGTCGCAGTCCTTCACGGTGCTCGCGCCCTCGGCGCCGGCGCGCACCGCCTCCATCTTGCGGGCGGCCTCAGCCTTGTCGCCCGCGGCCGTGGCGGCGTCGGCGGCGGCCTTGTCCTTCTGCATGGTCGTCCGGATCGAGTTGCAGATGATCTTGTCCTGGGACAGCGAGGGGCCGGCGCCAGGGCGGTCGCTGCTGCCGACGTCGGCGCAGGCGGTCGCGGTGAGGGCGAGGGAGGCAAGGGCGAGGCCCAGCACGGGCAGGCGCGAAACGGTCATACCTGCAGGCTAGGAGGTGACGCGGTAGGCGTCGTACACGCCCTCCACGTTGCGCACCTGGGTCAGCAGGTGACCCAGGTGCTTCGGGTCGGCCATCTCGAAGGAGAACCGGGAGACGGCGACGCGGTCGCGGGTCGTGGTCACCGTGGCCGACAGGATGTTGACGTGCGCGTCGGAGAGCATCCGCGTCACGTCGCTGAGCAGCCGCGTCCGGTCGAGCGCCTCGACTTGGATGTTGACCAGGAACAGCGACCCGGCGGTGGGCGCCCACTCGACCTCGCACACCCGGTCCTTGTCCGCCATGAGCGGCCCGGCGTTGACGCAGTCCTGCCGGTGCACCGAGACGCCCCGGCCGCGGGTGATGAACCCGACCACCTCGTCGCCGGGCACCGGGGTGCAGCAGCGGGCGAGCTTCACCCAGACGTCGGACACCCCCTTGACGACGATGCCGGGGTCGGTGGCCGGCCGGGGCCGCTTCGCGGGCTTGGTGGGTACGGCGGTCTCGGCGAGATCCTCGACCGCGCCCTCGCGACCGCCCATCCCCGCCATGACCCGCTGCACCACCGACTGGGCCGAGACGCGCCCCTCCCCCACCTCCGCGTACAGCGCGGTGATGTCGGGCAGCCGCAGGTCCTTCGCGATGTTGAGCAGCGCCTCGCCGCCGAGCAGCCGCTGCAGCGGCAGCCCCTGCTTGCGCATGGCCCGGCCGATCTGCTCCTTGCCGATCTCGACGGCGTCCTCGCGGCGCTCCTTGGCGAACCACTGCCGGATCTTGTTGCGCGCCCGGGGGCTCTTGACGAACTGCAGCCAGTCCTGCGAGGGGTGCGCGGTCTCGGCCTTGGAGGTGAACACCTCGACGACGTCGCCGTTGTCGAGGGTGGACTCGAGCGGGACGAGCCGGCCGTTGACGCGCGCGCCGATGCAGCGGTGGCCGACCTCGGTGTGCACGGAGTAGGCGAAGTCGACGGGCGTCGCGCCGGCGGGCAGCGAGATGACGTCGCCCTTCGGCGTGAAGACGAACACCTCCATCGAGTGCAGGTCGAAGCGCAGCGAGTCGAGGAACTCGCCCGGGTCGGCCGACTCCTTCTGCCAGTCGAGCAGCTGGCGCAGCCAGGTCATGTCGTCGCCCTTGACCGGGGCGGGGAGCTGAGCGCCCTCCTTGTACTTCCAGTGCGCGGCGATCCCGTACTCCGCGCGCTTGTGCATCTCCAGCGTCCGGATCTGCATCTCCACGGGCTTGCCCTCGGGCCCGATGACGGTCGTGTGCAGCGACTGGTACATGTTGAACTTGGGCATCGCGATGTAGTCCTTGAACCGGCCGGGTACCGGGGACCACAGGGCGTGGATCGTGCCGAGCGCGGCGTAGCAGTCGCGGACGGTGTCGACCGTGACGCGGATGCCGACGAGGTCGTAGATGTCGGTGAAGTCGCGGCCGCGGACGATCATCTTCTGGTAGATCGAGTAGTAGTGCTTGGGCCG
>JBHENF010000208.1:0-17828 GCA_046262175.1 Mycobacteriales bacterium
GACGACGAGGACCAGCGCCGCGAGTCCGGCTGTCAGCGCCCACGCGCGGTAGGTACGCCCACGGACGACGCCGTACGGGGACGCCGCGCGTACCGACACCGTCGAGCCGTCACCCGCGCGGTACGGCACCGCCACGACCAGGGCTCCACCGGCGCGGGCCCGGACCTCGCCTCGGGTACGTCCGGCCTGCCGCGCCGTCGGGTCGAACGCGGGCCCCCGACCGGATGTCCGGCGGCCGGTCGCGTCGTACAGCCCGAGGCTGGTCTTGGCGTACCGCGGCTGCGGGAGCGGCCCACCCGGCGCCGGTGCCACGACGAGCACCCGGGCCGCCTCGCCCTCGAGCCGCGTCTCCGCCTCGCCGCGGTAGACGCGGTTCAGGGCGGCGCCGAGCGGGAGGCCGAGCAGCAGCAGGGCGAGCGCGACGGTGCCGACGATGGCGCGGCGGACGCGCGTACGGACCGAACCGGGCTGTCCCACCGGGGCAGCGTAGGAGCGGCTCGTAGGGTCGGCTCATGGCGCAGCTGCGGATCGGACTCGCCCAGGTCGACGCGGTCGTCGGCGACCTGCCGGGCAACGCCGACCTGGTCAGCACGTGGACCGCGCACGCCCTCGAGCGCGGCTGCCACGTCGTCGCATTCCCGGAGATGGTGCTGACCGGGTACCCGGCAGAGGACCTGGTCCTGCGCTCGTCGTTCGTGCAGGCGTCGCTGGCCGAGCTGGAGCGGCTCGCCGTCCGTTTGGAGGCCGAGGGCGCCGGCGACATCGCCGTCGTCGTCGGGTACTGCGGCCGGTCCGAGGTGCCCGTACCCGCTCTCGGCCGGCCCGCGGGCGAGCCGCAGAACTCCGCTGCCGTGCTGCACGGCGGCCGAGTCGTGGCGCGGTACGCCAAGCACCACCTGCCCAACTACGGCGTCTTCGACGAGTTCCGCTACTTCGTGCGCGGCGACCGCTTCCCTGTGGTCCGGGTGCACGGCGTCGACGTCGGGATCACCATCTGCGAGGACCTCTGGCAGGAGGGCGGCCCGATCACGGTCGCTCGCGAGGCCGGCGTCGGGCTCGTCCTGTGCATCAACGGCTCGCCGTATGAGCGGGGCAAGGACGACCTGCGCGGCGAGCTGGTCTGCCGGCGCGCGAAGCAGGCGGGCGCAGCCCTGGCGTACGTCAACCTCGTCGGCGGGCAGGACGAGCTCGTGTTCGACGGTGACTCCCTCGTCGCCGACGCGGACGGCCAGGTGCTCGCGCGCGCTCCCCTGTGGGAGGAGGGGCTGGTCGTGGTCGACCTCGACCTGCCGACAGCGACGCTGCGCACCACGGGCGCCGTGGACGCACGGGACGGGACGACGATGACCGTCGAGCACGTCGTGCTGAGCGAGGACGAGCTGCCTCCGTACGAGCCCGTGGTGGTCGGGGTGGCGCCGCGGCTCGAGGACGAGGCCGAGGTGTGGGGCGCGCTCGTCACCGGCACCCGCGACTACGCCCGCAAGAACCGCTTCCGCAGCGCCGTCCTCGGCCTGTCCGGCGGCATCGACTCCGCGGTGGTCGCGACGATCGCCTGCGACGCGCTCGGCGCCGGGCAGGTGCACGTCATCGGGATGCCGTCCCGCTTCTCGTCCGATCACTCGGTCAGCGACGCGAAGGAGCTCGCCGACCGGCAGGGCCTGCAGTGGCAGCAGGTGCCGATCACGCGGATGATCGACGCCTGGGAGCAGACGCTCCCGCTGACCGGGCTTGCGGTGGAGAACCTGCAGGCCCGCGTACGGGGGACGACGCTCATGGCGCTGTCCAACGAGCACGGGCACCTCGTCCTGGCGCCCGGCAACAAGAGCGAGCTGGCGACCGGCTTCTCCACCCTGTACGGCGACTCGGTCGGCGGCTACGCGCCGATCAAGGACGTCCCCAAGTCGATGGTGTGGCGGCTGGCCCGCTGGCGGAACGCGCTGGCCGAATCGCGTGGTGAGACGCCACCGATCCCGGAGAACAGCATCCGCAAGGAGCCGTCCGCGGAGCTCGCGCCCGGGCAGCTCGACCGCGACCGGCTGCCCCCGTACGACGAGCTGGACGCGCTGCTCGACGACTACGTCGAGCACGACCTGGGCCGCACCGAGCTGATCGCGAAGGGGCACACCGAGACGACCGTCGACCGTGTCATCTCGCTGGTCGACGCGGCGGAGTACAAGCGGCGGCAGTACCCGCCCGGCCCGAAGATCACCGGCCGCGCCTTCGGCCGGGACCGCCGGCTGCCCATCACGTCCCGCTGGCGCGAGGTCGCCGCACCCACTGCAGGCGAGCCGGCCGAGACCCGCCCGGAGACGTCACCCGACCCTGCCCCTTGATCATCGCCGCGTGGAGCACCGTGAGCAGGCCTGGGCCCACGGTCGCGTGCGCCGCGATGATCAACGAGGTGGAGCGGCCGCGTGACGTGATGCACAGGGACAAGGACAGCGCCCGGTGCCACCATCGTCATGACCGGGGACGCCGTACGTGCGCCTCGAGTCCGAGGAGAGCGTCATGACCGAGCCGACCCTGTACGGCGGCGTCACCAGCCGCCGCGTCACCGTGCGCGACCTGCAGGCCGCGAAGGACCGCGGCGAGCGGTGGGCGATGCTGACGTCGTACGACATGCTCACCGCCGCGCTGTTCGACGCGGCCGGCATCCCGGTGCTGCTGGTGGGCGACTCGGCGGGCAACAACGTGCTCGGGTACGAGACGACCGTTCCCGTCACGGTCGAGGACCTGGTGCCGCTGGTGCGCGGCGTCGCGCGGGCGACGACCCGGTCGCTGGTGGTCGCCGACCTGCCCTTCGGCTCGTACCAGGGCTCGCCGGCGCAGGCACTCGACACGGCCGTCCGCTTCCTGCGCGAGGGCGCGCAGGCCGTGAAGCTCGAAGGCGGTCGGCGGGTGCTGCCGCAGGTCTCGCTGCTGGTCGAGTCCGGCGTGCCGGTCATGGGCCATCTCGGCCTCACGCCCCAGTCCGTCAACACCCTCGGCGGCTACCGCGTCCAGGGCCGTGGTGAGGCCGGGGACCTGCTCATCGAGGACGCCCTCGCCCTGCAGGAGGCCGGCGCTTTCGCGGTCGTCCTCGAGGTGGTGCCGAGCGACCTCGCGGAGCGGGTGAGCAAGGAGCTGACCATCCCGACCGTCGGGATCGGCGCCGGCCCCGGCTGCGACGCGCAGGTGCTCGTGTGGACCGACCTGGCGGGCCTCACCCCCGGACCCGGCCCGAAGTTCCTGAAGCGGTACGCGGACCTGCGCACCGTGCTGACCGACGCGGTGACGGCGTACGCCGACGACGTCCGCAACGGGACCTATCCGGCTGCGGAGCATGGCTACACCTGAGTTCTTCGCCTCACCCGCCGACTGGCGAGCCTGGCTCGAGCAGCACGCGGCTGTCGAGTCGGAGCTGCTCGTCGGGTTCTGGAAGAAGGGCACCGGCCGGGCCTGCATGACGTGGAGCGAGTCGGTCGACGAGGCGCTCTGCTTCGGCTGGATCGACGCCGTACGCCGGCGGATCGACGACGAGAGCTACAGCATCCGGTTCACCCGGCGGAAGACGTCGAGCACGTGGAGCGCGGTCAACGTCGCGAAGGTGGCCGGGCTGGAGGCGGCCGGCCGGATGACTGACGCGGGCCGGGCGGCGTTCGCGGCCCGGCGCGAGGACCGGACGAGCACCTACGCGTACGAGCAGGGCGAGGTCGTCCTGGACGACGCACCGCTGCGGTCGGATCCGGCGGCGTGGGCGTTCTGGAGCGCCCAGCCGCCGTCGTACCGGAAGGTCTGCGCGCACTGGGTCACCAGCGCGAAGCGGCCGGAGACGCGGGCGAAGCGGCTCGCCGAGCTCGTCCAGGACTGCGCGGCCGGCCGGAAGATCCGCACCCAACGCTGGGCCTGAGCCCCTGATCCACGCGCACTTCCGGCCTCCCGTTGCCGCACCAGCGCGGAGAAGTGCGCGTGGATCACCGGGGCGTCGACAGCTGGGCGGTCAGCACGGACCGGGCCTCGACGAGCGAGGGGCCGTACCAGGTCAGGTGCCGGCCGCTGACGCAGGCGCTCGGAACGGCGAACGCCTCTGGCCCGTCGGACGGCGAGAAGGCGTACGGCTCGTCCGGCAGCACCACGAGGTCACAGGGAACGTCCGCGGGATCGAACCGGGGGTACCGCTCGGGCGAGGCGGCCAGGACGTTGTCGATCCCGAGCCGGGCCAGCAGGTCGCCGGCGAACGTGTCCGAACCGACCGCCATCCACGGCCGGCGCCAGATCGGTATCAGCGCCGTTCGTCGCGGACCGTCGTACGGCACGGCCCACGCCGCGTCTGCCTCGTCCAGCCACGCCGGGGCCGCACCGAGGCGGCCGAGCACCCGCCGCAGCTCGGCCAGGCCCTCCGGCACGGTCCGCACCCAGGTGACGTCGACCTCCACGCCAGCGGCGCGGAGCGCGTCGAGCTCGACCGGCCGGTTCTCCTCCTCGTTGGCCAGCACGAGGTCCGGCCGTAGGGCGAGGACCGCCTCCACGGAGGGGTTCTTCGTACCGCCGATCCGCGGCACGTCCAGGTCGACGGGGTGGGTGCACCAGTCGGTCGCGCCGACCAGCAACCCGGTCCCGGCGACCGCCTCCGTCAGCGACGGGACCAGGCTGACGACTCTCACACGTCTGTGACGCGGAGCCCCGCGTGTGCCTTGTACCGGCGGTTGACCGAGATGAGGTTGGCCGTCAGCGCCTCGACCTGGTGCGCGTTGCGCAGCCGGCCGGCGTAGATCCCGCGCATGCCCGGAATCAGCCCGGCGAGCGCCTGCACCACGTCCGTCGCCTCCCGGTCGTCACCCAGCACGAGGACGTCGGTGTCCACCGACTCCACCGTCTCGTCGAGCAGCAGGACGGCGCTCACGTGGTGGAAGGACGCGACCACCCGGCTGTCCGGGAGCACGGCGGCGGCCTGCTGCGCGGCGCTGCCCTCCTCCACCGGCAGGGCGTACGCCCCCTGCTTGTCGAACCCCAGCGGGTTGACGCAGTCGACGACGATCTTCCCGGCCAGGGGCCCGGCGAGGGAGGCGAGCAGCTCGCGGTGGCCCTCCCACGGCACGGCGACGATCACGATCTCGCCGGCCGCGGCGGCACCGGCGTTGTCGAACCCCGTCACCTCGCCGGGCAGCGCGGCGGCGGCCGCCTCGGCCCGCGCGGCGTCCCGGGAGCCGAGCACGACGCGGACCCCTGCAAGGGCCAGCCGGCGGGCCAGCCCGCGGCCCTGTTCCCCGGTACCGCCCAGCACGGAGACGGTGCGGCCGGAGACGTCGGCGGGAGCGGTCACGGGAGCCAGTCTGTCAGCCCGGAGATCCGCCCCAAGTGGACATGGCGCGCCAGCAGGAGATCTGCCCGCGACGGCGAAACACTTCTCGACAGCGACGAGGAGGCACCGTGAGCGAGCGGCCGGACGACCAGGGGCAGCAGTCCCGTCGTGCCGCCCTGCGCGCCCTCCCGACGCCGACGGATGTCGAGCTGTTCGTGCAGGACTCGGCACCGCTGCTCGAGGTGATCGGGCAGCTGCCGGAGCCGCGGATCGCCGACCTCGACGCGCTGCTGCGCGAGGTCGACGGCCTGCGCAGCACGATCCGCCGGGACCTGAGCCTGGCCGCCACCGCGGCCGACGCCGGCGCCGACGAGCTGGCCGGCTGGCTGCTGCTGAGCGAGGGCGGCGAGGTCCGCTCGTTCGAGGAGCGCGCCCTCGCGCACCTGTCCGGGATGGCCGGCCGCGAGGAGCCCGCTCCGGCCGTCGTCGCGCCGAAGCGCCGCACCAGCCGGCTGCTCCCCGCGGCCCCTCTTGTCGCTGCGTGCGCCGCGCTGTTCGGCTTCCTCGGGGGCGGCCTGCCCGGCATCTCGACCAGCTCCACCGTGGCGCCGCAGACCAACAACGTCTCCATGGACTCGTACGCCCGGCTCGCGGACCTCGCGACGAGCGGCGCCTCCGACAGCAGCATCAGCGCGGCCGCCGCGCAGTTCCACGCCGACCTCGCACCGCTCGTCGGGGTCGGGTCCACCAACCCGGCTGCGGTCGAGCGAGCGATCGCGCTGCTGCGCAGCGAGCAGGTCGTCATCGCTTCCAGCGGACCGGAGTCCGCGACGCTGCGGGCCGTCCTGCGCCAGGCCGACCTGCTGGTCGCCAAGCTGCAGGCAAGCCTGCCCCGCAAGGTCGTCCGGCGTCCCGCGCTGGTGATCCCGGCCGCCCCGGAGGAGCAGCAGTCGAGCCCGGCCGCGAAGTCGAGCCCGGCCGCGAAGGCCAGCGCGGCGAGCAGCCCGAGCAGCAGCCCGTCGCCGAAGCCGTCGCCGAAGCCGTCGAGCTCGCCGGCTGCCAGCCCCAAGCCGAGCCCGTCCTCGTCCAACCCGCTGCCGGCCAACCCGCTGCAGCAATAGCCTGCGAGGCGTGGACGCCTCCGCGGTCGACCGGCTCCGCAGCGCCCTCGCCGGCACCGGCTGGGTGGAGCGGGCGGTGCACCTGGCGACCAGCCTGCGCAGCGCGCCGCACGACCCGGGCGGACTGCTGCTCGTCGGGACGCCCGACGACGAGCCGTGGCACCTTGCCGCGCACCTCGACGACGAGGCCCGCTACGCCGGCGCACCGGCGCTGAAGCCCACGCTGGTTCGCTGGGCGCCGCCACCCGGCGCGCCGCCGCATCTGGCGGTCGACCTGTCCCGGCTCGAGCACGTCGCGCGTGGCGAGACGCTGTTCGTCGTCGCGCCGGACACGCCGCCGGAGCGGCTGCTGGAGCGGCTCGCCGACGCCCGGCGCGGCGGCGCCACGCTGCTCGCGCTCGACGGCAGCGGCAACGCCGACCTCGGCGGCCTCGCCCACGACGCTCTCATCGTGCCCGCGGCTGCACCGTCGCTCGACGTCCTGGGACACCTGGTCAGCGCGGCAGCAGGGCTGCGGCCCCGCCGCCGGTGGCGGCGGAAGTCGCTGGACAGCGGGAGCACGCTGCAGTCGTGATCGACGAGCCGCGGGCGGGCGCGGACCCGGTGGCGCTCGACACCGCGCCGCGCAGGGGCTGGCGGGCACTCGCTCTGGACGTCTCCCCGCTGCGGCGGCACCGCGACTTCCGGCTGCTGTTCACCGGCCAGGCCGTCACCTTCCTCGGCAGCATGATCACGTTCGTCGCCATCCCGTACCAGGTGTACGTCCTGACCAGGAGCACGTTCCTCGTCGGGCTGCTGGGGCTGGTCGAGTTCGCCGCCGTCCTCTCGATGGCCTTCGTCGGCGGTGCACTCGCCGACGCCGTCGACCGCCGCCGGATGGTGCAGCTGACCGAGCTGTCGCTGCTCGTCGTGTCACTGCTGCTGCTGGTGAACGTCTCGGTGCGGTCGGTGCCGGCCCTGTTCGCGCTGGCCGGCGTCGCCACGATGCTCGAGGCGCTGCAGCGGCCGAGCCTGGACGCCCTGCTCCCCCGCCTGGTGCCGCGCGAGGACCTAGTCCCGGCTGCCGCGCTGGGATCGCTGCGGGGAACCGTCGGGATGATCGCTGGTCCGGCGGTCGGCGGCGTCCTCATCTCGGCGCTGGGGTTGTCGTGGACGTACGGCGTCGACGTCCTCACCTTCGCGTTCTCGCTGCTGATGCTCAACCGGATGCGCGCCGTCCCGCCACCGCCGGACGCGGAGCGGCCGAGCATCCGCGGCGTGGTCGAGGGCATCCGGTTCGCGCGCAGCCGGCCCGAGCTGATGGGGACGTACCTCGTCGACATCAACGCGATGTTCTTCGGGATGCCCAACGCGCTGTTCCCGGCGCTGGCCGTGCGTTACGGCGGCCCTGAGGTGCTGGGCCTGCTCTACACCGCGCCCGCCATCGGCGCCTTCCTCGCGACCGCGACCAGCGGCTGGACCGCGCGCATCTCGCGGCATGGCCTGGCCGTGCTGTGGGCAGCCGGCCTGTGGGGCATCGCCATCCTCGGCTTCGGCCTGTCGGACCGACTCGACCTGGCGCTGCTGTTCCTCGCGCTCGCCGGCGGCGCCGACATGGTCAGCGGCCTGTTCCGCATGACGATCTGGAACACGACGGTCCCGGACGCGCTGCGCGGCCGGCTGGCCGGGATCGAGCTCATCAGCTACTCGTCCGGCCCCACCCTGGGCAACGTCGAGGCCGGCGCGCTCGCGGCGGTGACGTCACCACGGTTCTCCGCCTCCGTCGGCGGCGTCGCCTGCGTCGTCGGGACCTTGCTGCTCGCAGCCGCGCTGCCCGCGTTCCGGCAGTACGACGTGCGGCAGGTCATGCCGGAGCGAACAGCACCGTCCGCCTGACCGGGTCGGCAGCCGTCAGCCGGACCCGGATCCGCTGACCCAGCGGAAGGTCCGCCCCGTCACA
Source organism: Mycobacteriales bacterium (assembly GCA_046262175.1). Taxonomy (GTDB): domain Bacteria; phylum Actinomycetota; class Actinomycetes; order Mycobacteriales; family SCTD01; genus RYN-124. The sequence goes on from JBHENF010000208.1 coordinate 8,342, forward strand.
CCGGCCGCGGACTGCCGGGTCCGCGAGCTGCACCACGCCGCCCTTGCTGCCGCTCTCCACCACGACGGCGTCGAACTCCTCGCCGACCCGCGGCGCGAGCACGAGCGCCTCCGCGAGGTCGACGATGGCCCGGTCGACGGCGTGCGCCTTCTTGTCGGCGGCCGCCATCTCGTCGGGCAGCAGGGGCAGCGCGTCGCGCGCCCACTGCGGCACCTCGGTGCCCGCGCACAGCGCGAGACAGACCTCGTTGACGTACCGGTCGGCGAGCCGGCGCAGCGGCGCGGTGCAGTGCGCATACCTGGCGGCCACCGCGCTGTGCAGGCTCTGCTCCGGGACGGCCCCGTCGAACGCGGTGTACGCCGCGCCGCGCAGCAGGCGGGTGGTCAGCGTCAGGAGCGCTGCGGCGCCGGGCTGCGACGGGTCCAGCGCGGAGACGATGTCGCCGTACGACGTCCCCTCGGGCCAGGCGACCCCGAGGGCGAGGGCGCTGCGTCGCAGCGACGCGACGGACTCGGCGCCGGCGGGCGGCAGGGTGCGGAGCAGCCCCACCTTCCCAGCGAGCATCAGGTCGGCGGCGGCCATGCCCGTGAGCAGGCTGATCTGCGCGTTCCACGCCTCGCAGGCGACGGGCGCGCGGTAGGCGAGGCAGGGCCGCCCGTCGGGGCCGTCGGTCACCTCCTGCTCGGGCGTCGGCAGGTCGACCGCGTCCCGCTCGCGGGCCAGCGCCTGCCTGCGGGTGCCGATCTCCTCGAGCAGCTGGAGCTGTTCGTCCGCGGTGCCGTCGTCGATCGCCTGCTGGACGCTCGCGTAGTCCAGCTTGCGCCGCGACCGTACGAGCGCCCGGCGCACGTCGGTGCCGGTGAGCGCCCCTGCGGCGTCGAGCTGCAGGGACCAGACGACGGCTGGCCGGTCCTGGTCGGCCAGCAGGCTCGCCGCGCCCTCGGCCAGCACGGGCGGGTGCAACGGCACCCGCAGGTCCGGGAAGTAGCTCGTCTCGCCGCGGCGGTGGGTCTCGGCGTCGAGGGGTCCGCCGGGGGCGACGAAGGCGGCGACGTCGGCGATCGCGTAGCGGACGAGGAAGCCGTCGCCGGCGCGTTCCAGGCACATCGCCTGGTCCAGGTCGAGGCTGTCGGGCGGGTCGATCGTCAGGAACGGCAGAGCCGTCAGGTCGAGATCCGGCAGCCGCGGGGCCGCCGCAGCCGCCTCCGCCTCTACGAGCACGTCCGGCGGGAACGCCGCCGGCACCAGGAGCTCCGCGCGCAGGTCGTCCCACCCAGGGGCGGGGACGGGGACGGTGATCCTCGGGGCACGCACCGGCCGAGCCTAGAGGTGGCGCTCCAGGGTGGCCCAGATCGTCTTGCCGTCGCGTTGCGGCCGTACGCCGGACTCCGCCGCGATCAGGTCGATGAGCAGCAGCCCGCGGCCGCCCTCCGCGTCCTCCGGTGGCCGCCGCACCAAGGGCCGGCCGGGGGTGCCGTCGAGGACGGCGACCGTGACGCTGTCCTCATCCGCCTCGATCTCCAGCTCGACCGGCGGCTCGGCGTACCGGATCGCGTTCGTCACCAGCTCGGTGACGACGAGCTTGAGGTCGTCCGACAGCGGCTCGAGGTGCAGGTCGTCCACCGCCTGCGCGAGGGCGTGGCGCGCCAGGGCGGGGGTTCGCAGCGCGTGGTCGAGGCCGAACCGGCGGCGTGGCGCCGGCGAGCGGTCGTCAATGTGCTCCATCGCGTCGCGCCGACCGGCGCGCACCGGCGCGTCCAACCCGGCCAGCTCCGCGTCCCCGCCGCATACGACCAGCGCGGGACGCGGCCAACCCGGCGCCTGCTGGCGGACCTCGCGCAGGACCGCGACCGCCTCGGGTGCGAGCGGGCCGGCGGCAGTGAGGTCGACCAGCACCCCGCGCGGGTGCAGGGCGAGAGCCCGCTCGAGCGCCACCCGCAACGTTTCGGCGTCGGACGCGCGCACCGGACCCGACACGGCGAAGATCTCGACCGCGTCACAGAGCTCGTGCTGCAAGAGCACGGGGTCTCCTACCTCAGGGGTGTTCGACGGGGTCAGGGCCCGCGGCTGCGGACGCACTTGACGTGCCCGCAGTCGGGGGTTGCGCAAACGGCAAGGTGTTGCTGTCCTGCTGCTACGCCCACCTGTCGTGCGACCCTGGACGGGTGAGACCGGCGGCCGCGCTCGTACTGGCCGGGCTCCTCAGCACCGGCTGCGCCGCCGGCTCACGGCCGCCGGTCGCGGCGCCCGCGCCGAGCCGGTCCCGCACGCTGCCGTCCACCCCCGCCGCGGCAAGCCCGCTGTCCCCGGCGGACCTGGCCCCCTCGCCGAGCTGGCGGATCGGCGCGTCGCCGCTCCCGCTGCGGCCGGACGGCTTCGGCGAGATCCAGAGGACGCCCGAGGTGCTGCGCGACCGCCGACTCGGGTCCGTCGACGTCCTGCCGCCGCCGGGCGGCGCCTTCCGGGCGACGACCGGACCGGTCACCACCGCGGTCCGCACCCGCATGGGCGAGACCTGGTCGCCGGCGTGCCCGGTGCCGCTTGCCCGGCTGCGGTATCTGACTGTCTCCTTCCACGGCTTCGACGGCGCCGCGCACACCGGCGAGCTGGTCGTGGCGGCGAGGGTCGCGCCGCAGGTGGTCCAGGCGTTCGGGGACCTGTACGCCGCCGGCTTCCCGATCGAGGAGATGCGCCTGCCGACGACCGCCGACCTGCGGGCCAGGCCGACCGGCGACGGCAACAACACGGCGGGGTACGTCTGCCGGGCGGCGCGGGGCCAGACCCGGTTCAGCGCGCACGCGTACGGCATCGCGGTCGACGTCAACCCGTTCCAGAACCCGGAGGTCAAGCGGGACCTGGTGCTGCCGGAGCTGGCCAGCGCGTACCGGGACCGCTCGTGGAAGCGGCCCGGGATGTTCCTCGCCGGTGGTCCGGCCGTACGCGCCTTCACCAGGATCGGCTGGGCCTGGGGCGGGACGTGGCGGTCGCTGAAGGACCCGATGCACTTCTCGCTGAACGGGCAGTAGTCGCCGATGAGGATCCTCGCGATGGTGCTGGCCGGCGGGCAGGGCGGCCGGATGGAGCTGCTCACGGAGCACCGTGCCAAGCCAGCCGTGCCGTTCGCGGGCGACCACCGGCTCGTCGACGTCGTGCTGAGCAACTGCCGGCACGCGGGTATCGACGACGTGTGGGTGCTCGAGCAGTACAACCCGGTGTCGCTCGCGACCCACCTGGCCAACGGCCGGCCGTGGGACCTCGACCGCACGACCGGCGGGCTGCTGCTGCTGCACCCCCGCCAGGGCGGCGAGCGGGGCGGCTGGCACACCGGCACCGCGGACGCCCTGTGGCGCCACGCCGACCTCGTCCGCCGGCACGCGCCGGATGCGCTGGTGCTGCTCAGCGCCGACGCGCTGTACCGGATCGACTACGCCGACGTAGTGCGCGAGCACCTGGCCAGCGGCGCGGTGCTGACGGCGGTGACGACCGAGGTCGATCCGGACGACGCGAGCCGCTACGGCGCGGTGCAGGTCGAGGGCGGCCGGATCACCTCGTACGCCTACAAGCCCGAGCAGCCGGCCGGGAACCTCGTGACGAACGAGGTCTTCGTGCTCGACCCCGGTCCGGCGCTGGACGTGCTGGAGCGGCTGGGGGCGGAGACGGACGACCTCCAGGACCTCGGCGACGGCCTGCTGCCCGCGCTGGTCGACGCCGGGCAGGCCCGCGAGCACCGCTTCGACGGCTACTGGCGCGACGTCGGGACCGTCGACGCATACTGGGCGGCGCACCAGGACCTCGTCGAGGACGAGCCGCCGTTCCCGCTCGAGCAGGCCGACTGGTCGCTGCTCACCCGCCCGGCCGGGCACGGCCCCGCCCGCGTCCGGGGCGGCGCGGTGACCTCGTCGCTGCTGTCCGCCGGCAGCGTCGTCGCCGGCACGGTCGAGAGGTCCGTGCTCTCCCCCGGCGTGGTCGTCGAGGCCGGAGCCGTCGTGCGCGACGCCGTGCTGCTGCACGACGTCGTCGTACGCGCCGGCGCGACGGTGCAGCGCGCAGTCGTCGACGCGCGCACCGAGATCGGGTCAGGCGTACGGGTCGGCGGCGCGGACGGGGTGGCGCTGGTCGGCAGCGGGCAGTGCCTCGAGCAGGACGTCCCGCCGGGCGGGCGCTTCCCCAGCCCGTGAGCGCGAAGCCGCCTACTCCGGGTCGAGCGGGCCGTCCCACGGCTTCGGCGGCTCGCCGCGCAGCTGCCGGCGGAACTCGTCGAGGTACCAGTGCGAGAACCGCTTCTGCAGGTCACCGCGGGCCAGCGTGAGCAGGTCCTCGGACTGGCAGAACTCGTCTGCCTCCGCCATCAGGGTGTCGAGCAGGTCCGCCGCGGCGACGACGTCGGGAGTGGCCGAGTAGGTGAGGTCAACGGTGTCCTCGCCCGCCTCCAAGGCGGCATCGACGTCCGCGTCGGGCCGCGCGCGCGCCGCCGCGTAGCGCACGCCCAGCGTTTCGGTGAGGGCGACGAGCCGCGCCGGGGCGGAGTGCTGGCGTTCCGGCGCCATCGCCAGCAGCGCGAACTCCCGCATCAGGCCGTCGTGCCGCTCCCGGCCCTGCGCGAGCAGGCGCACGGGGACCCGCAGCAGCCGTACCTCCCGGGGCTCCCCGCTCGGCGCGTCGGCATACCGGCCCAGGGGCATGTCGCTCACAGCTGCGCGTCCGCCCACGCGCCGTCGGCCGCGAACGCGGCCCACGGATCGGCGCCGGAGGTCAGCACGAACCGGAGCGTCTTGCCGCCCTCCTCGGGCACGACCTCCCAGCTGTCGGCGAGCTTCTCCAGCAGGTCCAGGCCGCGCCCAGTCGTGGCCGTCTGGCTGTGCCTGCGCCGGCGCGGGCTGACGCCGGAGCCGTCCGAGACGGCCACGGCCACGCCCGTGTCCCTGCGCTCCACCGCCACCCGGATGCTCGTCCGGGCGTGCAGCACGCTGTTGGTCACGAGCTCGCTGGTGAGCAGCGCCGCCGTCTCGACCAGGTCGTCGAGCCCCCACTCCTCGAGCAGGCCCACCACGAAGTGGCGGGCGTCGCGCACCGAGGCCGCTGCCGGTGGCAGGTCCAACGAGGTCGACACGCGGTCACGGTACGACCTCGGCTCCTGCCTCTGCACCCCCGGCCGGGTGACTCGTCCTGGCCTGTCGGGTGGTCCGAATGGGGGGTTCGGCCGCCTCGACCTGCTGCCAACGCCCGGATCTGCCGAGGGAGGGCACACCACCGAGGGAAGTCGATGCCATGACCGCTCGTCAGCTCCGCAGCGCCCACGGATCCCGCACCGTGCTCGTCAGCGTGGCACTCGTCCTGCTCCTCGGCGCCGCCGGGCTGCTGACCGGGCACCACGCGAGCGTCGCCGCGCAGCGCGTCCACGTCGAGGACCGGCTCACGCTGCAGACGACGCTGGGGAACCTGGCCGGGCAGTACACCCAGGTCGCCGGCGGCTCGCTCCGCGACGCCCTCAAGGCGCAGCTGCTCGAGCGCCGGGGTCGGTGGCCGGCCGCGCCCGGAGCGCCCTCAGCCGCCCGGCTGACGGACCTGATGCGGGCGGCGCCGATGTTCGACGTCGGTACCGCGCTGGTCGGCCCGTTCGGCACCACGCTGGCGGTGAGCGGCCGGGACCTGCCGGCGCCGACGGATCCGGGCTGGCTCCCGCTGCGCACCTCGGTGCTGTCCGGCCGCCAGACGCTCCCGGTGTCCGGCGTGCTCACGGCAGGCGCCCACCCGGCCGCAGCGATCGCGCTGCCCGTCGACCTCAACGACGGCAGCCGCGGCCTCGTCGTCGGCATCTTCCGGATAGACCGCGGCCCCCTGCAGGACTACGTGGCGAACCTCGCGTACGGCAAGACCGGCCGCGGCTACGTCGTCGACGCAGTCGGGCTGGTGATCGCCGCGCCGACCCCCGCCGAGGTCGGTCGGCCGCTTCCCGGTGCGCTCTGGTCGCAGCTGAGCGGCCGCCGTGAGCGGGCCGGTGTGCTCGACCGCGACGGGCGCTTCACGTCGTACGCGCCGGCCGGCACCTCCGGGTGGACCGCGGTCACCGTCCAGGACAGCTCCGAGTTCCTCGGCGAGCTCGTCCGGTCCGGGCGCGTCGCCGAGGGCGCGCTCGTGCTGCTGCTGCTCATCGCCGGCACCGGGCTCGTCCTGCTGAACCGCAAGCGCGAGGGCGCGCTCCAGCACGTGGCCCTCCGCGACGAGCTCACAGGGGTGTACAACCGGCGCGGCTGGTTCGCGCTCGCCGGGCACGAGCTCGAGCGCGCCCGCCGGGCCGGTGAGACCCGCGGCCTGCTGTTCGTCGACGTGGACGGGCTCAAGGTCGTGAACGACGTGCTCGGCCACCGCGAGGGAGACCGCGCGATCGCCGGGGCGGCCGAGGTCCTCACCCGGACCTGCCGCGGCTCGGACCTGGTCGGCCGGCTCGGCGGAGACGAGTTCGTCCTGCTGCTCGGTGACGGCGGCGACCCGCAGCACGCCCGGGAGCGGCTGTACGCCTCGCTCGCCGGCTACAACGAGGAGTCCGGCGCCGCGTTCGAGCTCCGGCTCAGCGCCGGCAGCGAGACGTGGCGGCCCGCCGACCCCTGCAGCGTTGACGAGCTGGTGCGCCGCGCAGACGCGGTCATGTACGCGGACAAGACCAGCCGGCCGCTGCGCACGACGTCGCTGCTGCGCGTGCCGGGTCCCCGTGACGAGTCCGCCGAGCCAGCACGCTGCCGCTGACGTCCTCGAGAGCCGTGGCTAACCTGCCCGCATGGACCTCCGCGGCCGCACCGCTCTCGTCACCGGCGCGACCGGCGGCCTCGGCCACGCCATCGTGCGAGCCCTGCACCGGGAGGGCACCCGGCTCGTCCTGACCGGGCGGCGCACCGACGTGCTCGAGCCGCTCGCGGCCGAGGTCGGCGGCACCGCGCTGCCCTGCGACCTCGCCGACCCGGCCGACGTCGACCGGCTGCTCGCCGGCTGCGGCGACATCGACGTGCTCGTGGCCAACGCTGCGCTGCCGGCATCCGGCCGGCTGGAGGCCTTCACCGCAGGGGACGTCGCGGCGGCGCTGGACGTGAACCTGCGCGCGCCGATGGTCATGACCCGCGCCCTGCTCGACGGCTGGGTCGCCCGCGGCAGCGGGCACGCCGTCTACATCTCGTCACTGTCCGGGAAGATCGCCACCGGCGGCTCCTCCGTGTACTCCGCCACGAAGTTCGGGCTCCGCGGCTTCGCGCAGGGACTGCGGGACGAGCTGCACGGCACCGGGATCGGCGTCAGCGTCGTCAACCCCGGCTTCATCCGCGACGCCGGCATGTTCGCCGACTCCGGCGCCGCGCTGCCCAAGGGCATCGGGACACGGACTCCGGAGCAGGTCGCGGCGGCCGTGGTCCGCGCGGTGCGCGACGACAAGGGCGACCTCGACGTCGCGCCCGCCTTCCTGCGCTTCAGCGCGAAGCTCAACGGCCTGGCGCCGGAGCTGGTCGCGGGGCTCGGCAGACGCCTCGGCGCGGGTGACATCGCGGGCGACATCGCCGCCGGGCAGCAGGAGCGGCGCTGACCGCAGGCCGTCGCGACTACCCGGGCTGGCGGATGGTGTGGGCGCTGGCGGTCACGGAGACCATCAGCTACGGCGTCCTGTTCTACGCGTTCGCCGTGTTCGTCGTCCCCATGCGCGACGAGCTCGGCGCCAGCACCGGCGAGATCTCGGCTGCCCTCTCGCTCGCCATCGCCGTCAACGGCGGCACCGCGGTGCTGGTCGGCCGCTGGGTGGACAGGCACGGCACCCGCGCGCTCATGACGACGGGGAGCCTCGTCGGCGCGGCCGGTGTCGTGGCGTGGTCGCAGGCGCAGGACCTCCCCCAGCTGTACGCGGCGTTCGTGCTGCTCGGGCTCGCCGGCGCCGCCGTGCTGTACGACCCGGCGTTCGCCCTGATCAACACGTGGTTCGTACGGGACCGCAACGCCGCGCTGCTGACGCTGACGGTGGTGGCCGGATTCGCCTCCACGATCTTCCTGCCGACGTCGCAGGCCCTGGTCACCCGTCTCGGCTGGCGCTCCGCGTTGCTCGTGCTGGCCGTCGTCCTCGGCGCCTGCGCCGTCCCGCACGCAGTACTTCTGCGCCGCTCCCCCGCCGACCTCGGACTGTCACCCGACGGGGTGCCGGACCCGCCGAGCCAGGCGCACCAGGCGGGCACGCGGGCGGAGGTCCGCGGCGCCTGGCGGCGGTCGCCGGTGCGCTGGCTGACTGTTGCGGCCGTCGCCGAGACGGTCGCCGTGACCGTCGTGGCGGTCCACCTCGTCGCGTACCTGCGGGACACCGGCGCCGCTCCGGCGACCGCCGCGGCCGTCGCCGGAGCGCTGGGCATCCTGTCCGTCTCCGGCCGCGTCGCGCTGACGGCGCTGGCGCGTCGGGTACGCCTCGGTCGCCTCGCGGCCGGCATGGTCGGCGGGCAGGCTGCCGGGGTGGGCGCGCTGTTCTGGCTCCCGCGCCCGCTGTCGCTGATCGTCTTCGTACTGCTGTTCGGCGCCGGCTTCGGCGTGATGACGATCGCCCGGGCCGCGCTGCTCGGGCAGTACGTGCCGGCGCGGGTTTTCGGCTCCGTCTCCGGGCGGCAGTCGCTGCTCGCCAACAGCGGCCGGGTCATCGGCCCGTTGGCCGGCGGCGCCGTCATCAGCGCAGCTGGGTACGGCGTTGCCTTCGGCGCCGTCGCCGCGTGCTCGTTCGCCGCGGCGACCGCCTTGCTCGCGGCCGACCGCTCGGCGCAGGACGTCGCTGATCGGCTGGCGGCCGGCGAGATGCTCGCCGGATGAGCCGGTGGCGCACACCCGCGCCGAGTCAGCTCCCTGGCGTGGCCGGCACGTGCTGCGGCCACGGCACCGGCGGCTTACCCGCGAGCTGGTCGACGACCTGGCCCAGGTACCAGCGTCGGTACTCGACGCTGTCCGGCGGCGTGGCCAAAGTCAGCAGGTGCTTGCCGCGCAGGCAGTAGTCGTCCGCCTCGTCGATGAGGCGGCCCAGCGCTTCGGAGGCCGGTCCCGCCTCTGCGGGCAGGTCGAGGACGTGGTCGGGGATGACCTCGTCGCCGCGGTCGATGGCGTCAGCGAGACGCTTTTCGGGCTCCGTGGTCGTGGCGCCGAACTGCTGACGCAGCGTGTCGACGAGGTCCAGCAGCCGCTTCGGCACGTGGTGCTCGTCGTCGTGCCCGTCCTGTCCGGACGCGATCAGCGCGAACTCCCGCATCAGCTCCTCGAAGTGCTGCTGCGCCTGCGCTGCGAGCGGCACGGGGAGCTCGAGCAGGTGCACCTGGACCAGCGTCATGCGGCTCCTCGGCGGAATCGTGCGGGTCAGGTCCCGCGCAGCACGCTATCCCGCGGCGGCAGCCTGCTCCCCTCACAGTGTCGCCGGGCCAGGACGATCTTCAGCAGCAGCCGGCGCACGCTGTCACTCTTGGCCTCTACGTTGTCCTCGAGCCTTCCG
>JBHENF010000209.1:0-9059 GCA_046262175.1 Mycobacteriales bacterium
GCTCTGCGAGTCCGCCGAGGTCGCGGTCGCGCGCCTCCTCGGCGCGTACGCGGGCCTGCTCGAGCCGGCCCGCCTCAGCCGCCGCGGCGCGCGCTGCCGACGCGAGCAGCCCGAGCTGCTCACCCAGGGCCGCCATCCGCGCGTCGGACTCGTTCAGCTCGAGCAACGAGTGCTCGACGGCCTCCTTCGCGCGGTCGACCTCCGCCTGCGCGGCGGCCACCTCGAACCGGAGCCGCTCCTGCCGCCGCTGCGCCTCGTCGTGCTGCGCGGCGGCCTCGTCGACGGCCGCCTGCACCTCGAGCAGCGAGGGAGCGCTGGCCGAGCCGCCGACGGCCCAGTCGCTGCCCAGCAGGTCGCCCTCGGCCGTGACCGCGCGGACCTCCGGCGCGGCCTCGACCAGCGCCCGCGCGGCCTCGAGCCCGTCCACGACCGCCACCAGGCGCAGCGCCCGGGCCAGCGCCGGCCGCAGCGTCTCGGGTGCGGTCACGAGGTCCACAGCCCACCGGGCTCCAGCGGGCAGCCGCGGCCAGTCCTCCGACGCGTCGTACGTCCCGCCCCCGACCAGCAGGCCGGCCCGGCCGGCGTCGTCCGTCTTCAGCCGGGCGAGCGCCTCGGCCGCCGCGGCCGGCGAGTCCACGGCGACCGCGTCCGCGATCGCCCCGAGGGCTGCGGCGACCGCGTGCTCGTGCCCGTGCTCCACGGTGACGAGCGCCGAGACCGAGCCGAGGACGCCGTGCACGTCGCCGGCGAGGAGGGCACCTGAGCCGTCCTTGCGCGCCAGCGACAGGGCCAGCGCGTCCCGGCGGGCGGCGAACGTCGAGCGGTCCCGCTCGGCCTCCCGCTCGTCGGTCTGCAGCGCGGCGAGCCGGTCGGCCGCCTGCGCGTGCGCCAGCGAGGCCTCCTCGTGCCTGGCGTCGAGGTCCACCTCCCCCTCGTCCAGCCCACCCGCCTCCGCCTGCAGGGCGTCCAGGTCCGCCTGCGCGCGGTCCACCCGTACGTGCGCCTCGGCGAGAGCAGCCGCGACGCGCCCGATCTCCGCCTCGGCGCCCTCGGCTCGCGACCGCAGCGCGCCGACCTGCCCGCGCAGCCGGGCGAGCCCCTCGCGGCGGTCCGCGACAGCCCGTACGGCGGCGACGAGCGCCTTCTCCTCGGAGGCGAGGGCGCCCTCGGCGTCCGTGCGCCGCGTGACGGCTGCCGACAGTCGGTCGCTGTCGGCCGCGATCTGGACGCCGAGCGCCTGCTCCTGCTCGCGGACCGTCGCCGCCTCGCGCTCGAGCTGCTCCGGGTCGCGGCCGGCGCGCGCCTCCTCGGGGAGCTCCGCGGTCAGGTGCCGGTGCCGCTCACCGGCGAGCGTTGCGGTTCCACGCAGCCGCTCCTCGAGCGCCGACAGCCGGTACCAGGTCTCCTGGGCCCGGGCCAGCCGCGGCGCCTGCTCCGCGGCCGCCGCCTCGAGCGCGGTCTCGCGCTGGACCACGCCGGCAAGCTCCTGCTCGACGGTCGTCCGCCGTTCCCGCAGCGCCGTCTCGTCGCGCACCTCCGCCTCGAGCGTGCCCCGCATCGCCAGCAGGTCGTCGGCGAGCAGCCGCAGCCGCGCGTCGCGCAGGTCGGCCTGCACCTGCGCCGCCCGTCGCGCGACCTCCGCCTGCTTGCCGAGCGGCTTGAGCTGACGGCGCAGCTCGGTGGTGAGGTCCTGCAGCCGGGTGAGGTTGGCCGACATCGCCTCGAGCTTGCGGAGCGCCTTCTCCTTGCGCTTGCGGTGCTTGAGGACGCCGGCGGCCTCCTCGATGAACCCGCGACGGTCCTCCGGCCGGGCCTGGAGCACCGCGTCGAGCTGACCCTGGCCGACGACCACGTGCAGCTCGCGGCCGATGCCGGAGTCGCTCATCAGCTCCTGGATGTCGACGAGTCGGCAGCGCGTCCCGTTGATCGAGTACTCGGACTCGCCAGAGCGGAACATCAGCCGGCGGACACTCACCTCGGCGTACTCGATCGGCAGCGCGCCGTCCGCGTTGTCGATGGTCAGCGTGACCTCGGCGCGGCCGAGCGGCGGCCGGCCGGGCGTGCCGGCGAAGATGACGTCCTCCATCTTGCCGCCGCGCAGCGCCTTCGCCCCCTGCTCGCCGAGCACCCAGGCGATGGCGTCGACGACGTTGCTCTTGCCCGAGCCGTTCGGCCCCACCACACAGGTGATGCCGGGCTCGAAGCGCAGCGTCGTCGGGGACGCGAAGGACTTGAAGCCCTTCAGCGTGAGGCTCTTGAGGTGCACCGGTCGCTCTCGGATCAGCCACGGGGAAGGCCGACGCGGACACTACCGGCGCCGGGCCCGTCAGCGGCGCAGGAACGGCTCAGGGCGCCCCGTCGGTACGGGACGCCCTGCCGGAGAGGTGCGCGAGCTAGAGGTGGACCGACTCCGTCAGCGTGGACAGGTCGTCCTCGACCGTCACGGCTGCCACGAGGGTCTCGTTCAGGGAGCGGACCCGGGCGAGCTCCGCCTCGAGCTCGCTGATGCGGCCGCGCAGGCGGCGCACCTCGTCGACGAGGCGCAGGTCGCTGCCGCCGACATGACCGAACAGGGCCTTCGCCATCAGGGGGTCCTTCGTTGCTCAGAGGAAGCACTCACCGGCGGGCCTGGAGGCCTCCGCACCGGTGGCCCACGATCCCATGCCCGTCCTCGGTCGTCAAGGACGAGATCACGTTCTCATCACGGTTCAGTACTCCACGAAGCCGCGCAGTCCACCCCGCGGCTCGCCCCACCGCTCGGCCACGAACGCCACCTGGCCGGGTCCGCCAGGCAGCAGCGCGAGCAGGGCGCGGCACGCCTGCTCCGGGCCCTCCGCGACCACCTCGACCCGGCCGTCGTCGAGGTTGGTCGCGCTGCCGACCAGACCGAGCTCGAGCGCGCGGCTGCGGGTCCACCACCGGAACCCGACGCCCTGCACCTGACCCTTCACGAAGGCGGTCAGCCGGACGTCCACGCCCTGACCGTACGTAGTCCTTTCGGACGAATGTCCGGCGCCCCGCTTGGGACGCGGCTGCGGGCTGCCGAGACAACGTCATGACCTTGCGCCGTCGCCTCGCCCTGATCGTCACGTCCGCTTCCGTCGTCGCGACTGCTGTCACCCTCGCGCCGCCCGCAGCGGCGGCGGACGCGCCTCTCACGATCACCGGGATGACGTCGTTCACCGACTCGACCGGCGTACGCCACATCTTCGGCGAGATCGTCAACAACGGGACGACGCCGGTGTCCGCCCAGGCCGACCTGGTCTACCGGGACGACGTCGGCGACATCATCGGCGGTGACATCGGCCAGCCGCTGCTCGCGGTCATCGCACCGGGCGGCCGCACGCCGTTCGAGGCGCAGCCGCAGGCGGACTACCCGCACGTAGAGGCGACTGCCGGCGCCATGGACACGGGAGCCGCCTTCAACCACGCCTTCGCGGTCAGCCAGGTGGGTGACTTCCGCGATCCGGCGACGTCCCAGCGGATGTTCGCCATCGAGGTGCGCAACACCAACAGCGGCTCGGCTGCCGACGTGACGCTGACGGTCACCTTCTACAAGCCGAACGGCGACGTCTCCGGAGCGGAGACGTTCGGCGTCGGCACGCTGGCGGCGGGCGCCGTCGGCCGTGTGGAGGCGCCGGTGAACAGCGAGTTCCCGGACGTCGCCACGTGGCAGGCGGTGGCGGAGTCGCCCACGCCGCCGAGCAGTGCAGGCGACGAGCCCCCGGCGGCCGCAGGCAGCACCAACGACAAGCCCACGACGCTCAACTGCAACCCGGTCATGACGCTGTCGAAGACGACCGTCAACGTCGGCGGGACGACGAGCGTCTCCGTCTCCGGCGCGACGCCAGGGGCCAAGCTCTTGCTCGAGGGCTACAGCCGGCCGAGCACGCAGTACGCGCCCATTCGCACCGAGGTCACCATCGGTGCCGACGGGACAACCGCCCCGTTCGCGGTCCGCCCGCCGACGAGCGCCCGCGTCCGCCTCAGCGTGACGGGCTGCTCCACCCCCGGCACCGGCCAGGTCATCTCGGTCATCCCCGGCCTCGGCGTCAGCGTCACCCGCGTCCGCACCCGTACGTACACGTTCGCCGGCAAGATCCTGCCCAGCAAGCAGAACACCGGTCGAGCCATCGGGCTGTACGTCGGCGGCGTCAAGAAGCTCACCGTGAAGTCGGCGGCCGACGGCAGCTACAAGGCCACGCTGACCCTGCCGCGTGGCGCGACGAAGGCCTGGTGGGCCACCGGCGCGGACATGACCAACCTCGCCGGCAAGAGCGCGGTCAAGAGCTTCACCTCGTACTAGAAGCGGCCTCGCCGCGGGCGGGGCTGGCAGCGCGGGCAGCTGAACGCGCTGCGGTTCATGAACGCGTCCCGCCGGATCGGGGTGTCGCAGCGGTCACATGGCTCGCCCTCACGGCCGTACGCGTGCAGGGAGCGCTCGAACAGTCCGCTGACACCCTCGGCGGACACGTACAGCGCGTCGAAGCTGGTGCCCCCGGCTGCGAGCGACTCGTGCAGCACGCGGCGGACGTGCGCGAGCAGCTCGCGCACCACCGGGCGCGGCAGCGTGTCCGTGGGGCGGGCCCAGTGCAGGGGCACGCGCCAGAGCGCCTCGTCCGCGTAGATGTTGCCGATCCCTGACACCAGCGTCTGGTCGAGCAGCGCGCGCTTGATCCCCGTCCTGCGGCGGCGGACGCCTTCGACGAACGCGTCGTCGTCGAAGGCAGGGTCCACCGGGTCCCGCGCGATGTGCGCGATCGTGCTCGGCAGCTCCGCGCCGCCGGCGACGACGAACAGCCCGCCGAACGTGCGCTGGTCGACGAAGCGCAGCTCGCGCGCCGCGTCGGTGAACGTGAAGCGGATGTGCAGGTGCTTCTCGTCGGGCTTGTCCGGCGGCACGACGAGCAGCTGGCCGCTCATCCCGAGGTGCCCCGTGACGGCGTCGCCGGAGTCGAGCGGCAGCCAGAGGTACTTCCCTCGGCGCAGCGCGCCGGTGATCGTGCGGCCGGCCAGCAGGTCCTCGAAGTCGCGCATGCCGGCCTCGTGCCGGCGGACCGCCCGCGGGTGCCGCACCTCCACCCGGTCGACGGTCCGGCCGACGACGCCGCGCTCGAGGCCCAGCCGGACGACCTCGACCTCGGGAAGCTCAGGCACCGGGGTGGAGCGAGCGCCAGGCCGCCTCCGCCGCCTGCTGCTCGGCCTCCTTCTTGCTCCGTCCCTCACCGGTGCCGTGGGCGGCCCCCGCCACGACCGCGGACGCCGTGAACGACTTCGCGTGGTCCGGACCGGTCTCGGCGACGACGTACTCCGGCACGCCGAGCCCCCGCGCCGCGGTCAGCTCCTGCAGGCTGGTCTTCCAGTCCAGGGCCGCGCCGTCCTCGTTGGCCGCACGCATCAGCGGGTCGAACAGCATCCGGACCATCGTCGTGACGCCCTCGACGCCGCGGTCGAGGTAGACCGCGCCGATGATCGCCTCCATGGTGTCGGCCAGGATGGACGCCTTGTCGCGGCCGCCGGTCACCTCCTCGCCCTTGCCGAGGCGCAGCCACCGGCCCAGGTCGAGCGAGCGCGCCACGCCGGCGAGGGCGCGGGTGTTCACCACGCTTGCCCGCAGCTTCGCGAGCTGCCCCTCCGCCAGGTCGGGGTGGTTGCGGTACAGCGCGTCGGTCACGACGAGGCCGAGGACCGCGTCGCCGAGGAACTCCAGCCGCTCGTTGGTCGGCAGCCCGCCGTGCTCGTACGCGTAGGACCGGTGCGTGAGCGCGCGCTCCAGCAGCGCCGGTTCGATCCCGGTCCCGAGAGTCGCCTCGAGCAGCGTGTACGACGGACCACTCACAGGCGGGCCAGCGCGTAGTCGACGGCGTCGCCGACGGTGCCTAGCCCGTCCAGGTCCTCGTCCTCGATGTGGAAGCCGGGCCGCGCCTTGGGCGCCAGCGTCTCCTCGACGATCTCGACGATCTCGACCAGCGCGAGCGAGTCGGCCTTGAGGTCGTCCTTGAACGACGTCGTACGGGTGACCGACGCCGGGTCCAGCTCGAGCACCGTGACCACCGCCGCGCGTACGACCGCCAGCACCTCGTCCGCCGTCATCCCGCCACCTCCAGCTCGGCCTGCTGCTCGAGTAGGGCCCGCGTCCTCGGCACCAGCCCCTCGCGCGCCGCCTGCACGGCGACGTCGATGCAGGCGGCAACGGCCTCGGGGCTGGCGGCGCCGTGCCCGACCACGACCACGCCGTCGACGCCGAGCAGCATCGCACCGCCGACCGCCTCGGGCCGCATCCGCGCGGTGGCCTCGCCGAACGCGGGCAGCAGCTCCCTGGCGGAGGCCTTGCGCTCGGGGGTGGAAGTCATCGCCTCGAACAGCACCTCGGTGAGCATCGCTGCGGCGCCCTCGAGCCCCTTGATCAGGACGTTGCCGGTGAAGCCGTCCGTGACGATGACGTCGGCCGCGCCGCCCATCGGGATGTCGCGGCCCTCGACGTTGCCCACGAAGGTGATCGGGAGCGCGTGCAGGCGGTCGTACGCCTCCTTGCGCACGGCGTCTCCCTTGCCGGCCTCCTCGCCGATGGTCAGCAGCCCCACCCGCGGCTCCGCGATCCCGAGGCGGACGCTGGCGAAGGCGGACCCGGCGAGCGCGTACTGGCCGAGGAGCGCGGCATCGGCCTCCGGGTTGGCTCCCGCGTCGAGGAAGACCAGCGCGCCGGCCTTGGCGGGGATCACGGCCGCGAGCGGCGGGCGGCTGATGCCGCGCAGCCGGCCGAGCGTGAACACCGCGGCCGCGAGGGCCGCGCCGGTGGAGCCGACGGAGACGAGGGCGTCGGCCTGGCCGTCCCGCACCAGCCGCGCGCAGACCCGGACCGTCGCGTCCCGCTTCGCGCGGATCGCGCGTGCGGGGTCCTCGTCCATGGTGACGACCTCGGACGCGGGGACCACCTCGAGCCGCCCGGACTGGCCGCGTTCGGCCAGGAGTGCCTCGGCGACGTCCGGGGGGCCCACGAGCAGCACCTGGACGTCCGGAGACCGCTCAGCGACGAGCAGCGCGCCGTCGAGCACCGCGACGGGGGCGTGATCGCCCCCCATCAGATCGAGGGCGACGCGGGTCATGCCGGGGACGGTCAGACGGCGATAACGGTGCGCTTGTCGTACCGGCCGCACTCAGGGCAGACCGTGTGCGGCAGCTTGGTGTGGCCGCGGTCGCACGTCGTGAGCGTGGGAGCGGTCGCCTTCCACTGCGCGCGGCGCGCTCGGGTGTTGCTGCGCGACATCTTGCGCTTCGGGACGGCCATCAGTTCTCCTCGGGGATCTTCGTGTCGATCAGGTTCTGCAGTGCCGACCAGCGAGCGTCCGGCGCGGCGTGCGCGTGGTCCTCCGGCAGGTCGTCCAGGCGCTCGCCGCACTCGGCGCAGAGCCCGGCACAGTCCTCCCGGCACAGCGGCGTGAGCGGCAGCGCGAGCACGACCGCGTCGCGCAGAGCCGGCTCCAGATCGAGGAGGTCGCCCTCCATCTGCGCCAGCTCCTCGTCGATGGAGTCGCCGACCGTCTCCGCCCTCGTCGCGCTCTCGGGGTAGGCGAACAGCTCCTGGATCGGGACGGTCAGCGTGTCGTTGACCGGCTCGAGGCAGCGTCCGCATTCCCCCGTCAGCGCGACGGCGGCGGTGCCGCTCACCAGCACGCCCTCCATCACCGACTCGAGCCTGAGGTCCAGGTCGACGTCGGAGCCGGCGGGCACACCGATGAGCTCGACTCCGAGGTCGGCCGGCGCGGGGGCGGGGAACCGCACCGTGCGCATCGACCCCGGGCGTCTCCCCAGCTCGCGCGTGTCGAGGACCAGGGGCTTGCGGGGGTCGAGGCGGTGCTGCGGCTTCCTGTTCTCGGGCATGACGGCTTCGGAGTCGTTGAGACCGTCGACAAGACTACCCGGCGCGGCCGGGGACGGTCGACCGTCAGCCGCGGGCGATGCCGGACGCGGACTCCTCCGGGTCATTCAGGTCGGCCAGCTCGTCCGCGCCGCCCAGCCGCGCCCGGCCGCGCTCCACCGCGCGCAGCGTCTTCGCGAGGACGATCTCGAAGTTCGCGAGCTTGGCGTCCACGTAGCGCTCGACCTCGCTGCGCATCTGCTCCGCCGACGCCTGCGCCTCGGCCACCAGCCGCTCAGCCTCCTCGGCCGCGACGGCGTAGACCTCGTAGTCCGACAGCATCCGAGCGCGCTCCTCGTGCGCTGCCGCGACGATGCGCTCGGCTTCGAGGCGGCCCTCCTCGACCACGACGTCCTTGTCGCTGAGCACCGTCTGCGCCTGCGACATCGCCTCCGGCAGCAGCTCCCGGAGCTCGTCGAGCAGGGCCAGCAGCTCGGGCCGGTTGACCACGCAGGAGGCCGACATCGGCATCGCCCGGGCCGACTCGACGGCGCCGCGGATGTCCGCGAGCTTGGACTGGACGAGGTCCACGTCAGGCCTGCGCGAACCGCTCAGCCAGCCGCCGGCCGGCGACCTCCGGCACCAGGCCGGACACGTCGCCGCCGTACGTCGCGACCTCCTTGACGAGGCTGGAGGACAGGAACGAGTACAGCGGGTTCGTGGTCATGAACATCGTCTCGACGCCGGCCAGGCCGTGGTTCATCTGCGCCATCTGCAGCTCGTAGTCGAAGTCGCTGATGGCCCGCAGCCCCTTGACGATCACCTGCACGTCACGCGCCTTGCAGAAGTCCACGATGAGCCCGTCGAAGCTGTCGACGACGACGTTGCCGTACTGCGCCGTCGCCTCGCGCAGCATCGCGGTGCGCTCCTCGAAGCTGAACATCCGGTTCTTCGAGGCGTTCATCCCGACCGCGACGACGACCTCGTCGTACAGGGCGCTGGCCCGGCCGATGATGTCCAGGTGCCCGAGGGTCACCGGGTCGAACGAGCCTGGGCACACAGCGCGTCTCATGGTGGCGTCACGCTAGCGCGTACCAGATGGTCGCCTCGCCGTACCGGCGCGAGCGGACCTCCCTCAGCCGGTCCGGCCACCTGAGGCCTCCGCTGCGGGTGCGCCGCTCGACCGCGACGACCGCGCCCT
>JBHENF010000210.1:0-5106 GCA_046262175.1 Mycobacteriales bacterium
ATGACTGTCTCGCCTGCCATGAATACTCCTCGACTGCCGGGGCTAGCGCTGGTCTGGCCGGATGACCTTGGTGCGCAGGACCGACTCGTTGAGGTTGAGCTGGCGGTCCAGTTCCTGGACGGCGGCCGGCTCGGCCTGCAGGTCGACGACCGCGTAGATGCCCTCGACCTTCTTGTCGATCTCGAAGGTCAGCCGACGGCGCCCCCAGACGTCGACCTTCTCGACGGTGCCGCCGCCGGTGCGGACGACATTGAGGAAGGTGTCGAGCGAGGGAGCGATGGTCCGCTCCTCGAGGTCGGGGTCGAGGATGACCATGAGCTCGTAGTGACGCAACAGACCCACCTCCTCCTGTGGACTAAGCGGCTACGGACGATCCGTAGCAGGAGGGTGTTCGCGTCAGCAAACCTGCGAGAGGCTACCTGACCGGAACCGCCGGGCCGGTACGACGACGGCCGCGGGCAGCCGGGTGCGCGAGCAGCAGCCGTACCAGCAGAGAGGCGACGCCGGCCGCGGCCACGGCGGCCAGCGCCGCGGGCAGCCCGTAGCGCCGGGCGGTCGACGGCTCGGCGAGCCGGCCTGGCGAGACGGCGACGGCAGGGCCGGCCGAGGCGGTCGGCTCCGGCGACTGCTCGCCCTCGGTGCCGGGGAGCACCGGCGCGACGTCCGGCGCCGGACCGCCGGGCGAGGGCTCGGCAGAGGGGAGCTCGCCGCTGATGAGCGGCGGTCCGACCGCGCCGGTACCGCCGGTGGGCGACGAGGCCGGCGATGCGCCCGCCGGGGCCGGCGATGCGGCGGGGGACTGCGCCGGGGCGGGCGACGGTCCGGGCGCGGTGCTGCCGGGCGGCGACGGCGCGCCGGAGGCGGTCGCCGCCGGCAGGAGCACCTTCCCGCTGAACTGCTCGAGGTCGTTGGTGCTGCCGTACGTGTAGGTCCCGGGCTTGGTCAGCGTGCCGGCCGTGGCCCGGCCCATGGGCGGCAGCGGGCCGGTGTCGAACCGCCAGTTGTCGCTCGTCGCCTTCGCCCCGTGCACGAACGTCGGGTCGCTGTTGAGGAACTGGACCGTGTCCCCGGCCGCGACCGTCACCGACGAGGGCTTCGGCCCACTCGCCGTCAGCTCGATCGTGACCGTCTTCGCCGCCGAGGCCGGCGCGACACCGCACACCGTGGCGGCAGCGACGAGCAGCAGCACGAAGGCCGCGCGCAGTCGAGTCACTCCTCCATGGTGCACCAACGACGTACGGTCGAACCATGCTCAAGATCGGCGCGCACGTGGATCGCAACGACCCGATCGGCGAGGGGACGGCGCGCGGCGCCGACCTGGTGCAGTTCTTCCTGGGCGACCCGCAGGGGTGGAAGAAGCCGGTCGTGCCGGAGCTGGGCGACACCGCTGGGCTGGACCTGTACGTGCACGCCCCGTACATCGTCAATGTGGCGACCAGCAACAACAAGATCCGCATCCCGAGCCGCAAGATCCTGGCCGACCAGGCCGCGGCGGCCGCAGCCCTCGGCGCCAAAGGGCTCATCGTCCACGGCGGTCACGTGAGCAAGGGCGACGACCCGATGCTCGGGATCGAGAACTGGGTGAAGACGTTCGAGAGAATGCAGGCGCCGCTCCCGATCCTCATCGAGAACACCGCCGGCGGCGAGCTCGCGATGGCCCGCCGCTTCGACGCGCTCGCCCGGCTGTGGGACGCGGTCGGCTCGTACGACAACGTCGGGTTCTGCCTGGACACCTGCCACGCCCACGCCGGCGGCGAGGACCTGGTGGACGTGGTCGACCGGGCGAAGGCGATCACCGGCCGGATCGACCTCGTGCACGCCAACGACTCGCGGGACGCCTTCGACAGTGGCGCCGACCGGCACGCCAACTTCGGCTCCGGGCAGATCGACCCCGACGTCCTCGTCGCCGTCGTCGCCGCGGCAGGCGCGCCGGTCGTGTGCGAGACGCCGGGCGGCGTGGACGGGCAGTCGCAGGACATCGCCTTTCTCCGGAGCCACCTGGGCAGGTGACGCCGGTCACGCGTCGAACTGACTGCCCGTGCGCCGCCTCGCCGTCCTCGTGACCGCCGCCCTCCTCGCCCCGGCCGTCCCCTCGCTCGCCGCCGGGTCGACCGTCGTCCGGCCGCTGGTCGAGGCGGTCCAGCTGCCTGCCGACGGGCTGCACCGGCTCGCCGCCGGCGAGCGGATGATCGGCGTCACGTGGACCTGCGGAGCGCCGCGGGTGGACGCCCGCTGGCACACCGCGGTCGGCTGGACGTCGTGGCGGCTGGCCGAGGACGACAGCGACGAGCCGGAGGCGGCGGAGCGCACCGGCACCCGGCGCGGCACCGAGCCGGTGTGGCGACCGACCGGCGCGGACCTGGTGCAGGTACGGGTGACCGGCGCCGCCACCGGGCTGCGGCTGGTCAGTGTGCTCGACGGGACGGCGAAGCGCCTGCACGGCGCGGTCGCCCACGCGGGCTCGGGCACCGCGCTGCTGGGCGACGTCCGCAGCCGCGCCGACTGGGGCGCTGACGAGTCCATCCGCGAGGGGAAGCCGGAGTACGCGAGCGGCGTCGATGCCGTCGTCGTGCACCACACCGCGCAGGGCAACGACTACCGCGAGGCCGACGTACCGGCTCTGATCCGGGCCGACTACGCGTACCACGTCAAGGGCCGCGGCTGGAGCGACCTCGGCTACAACCTGCTGGTCGACCGGTTCGGGCACATCTGGGAGGGCCGCGCGGGTGGGATCGGCCGGGCCACGATCGGCGCACACGCCCAGGGCTTCAACACCCGGACGGTCGGTGTCTCGCTGATCGGCGACATGACCCAGGGCCAGCCGCCGGCCGCCGCCGTCAAGGCGATGGCGCGGGTGGCGGCGTACGCCGCGGCGACCTGGCGGTTCGACCCGACCTCGAGCGCCGTGCTGACGAGCCGTGGATCGCCGCGGTACCCGAGCGGCCGCAAGGTCGAGCTGCACCGGGTCTTCGGCCACCTCGAGACCGGCCAGACGTCGTGCCCCGGCTCGCTGCAGAACCGGCTGCCCGACATCCGCAAGGGCGCGGCGGCGCTGCTCGGACCGGCCCCGCGCATCGACGACGTGACCGTGTCCGGCGCCCCGGTGCACGCGCCGGTGCCGCTGACGGTGCAGGCGACGCTCAGCCGCGAGGCGCCGTGGACGGCGTCGGTACGGGACGAGGACGGCCGGCTGGTGAAGACGGCCAGCGGCGAGTCCACCCTGGCGAGCATCGAGTGGAACGGCCTGGTCGGGCTGACCGACAGCGACCCGGCGGTGCTGCCGGCCCGGGAGGGCACGTACACGTGGTCGGTCCAGGTCGACGACGGCTACCACCGGGCGGTGCGGCGCACGGGAACCGTGCTGGTCGGGCTGCCCGTCGTGCCGAGCGGCTAACGACCGAGCTCCTCGCCGAGCGCCGCGTCCACCGCCTGCGCCATCGCGAGCCGGAACGCCGCCAGCACCGCCTGCGAGGCGACCGGCTGCACCCGCTCCACGGCCTGCTGGACGCGCGGCCACTCCTCCTCCGGCTGCCCGGCGTCGGCGAACGCCCGCCACACCGTGTCGCGGAACATGTCGACGTAGATCCGGGCCGCCGCCTGCGCGTGCTCGTTGACCTTCAACTGGGCGGCCACGACGGCCTCGGGCGGGATGCCGAGCGCGACCACCTGCAGGCCCGCGCGCAGCAGGCTGGGGCTGTCGATGCGCAGCCGCCCGTCCGGCAGCAGCGCGACGACGCCGAGTTCGACCAGCCGGTCCAGCAGCGCGTCCGTGAGCTCCGTCCCCGAGCGGGATGCCAACCCGGCGCGGTCCAGGACCTCCGGCTCCTCCGGCAGCCACGGCGTGAGCAGCGCGCGATGCAGCGCGAGCCCCGGCGCGGTCACCCCGGCCGGTGCGGCGGCCAGCACCCGCTCGACCGCGCCCAGCGTGTAGCCGTCGGCCAGCATCTCCTTGACCATCTGCAGCCGGGCGAGGTGCTCCTCGTCGTACAGGCCGGTGCGGCCGCGCAGCCGCGGCGGGGGCAGCAGCCCGCGGGAGGCGTAGGCGCGGATGTTGCGCACGGTCATCCCGACCCGGGCCGCGAGCTCGTCGATCGTCAGCCCGGCAGAGGTGGCGCTCGTCACGGACATCCCCTCTTGCGCTATGTGACAGCGCTGATGTTACATCGGTGCTGTCGCGTTCCCCTGCTGAGGAGTGGTACATGCCCGGTCTCGCGTACGGAACCCTGCTCGCGAAGGTAGAAGACCGCCCCGCCGGCGGAGCGGAGCTGTCCCAGATTCTCGAGGCGAGCCTGATCTTCGCCGTCGTCCTCGGCGGCCTCGCCTGGTACGTGCGCACGCACCGGCAGAACGACCCCAGCCGCGAGCCGCGCCTCGCGCTCCGCATGGCGAAGGTCGCCGCCTTCCCGGTGTGGGGCGCGCTCCCACTGCAGCTGCTGCGCCTGTCGCTGCTCGTCGCGCTCTTCGGCATGTACTGGGACATCAGCCTGCACATCGACCGCGGCCGCGACGCCGGCCCCCTCGCGAACCCGGCGCACTGGTTCATCCTGTTCGGCCTGTCCGGGGTGTTCGCGTCCGGCGCGATCTCCATGGCGCTGGCACGCGACCCGCTGCCGGCCGGGACGATCCGGCTGACCTCCCGCTGGCGCACGCCCGTCGGCGCCGGGCTGCTGCTCGGCTGCGGCGCCTTCTCCCTGCTCGGCTTCCCGCTCGACGACGTCTGGCACAAGCTGTTCGGCCAGGACGTCACCCTGTTCGGGCCCACGCACCTGATGCTCATCGGCGGCGCCAGCCTGGCCACGTACGCCGGCTGGATCCTCATGATGGAGGGCATCCAGGTCACCGGCGTCCGCAGTCAGTGGGTGCGGCTCGGCGAGTGGGCCGTGGCCGGCGGGTTCCTCGTGGGCCTGTCGACGTTCCAGGCCGAGTTCGACTTCGGGGTGCCGCAGTTCCGGTTCGTGCTCGAGCCCGTGATGGTCATGGCGGCCGCCTCGGTCGCGCTCGTCACCGCCCGCGTACGCCTCGGCCGAGGTGGAGCGCTCGCCGCGTGGGCCTCCTTCCTCGTTCTCCGCGGGCTGATCACGTTCCTCGTCACGATCCCGCTGGGCG
>JBHENF010000211.1:0-6095 GCA_046262175.1 Mycobacteriales bacterium
AGACGGCGAGCACGCCCTTTCCGAAGGCCAGGTCGAACACGGCCACCACGGCAACCATGATCAGGACGAAGATCACGACCACGGTCGTGTAGGTGATGAGCTCCTTGCGGGTCGGCCAGATGACCTTGCGCAGCTCGGCGATGACCTGCTTGTAGAAGGTCCCGATGCTGCGGATCCGACTCGGGCGCTCGGGTGAGCGCTTGACGCCGTCGGTGCCGCCGCTGCCGTCACGGGACGGGCTGCCCAGAGCGGTGCCGGTGTCGCTCACGTGCGTCCTCGTCTCTGCAGTGCGGTCTCGGTGCGGGTGGTCGGGCAGGGGTGACAGGAGTCGAACCTGCGACATCCGGTTTTGGAGACCGGCGCTCTGGCCAACTGAGCTACACCCCTCCGGGGGTCGGGCCAGTCCCTGCCGACCGGTGCGCGGGCGCGCCGGAGCAGAGGCTACGAGCCCCCAGACGTACGAGTGTACGGGTCGCGGCTGCCGCTTCCAACCGACGCCGAACCTGGTGGACCGCGCGGCCGCATCCGGGAGAATGGTCGCATGACGGCTCCCGCGCGCACCCGCACCTCCACTCGTATCGGCACCCGCATCGGCGGCATCGCCGAGTCGGCGACGCTGGCGGTGGACGCCAAGGCGAAGGCCAAGAAGGCCGCCGGTGAGGACGTCGTCGGCTTCGGCGCCGGCGAGCCGGACTTCCCGACGCCGCAGAAGATCGTGGAGGCCGCGGTCGACGCGTGCCGCCAGCCGCGCTTCCACCGCTACACGCCCGCCGGCGGGCTGCCGGAGCTGAAGGAAGCGGTCGCGGCGAAGACCAAGCGCGACAGCGGCTTCGACATCGCCCCGGCGCAGGTGCTGATCACCAACGGCGGCAAGCAGGCGGTGTACGAGGCGTTCGCGACGCTGTGCGACCCCGGCGACGAGGTGCTGCTGCCGGCGCCGTACTGGACGACCTATCCGGAGGCGATCCGGCTGGCCGGCGGGGTGCCGGTCGAGGTGCCCACGGACGAGACGAGCGGCTACCGCGTGAGCGTCGAGCAGCTGGAGGCGGCGCGAACGGACCGGACCAAGGTCCTGCTGTGGTGCTCGCCGTCCAACCCGACGGGTGCGGTGGCGTCGGCAGCGGAGGTCGAGGCGATCGGGCGCTGGGCCGTCGAACACGGCATCTGGGTCGTGGCGGACGAGATCTACGAGCACCTCGTCTACGGCGACGCCACGCACGTGTCGATGCCGGTGGCCGTACCCGAGCTGGCCGACCACTGCGTGATCGTGAACGGCGTGGCGAAGACGTACGCCATGACCGGCTGGCGGGTCGGGTGGCTCATCGGACCGACGGACGTCGTGAAGGCGGCGACCAACCTGCAGTCGCACGCGACCAGCAACGTGGCCAACGTGTCGCAGGTGGCGGCGCTGGAGGCCCTGACAGGTGACCTGTCGGCGGTGGCCGAGATGCGCGCGGCGTTCGACCGGCGCCGGCAGACGATGGTCCGGATGCTCAACGAGATCCCCGGCGTGGAGTGCCCGGAGCCGCAGGGCGCCTTCTACTGCTACCCGTCGGTGAAGGCGCTGCTCGGCAAGGAGCTGCGCGGCCGGACGCCGGGCAGCTCGGCGGAGCTGGCCGAGCTGCTGCTGGACGAGGTGGGTGTCGCGGTGGTGCCGGGCGAGGCGTTCGGCACGCCCGGCTACTTCCGGCTGTCGTACGCGCTCGGCGACGAGGACCTGGAGAAGGGCGTACGGAGGATGGCAGAGCTGTTCAGCGAGGCGCGCTGACCCGCTGCGTCGGGACGTCCGTCAGCTCCCGGCATACGAGCTCCTTCATCTGGGCGTAGCCCGTCTGCAGCAGCGCGGGCGTCTTGCTGAAGTCGCGCAGCTCGTGGTCGTGCACGTCCGGCTTCGGCAGCCGGACCACCCGCTGGCCCTCGCGCGGCGCCGGGTCCTGGTCGAGGCCGCCGCGGCTGATCGCGAAGGACAGCAGCAGCACGTCGAGCGCGCTCATGCGCTCGTCCCTGCGGCCGAGGACCCCGCCGGTGACGTCGAGGACCCAGGTGCGGACGGCGCCGAGATCGAGAGCTCGCTCCACGGGAACCGGCGTGGTGACGCCGCCGTCGACGTGCAGCCCGCCGCCGAGCCGGACGGGTGGGAAGACCGCGGGCAGGCAGGCGCTGGCGCTGAGGACGGTGACCGGGTCACCGCTCGACCACCAGCACGCCTTGCCGGTCAGCAGGTCCGTCGAGACGACGTGGCAGGGGACGGCGGTGTCGGCGAGGTCGTTCAGCGGTACGACATCGCGGATCAGCGCGCGCAGGGCGTCCGGCTCGTAGAGGTGGTCGTCGCCGCGGACCAGGTGCGTCGCGAGCAGCCGCCGGTTGCCGCCGAAGACGTCGCTGCGGTCGAGCGAGCGCCACCGCCGCTCGAGCGCGGACAGCCGCTCCAGCGACGGGTCGACGGCGAGCGCCGCAGCGTTGATGGCGCCGACCGAGCAGCCGACGAACAGGTCTGGCCGCACGCCGGCCTCGAGCAAGGCGCGCAGTGCCCCGATCTGCAGCGCGCCGAGGCTGCCGCCGCCGGACAGCACGACCGCCTCGAGCGGACGCCCGCTGGTGCCGGTCCGCCGTCGACGCCGGATCGGGAGCACGGCCACACGGTTGTGTCGACCGATGCCGTCAGCTCTTGAGGGCCACCCGGTCCAGCAGGTGCAGCAGCTGCCGGCTCACGCCCGCGCGCCGCTCCATCTGCACCATGTGCCCGACTCCCGGGTAGACGACCAGCTCGGCGTCGGGCAGCGCGCCCACCAGGGCCTGACTGTGCGGCAGCGGGCAGAGCAGGTCGCGGTCGCCGACGAGCACCACGACCGGCAGCCCCTCCAGCGCCTTGAGGACCTCGAGCCGGTCGTGGCGGGAGAACGTCGGCAGGAACCACGCGACCGTCTCGGCCCGGGTCTGCCGCTGGACGTCCAGGGCCTCTCGGACGAGCGCCGGGTCCGCTGCCTTCGGAAAGATCAGCCGCGCCTCGCCGGGGCTGGTCCTGCGGGCCTTGCCCTTGAGCTGGTCCCGCAACGCCTTCTCGTTCAGCCGCGGCAGGACGCTCTTCACGAGCCGGGCGAGGGACGGGGGCAGTCCCCACGTGACCTCGTCCAGCTGTCCGGACGAGGTCGCGACGAACGCCACGCCGACGACCCGTTCGCCGAACAGCTCGGGCGCGTGCTCGGCCAGCGCCATGATCGTCATGCCGCCCATGGAGTGCCCGGCCAGCAGCACCGGTCCCGTCGGCGCCACCGCGTCGAGCACCCGCTCCAGGTCCCGCGCCAGCTGCTCGAGCGTCGAGGTGTCCGGCGTCGTGCGGCCGGAGGCGCCGTGCCCGCGGTGGTCGTACGTCACCACCTTCAGGTCGGGCCGGGCCGCCACGAGGTCGCGCACCTGGCCGCTCCACAGCGCGCTGGACTGCACGTAGCCGTGGGCGAGGACGAAGGTCACCGCGGCGTCCGCCGGGCCGTGCTCGGTGACCGACAGCTCCACCCCGTCCTCGGCGGCCACCGTGCGGGTACGGCCCGGGAGCGGCTGCGGCGGCACGTACGGGATCAGCGTCGGCTTCTTGGCGCGGGACCGGAGGGCGACGACCCCGGCGGCGGCCGTGAGGGCGAGCGGGTAACGGCGGTTCATGCGGCCATCATGCGTTTTCCTTCGGGGCGAGCCGCAGGTCGTCGCGACCGCGGAAGCGCTGGAGGAACCGGTCGTAGGTCTTGCGGCTCTCCTTGTCCCGGTACGCGGGGTCGGAGTCGTGGTAGCCGCGGTGCCGGTCCTGGCGCACCGGCAGGTCGAGCGCGACGAGCCGACCCGCGCCGGCGTCGCGGAGCAGGTAGGACCACTCCATGTCCGCGTTCCGGTAGAAGCGCGCCTTCGGCGGCAGCGGCACCTGCAGGGCCGCGGACCTGCGTACGGCGAACAGGTACCCGAGCAGCGCCTCGACCTCCCCCGGCCCGGCGTCCGTGAACTCGGTCCACCCGTCCACCACGTTGACGCCGCGCCAGCCCGCGCCGGCGACACGCGGATCCTCGAAGGCGTCCAGCAGCGGCGTCAGGGCGTCGCCTCCAGCACCGTCGACGGGTCGAGCAGCACGTGCACCGTCGCCGTGTCGTACGCCAGCAGCGCCTGCCGGGCCTCGGCCCAGCCGGCCGGCCGCTCGACGTGCAGCTCCTCGACGCGCGGCGACTGCGCCAGCTCGTGGACGACCGCGCCTGCGTCGGTCGGACCGTTCTCGAGCAGGACGACGACGACGTCCTCCGGCGCGTGCGCGAGCAGCGCCTCCACGCAGGTGCGGACGTCCTCCGGCCAGCCCTCGACCAGCACCGCGACCGTGCAGCGACGGGTCTCCGGCTCCTGCGACCGGTCCGGCAGGTCGCGCACCGACGGCAGCACGTCGTACGGCGGCTTCTCCGCGAGCGTCCACCCGTCGGCCCCGTCACGGACCGTCCAGCCGAGCGCGGCGATCTCGTCGCGGAGCCGGTCGCTCGCGCCGAAGTCCTTGGCGGCGCGGGCGGCCGCGCGCTGCTCGGCGAGCGCGACGACGTCGTCGTCGGGCGCGGCGGCGGACATGGCAGCACCGTAGGTCAACGCTGCGGGTCCAACGACAGCAGCCGCAGCTCGAAAGCCTCGTCGTAGTGCACGACGCCGGCGTCGGTGTCGCGGTCGGTGTCGGTCGTGGCGGCCGCCCGCAGCAGGAGGCCGCCCCGGTCGAACCACTCCTCGCGGTGGGTGGTGCCGCGCGTGGCGCCGGTCAGGGTGCCGTCGACCGAGACGTGCACGGCCTGCACCTGCCGGCCGCCGACGGTCATGTCCCGCACGTCGACGACGCGGGCGGTCAGCCGTACCTCGGTGTCGTCGCTGCGGCACGTCCCGGTCGACGTCTGCCCCGCCCGCGCGTCGTCCGGGACGAGCACGACCGGCGCCGTGCACACCAGATCCTGCTCCTCCGACTGCGAGAAGAAGGTGCGGCGCTGGACGCTCTCCCGCACCTCGAGGCCGCGCGATCCCCGGCAGACGTCGTTGGCGCTGAACCGGCCCTCGAGGGGCTGCCACCGGTCCTCGACGCCGCAGCCGGACCGGCGGAAGGTGACCGCCGTCTCGGCCGGGTAGTCGTGACGCGAGCCGCCGAGGACGTCGACCTCCTCGTGTCCGGAGGTGGCGTAGCGGTAGACGCCTTCCTCGACCTCCGCCGGCGCAGCAGCCGCCGTCGCGGTCGGCGCCGCCGTCCGCGTCCGGGCTGTCGGTGCCGCGGCCGGCGCAGCGCTCGGGCCGGCGGGCGCAGTGGACGCAACCGAGTCCGTCGCGCTCGAGCGCGACGGACTCGGCGAAGGGCTCGGCCCGCGTAACGCCTGTGCACGGAAGTCGGTCAGCGCCTGCTCCGGCCGGTACGGCACGGCCTCGTCGTGCAGCAGCACGACCGCGACGTCCACGACCAGCAAGGCGACGAGCGACGCCGCCACGGCGACCGCGGGCGGGCGCACCTACGTCGGCCGGTCCGCGCTGAGCCGGGCCCGCAGGGCCTTGCGGTCGAGCTTCATGACGCTCGTGAGCGGGATGGAGTCGACGATCCGCACCTCTCGCGGGTACTTGTACGCGCCGAGGTGCTCCCGCGCGTACGCGATCAGGTCCTCCGCCGTGACCTCGCCGTCGAGCTGCACGAACGCGACGACCTCTTCGCCCAGCTTCGGGTCCGGCTTGCCGACGACAGCTGCGGCGACGACGGCGGGGTGCGCCAGCAGGACGTCCTCCACGTCGCGCGGGTAGACGTTGAAGCCGCCCCGGATGATGAGGTCCTTGATGCGGTCGACGACGTACAGGAACCCGTCCTCGTCGTAGTGCCCGATGTCGCCGGTGCGCAGCCAGCCGTCCTTCACCGCGTGCTCGGTCGCCTCCGGGCTCTGCCAGTAGCCGGTCATGAGCACCGGTCCCCGTACGCAGATCTCGCCGTCCTCGCCGGCCGGCAGCACCGTGCCGTCGGGCGCCTCGATCCGCACGTCGACACCCGTCACGGGCTTGCCGACCGAGCCGACCCGCCGCCCCCCCGCCGGCTGGGAGCTGATCAGGCCGCTGGTCTC
>JBHENF010000212.1:0-4272 GCA_046262175.1 Mycobacteriales bacterium
GCGTCGTTCTCGCCGACGACGTACGCACTGCTGCCGAGCGTGTGCACGTCGCGCAGCGCCGCCGGGAGCAGGGCGGGGTCGAGCGTGCGCGCGGCCTCCCGCAGCCGCGGCAGCCGCTCCGTGACCTCGTCGGCGAACGCCTCTCGCAGGCTTGCGAGTGCCGCCTCGGGCAGCCGGGACACCGCCGCCCGTACTGCACTCTCTTCGCCCGACACCCGTGGCCCCTGCCGCTCGTCCCCCGTCGGCACTGTGTCGACCGCTCCCGTGAGGTGCTTGAGGTCAGTCGACGACGTAGAAGACGCTGCCCTGCCGGACGATGTCCCCGACCCGCGCCGAGACGCGGTACGTGCCCGGCTTCGCCGTCTCGCCCGTGTCGCAACCGGGCTTGGTCCGCTTGCCCGGCCACTGCACGACCATCTGGCGCGGGTCCTTCGGCGCGAGCTCCAGGACTCCCTGGCCGGTGCCCTTGCTGCAGTCGTCGCTCGACCAGATCCGGTCCTCGCCGGAGAAGACCCGGATCTCGACGGCGTCCGGACCGAGCGCACGTCGGCACGGGACGGCCCCCGTGTTGACGACCGACAGGGCGAACCGCGGCGCAGCGCCCGGCTTGTACGACGTGGCGTCCGCCTCGACCGTCACCTGGAGCGCGGCGTCGCCGCAGGCAGCGACCTGCACCGGTGACGGCGAACCGGCCGGTGACGGGCTGGCTGCGGTCGAGGCGGCCGGGCTGGGCCGGGTGCTGGCGCTCGCCTTGGCGCTGGTCGCCAGGGCACGTGGCTGCGCGTCGCTCCCGCCGCAGGCCTTGAGGCCGACCAGCAGCAGGACCAGCACAACGAGCCCGATCAGCACCCGGCGTCGCCAGTAGGTCGACGCGGGCAGCGGGCCCACCGGCTGCAGTGCCATCTTCCGGCCAGCGTAGGACGCAGGTGCGACGATGTCGGGGATGCTCGCGGACACTCTCACGGCCTGGTACGCGGCCGCCGCCCGAGACCTGCCTTGGCGCCGGCGCGGCACCAGCCCGTACGCCGTCCTCGTCAGCGAGGTCATGCTCCAGCAGACGCCGGTGAGCCGGGTGCTGCCGGCGTACGACGCGTGGCTGGAGCGCTGGCCGACGGCAGCCGCGCTGGCGGCGGACGAGCCGGGCGAGGCGGTGCGCATGTGGGGTCGGCTCGGCTACCCGCGCCGGGCGCTGCGGCTGCACGCGGCCTGCACCGCGGTGGTGCAGCGGTTCGGCGGCGAGCTGCCCCGGACCGTCGAGGAGCTGCTGACACTGCCCGGGGTCGGCGACTACACGGCGCGGGCGGTGGCAGCGTTCGCGTACCGCCAGCGCCAGCCGGTCGTGGACACGAACGTGCGCCGGGTCGTCGCCCGCGCGGTCGAGGGCAAGGCCGACGCGGCCGTGACCAAGAAGGACCTGGACCTGGTACGGGAGCTGCTCCCGGCCGACAACGACGCGGCGGCCACCGCGAGCATCGCCTTCATGGAGCTGGGGGCGCTGGTGTGCACCGCCCGCGCCCCGCGCTGCGAGGTGTGTCCCCTGTCCAGCGAGTGCAGGTGGCTCGCCGCGGGGCGTCCCGCGCTGGCGGTGGCGGTGAAGCGGCCGCAGGGCTACGCCGGCACCGACCGGCAGGTGCGCGGCCGGCTGCTCGCCGTGCTCCGCGACGCCGACGAGCCGGTGCAGGCCGACCTGCTCGCGCAGGTCTGGGACGAGCCGGTGCAGCGGCGGCGGGCACTGGACGGGCTGGTGGCCGACGGGCTGGTGGACCCGCTGCCGGACGGCCGGTACGGGCTGCCTACCCGGGCGGTCGGATAGGCAGCGTCACCCAGAACGTCGCGCCCTTGCCCAGGTCGGAGTCGATCCCGACGTGGCCACCGTGCGCGTCGGCCAACCGCTTCACGATGGACAGGCCCAGCCCGAAGCCGGACGTCGCGGTGCGGCCGGTCTTGTCCAGCTGCGTCCAGCGCTCGAACAGCCGCGCCTGGTCGGCCGGCGCGATCCCCGGCCCTGCGTCGCGCACCTCGAGCCGGATGGTTTCGCCCTCGCGGCGCGCCCCCAGCACCACCGGCTGGTCGGACGGCGCGTGCTTGAGCGCGTTGCCGACGAGGTTGTCGACGATCTCCCGGATCATCCC
Organism: Mycobacteriales bacterium; assembly: GCA_046262175.1. Classification (GTDB taxonomy): domain Bacteria; phylum Actinomycetota; class Actinomycetes; order Mycobacteriales; family SCTD01; genus RYN-124. Next base: position 2,133 of record JBHENF010000212.1, read on the forward strand.
GCGGTCGCCGGTGGCCACGTCCACGTCCGCGGCGATCTCGACCCGCACGGCGTCCGGCCGACCGGTCACGACAGCAGCGTCCGGTCGTACCTCCTCGAGCAGGGGCGCGATCGGCACCTGCGCCCACGTGGGCGCGCTCTCGCCGAGCTCGAGCTGCTCGTCGACGAGCAGGCGGTCGGTCATCGTCTGGATCCGCTCGAGCGCCTGCTTCAGCCCCTCCAGCGCGAGCGTCACCTGGTCCGGGGTCATGCGGTCCTGCCTGGTGAGCAGCAGCGTCGCGTAGCCCTTGCCGGCGCCCAGCGGAGTCCGGATGTCGTGTCGCGCCGTACGTACGACCTCGGAGCGGAACGCCTGCCGGGCCTGCTCCTTCTCGATCCCCTGCGCCCACCGGATCGCGACGGACGCGTGCGCGGCGAGGTCGATGAGCAGCTCCTGGTCGACGGAGTCGAAGACCCGGCCGCCGGCGGGGCTGCTGACGGCAAGCGTCCCGAGGACGTCGATCCCGGCGACCAGCGGGACGACCAGCAGCGGGCCTTCGCCCGGGTACGGCCCCTCGATCCCGGCGGCGCTGCCGTCCCTCGGCAGGTCCGGCAGCAGCACCGGCCGACGGGTGCGCGCGGGCGTGTCGAACAGGTGGACGTGCTCCTCCAGCGGCGGCCCGGCCGGCCCGTCGTGCACGACCTGGGCGGGTTCCCCGAGCAGCAGCACGATGCCACGCGTCGCACCGGTCATCTCGCGCGCGGCGTGCGCCACCGTCGCGAGGACCGCGGAGACGGAGGGCTCCTCGCTCACGAGCAGCCCGCGGGAGAGCCGGGACAGCCGGCGCAGCCCCTCGCTGCGCCGGACCTCGACGCTGACGTCGCGGATCATCAGCATCTGGTGACCGCCCACCTCGCGATGGCGGACCTCGAGGACGCCGTGCGGGGGCAGGGGCAGCCGGACCGCGACGCCGTTGGCCGGCAGCGCGAGCAGCGTCGCCAGGCTGTCGCCGAGCGGTTCCGCTCCGGGCGCGATCGCCTGCTCGCGGCTGACGCCGAACAGGTCCGCGGCGCCGGGGCTCCAGGCGATGACCTGCTGGCCGTCGACGATGACGACGGCGTCACCAGTGGCCTCGAGCGCTTCACCGACGGCGCCTGCGGGGGAGCTCACGGCGGGGACGCTAACGCCTGAGACGCCGACGGGCGGTCACCCTCGCAGAGGTGACCGCCCGTGACGGACGTGCCGTGTCCTACTCGGCCGCGTCGGCCGGGTCGGCCGGACCGCCACCGCTGCCGGCCAGGTCGACCGGCGGGACGTCCGGGACGGCGATCGGCTTGAGCTCACCGCGGAAGGTGAACTTCTGCTCCTCGCCCTCCCCTTCGACGTCCACCACGACGATCTCGCCGGCCTTGAGGCTGCCGAACAGGATCTGCTCGGACAGGTTGTCCTCGATCTCGCGCTGGATCGTGCGGCGCAGCGGCCGGGCGCCGAGGACCGGGTCGTAGCCCTTCTTGGCCAGCAGCGCCTTCGCCGCGGTGGTGACCTCGAGGCCCATGTCCTTGTTCTTGAGCGCGCCGTCGACCCGCTTGAGCATGAGGTCGACGATGACGACGATCTCCTCCTCGGTCAGCTGGTGGAAGACGACGATGTCGTCGATGCGGTTGAGGAACTCGGGCCGGAAGTGCTGCTTGAGCTCGTCCTGCACCTTCGTCTTCATGCGCTCGTACGCGCCGACCTTGTCGTTGTCCTTCTGGAACCCGAGGTTGAAGCCCTTCCCGATGTCCCGCGTGCCGAGGTTCGACGTCATGATGATGACGGTGTTCTTGAAGTCGACGACGCGGCCCTGGGAGTCGGTCAGGCGACCGTCCTCGAGGATCTGCAGGAGCGTGTTGAACACGTCCGGGTGCGCCTTCTCGACCTCGTCGAACAGGACCACGGAGAACGGCTTGCGCCGCACCTTCTCGGTGAGCTGGCCGCCCTCCTCGTAGCCGACGTAGCCGGGCGGGGAGCCGACCAGCCGGCTGACCGTGTGCTTCTCCATGAACTCGCTCATGTCGAGCAGGATCAGCGAGTCCTCGTCGCCGAACAGGAACTCGGCGAGGGTCTTGGACAGCTCCGTCTTCCCGACGCCGGACGGGCCGGCGAAGATGAACGAGCCACC
>JBHENF010000213.1:0-10727 GCA_046262175.1 Mycobacteriales bacterium
GAACAGCCGCCCCGCCGTCACGGGCGACCTCACCGGCGGTGCGGCCGGGCCGCGGTTCGAGGACGCCACGCGCCTCCAGCTCCCGGACGACCGCCCGCAGCCGCTCCCGTACCGCCTCCGCCCACTCCCCCTGAGCGGCCGCCTGCTCGGCCCGCTCCCGGTGCTCGGCGGCGGTCAGCGTTCGCCCGACCGGGAACAGCGCGGGACCACCGGTGCCGCGCCCGGGTCGTCCGAGCTTGGCGAACACGACGCCGACCAGCAGGGCCAGCAGGGCGAGCAGCAGCAGCAGCCCGAGTCGCCCGCCAGGGACGCCACCGGCAGCGCGGCTGATCAGCTCCAGGATCTCGCGGATCGCCCGGCCGACGATCCGGGCGAGCAGGGGCGGCTTCGCGTCGTCGTAGCGCCGGTCCCGCAGCTCGTCGCGCGCCGCCCGCCGGGCCGCCTCGCGGCCGACCGGGCCGATGCCGGCGAGGAGACCGATCATGCAGCCGGCGGGGCCACCGCGGCCGTCAGCGCGACGTCGAGCCCCTCGGCGCGCATCCGGCGGTCGACGTACAGCAGGGCCCGCACGCCGGCGGTGAACGGTGCCACCAGTGTCTGCGCGATGCCGGCGCCGATGTAGCTGAGGATCACGACCCGGGTCGTGGTCCCGTCGGGGCTCGTCAGCCGGCCGAGGCCGGTCGGGCCGGCGCCGAACAGCACGAACGGGATCTGCAGCACCTGGGACACGAACGACGCGATCACCAGTGTCAGCAGGAGGATCCCGCAGACCCGCCACCAGGAACGACGCACCAGGACGCCGGAGCGACGAAGGCTCTCCCGGATGCCGCTGCCCTCCAGCACGGCCGCGGCCGGCGCCAGGGACAGCCGGACGTAGAGGTGCACGCTGAGGGCGACGACGGCAACGGCCAGCGGCACGGCGACCAGCAGCGACCGCGCGCCGGCGAGCGCGGCCCCCGCTGCCACGACGCCGATGCCGACGCCGATCGCGCCGTACACGATCAGCGCGGTCAGCAGCGCGATCCCCAGCAGCCGCAGCAGCGCGGGCCGGACCTGTGCCCACGCCTGACCGGTGGTCATCGGCTCGCCGAGAACCGCCTTCCCGACGACGGCCGTCATGACGCCGGTCAGCAGCAGGGTCGCGAGCGCGCTGATGATCGCGCCGCCTCCGCCGCCCAGAGCCGCGCCGCCGATGACCCCGTCGAGCTGGTCGGTATTGCCGTTGGCGATGCTCGTCGAGTCGAGGTCGAGCAGCGGCTTGAACGCCGTCAGCGCGAGCACGACGTTGATGGCGGTGCTGACGACGGCGATGCCGGCAGACAGCCCGAGGCACGGGCGCGGGTACCGGCGGATGACTCCGACGGCGCCGTCGAGCAGCTCGCCGAGGCCGAGCGGTCGCAGCGGGACCACGCCGGGCCGCAGCTCCGGCGGTCGCGGCGCCCCCCAGCCGCCCGGAGCCTGCTGGGGGCCACCCCAGCCGGGCGGGGCGGAGAAGTCCGGAGCGGGGGCTGCCGGAGGTGGCGTCCAGCCGCCCGGGGAGGCCCAGCCGGGCGACTCGCTCATGGTGCCGATCGTGTCACGACGCCGCCTCAGGAGCCCTTCGGGTGCGACGATGGGGCGATGTCCACGAAGCCTCGCGTCCTGGTCGTCGACGACGACCCGGCGCTCGCCGAGATGCTCGGCATCGTGCTGCGCGGCGAGGGCCTGGAGCCGTCCTTCGTCGCTGACGGGGACGCCGCCCTGGGCGCCTTCCGGCGAGAGAAGCCGGACGTCGTCCTGCTCGACCTGATGCTGCCGGGCACCGACGGCATCGAGGTGTGCCGGCAGATACGCGCCGAGAGCGGCGTGCCGATCGTGATGCTCACCGCGAAGAGCGACACGGTCGACATCGTGCGCGGCCTGGAGAGCGGCGCGGACGACTACGTCGTGAAGCCGTTCAAGCCGAAGGAGCTGGTCGCCCGGGTGCGGGCCCGGCTGCGGCAGCGCGAGGACGCGCCGCCCGAGACGCTGACGATCGGGCCGCCCGAGGACCTCGTGACGATCGACGTGCCGGGGCACCAGGTGGTCCGCGCCGGCGAGCAGCTGCAGCTGACGCCGCTCGAGTTCGACCTGCTCGTCGCGCTCGCGCGCAAGCCGCGGACGGTGTTCACCCGCGAGGTGCTGCTCGAGCAGGTGTGGCACTACCGGCACGCAGCCGACACCCGGCTCGTCAACGTCCACGTGCAGCGGCTCCGGGCCAAGGTGGAGCGAGACCCCGAGTCGCCGAAGGTGGTCGTGACCGTCCGCGGCGTGGGCTACAAGGCGGGGCCGCCCTGACAGCGCAGGCCGCACCGGGTCTGGCGCTCGGGTCCCTGCCTGCACGTACGACAGACCTGCTCGCCGCGACCTGGGCGGCAGCCCGCTCCCGGTGGCGCCGGTCGCTGCAGACCCGCGTCGTCGTCACCACGCTGGTCGTCTCCGGGATCGTCGTGCTGCTGCTCGCCACCCTCCTGCTCGACCAGGTGGGGCGCGGCCTCGTACAAGGCAAGACGTCGTCGGCCCTGTCGGAGGCGCAGCTCGGGGCGGGCCAGCTGCAGTCACAGTTCGAGACGCCGCCGATCAGCGACTGCACGGACCCCGACTGCGTCCAGGACCGGCTGCAGGGGCTGATGCAGGCGCTGTCGGACCGGGGTGCCACCGGCGGCCTCTACTCCGTGCTGCTGCGCGGCTCCGACCAGGCCAAGGCGTTCGCGTCCCCCGGCATCCGGCCGGATGTGGTGCCGCCGGCGCTGGACGAGCGCCTGAAGGCGGGCGACACCTCCGCGTACGTCTTCTCCCAGCCCGACAACCTCCCGGACGAGCTGGTCATCGGGTCGCTGGTGACCGCCCCGATCCTGGGCCAGTACCGGCTCTTCCACGTCTTCCCGCTCACGGCGGAGGAGCGCACGCTCGGGCTCGTACGCCGGACCGCCGCCGGCGCCGGGCTGCTGCTCGTGCTGCTGCTCGCCCTCATCGCGCTGCTCGTGACGCGGCAGGTCGTGTCGCCCGTGCGGTTGGCAGCGCACACCGCCGAGCGGCTGGCCAACGGCCGGCTCGAGGAGCGGATGAAGGTGCGCGGCGAGGACGAGATCGCCCGTCTGGCCACGACGTTCAACACGATGGCCGAGGCCCTGCAGCGGCAGATCCGCCAGCTCGAGGACCTGTCCCGGGTGCAGCGGCGGTTCGTGTCGGACGTCTCGCACGAGCTGCGGACGCCACTGACGACCGTTCGCATGGCCGCCGATGTCCTGCACGAGGGCCGGGCCGGGTACGCGCCGGCTGCCGCCCGCTCGGCCGAGCTGCTGCAGGCCGAGCTGGACCGGTTCGAGGAGCTCCTGGTCGACCTGCTGGAGATCAGCCGGTACGACGCGGGCGCCGCGTCGATCGAGGCCGAGCCGCTCGACCTCGTCCCGCTGGTGCGCCGCGTCGTCGACCAGACCCGCTCGCTGGCCGACGCGAAGCAGACCGAGCTCGACCTCACCGGCGTGCCCACCTCGCCCGTGGTCGCCGAGCTCGACCACGTACGGATCGAGCGCGTCCTGCGCAACCTGCTGGTCAACGCCATCGAGCACGGCGAGGGCCGGCCCGTCCAGGTCGCGGTCGCCGGTGACGCGGCGGCGGTGGCGCTGGTTGTCCGCGACCGCGGCATCGGGCTGCGGCCGGGCGAGGCCGGGCTGGTCTTCACCCGTTTCTGGCGCGGCGACCCGTCCCGGGCGCGCACCACGGGCGGCACCGGCCTCGGGCTCGCGATCGCGCTGGAGGACGTCCGGCTGCACGGCGGCTGGCTGCAGGCGTGGGGTGAGCCGGGGGTGGGCGCGGCCTTCCGGATGACCCTGCCCCGCACGGTCGGCGGCGCCTTCGACGTCAGCCCGCTGCCGCTGGGGCCGGCGTGAGGCGGGCCGTCGCGGCTGCCGCGGGCCTGCTGCTCCTGACCGGCTGCGGCCTGCCGCTGGTCGACGACGTCCAGGACCCGGAGCGGGTTCGGGCGGAGCAGCAGCAGCGCAGCGACATCCAGGTCCTGCCGCCCGGCCCGCGTGACGAGAACACCCCGCTCGAGGTGGTCCGCGGCTTCTTCGGCGCGCAGAGCAACCCCGACGACGGGCACGCGAGCGCCCGCGCCTTCCTCGCCCCGAGTCGACGGGCCACCTGGAAGGACAGCGGCCCGGTCAACGTGTTCGAGCAGGGCCTGCGCATCACGCAGGTGCCGGACCGGCCGGATGCGTTCTCCGTGACGGTCGAGCGGGTGGGACGCATCGAGGCGGACGGCTCGTACAGCCGCGACGACACCCCGATCACCCTTGACGTCGAACTCGTACGCAACAGCCGGCGCTGGGAGATCGCCGACGTCCCCGACGGGCTGCTGCTGTCGACCGCCGACCGCGATCGCTCCTTCCTCTGGCGAAGCGTCTACTTCCTCGCGCCACCGCCGGTCGACACGGCTGCCGCCGCGGCCTCCCGCGCGCACGTCGTCCCCGACCCCGTGTTCATCCCGGTGGACGCAGACCCCGCCAGGGCGCTGGTCGACCGGCTGCTGGCCGGCCCGTCGCAGCCGTTGGGCGCGGCGGTGCGTACGGCCGTCCCCAAGGGCGTCCGCTTGCGCAGCCCGGTCAGCACCGATGCGGCCGGCGTCATCACCGTCGACCTGTCCGGCGAGGTCGCGCGGCTGCCCGACCAGCAGAAGGAGCAGCTGTCGGCGCAGCTGATCTGGACGCTGCGCGGTGTCGACGCGGGCTTCTCCGAGCTCCGGCTGCGCAGCAACGGCCGGCCGGTGCTCATCCCGACGTCGGGGGTGAACGGTCCGCTGCAGGACCGCGACGACTGGGCCTCGTACGACCCGGACGGCCTGGCGCCCCGCGTTCCCGCGCTGTACGTGCAGGGCCGCCGGCTGCGCAGCCTCGAGGGCGACCAGCCGGCCGGGCCGCTGGGCGACGACCGCGGCCCGCAGCCCGTGGACGTCGCCGCCGTCGGCGTGCGCGGCCGGACGTACGCGGTGCTCACCCGCGAGGCGCGGACGACGGTTCTGCGGACGGGGCAGGCGGCCGGCCCGTTCGTCCGCCGGTGGGCGAGCCCCGGCCTGGCATCTCCGTCGTGGGGGAGCGGCGAGCAGGGCCTGTGGTTCGTCGACGGGAGCCGGGTCTTCCTCGACCCGGCGGCCGGTGCCACGACGACCGGCCCGCGGGCGATGCCGCACCCGGTGCCCGTGGACGGCATCGCGAGGTACGGAGCGGTCTCGGCGCTGCGGGTGTCCCGAGACGGGGTCCGGATCGCGCTCGTGGCCGGCCGCGGCGCGGCACGGCAGCTGGTGATGGGGCGCGTGCAGCTCGTCGGCGGCCAGGTGCGGGTGGTCGCGCTCCGCGCTGTCGCGCCGGGGGTGCAGGACGTGGGCGACGTCGGCTGGGACAGCTCGACCACCGTCGTCGTCCTCGGCCGGCTCAGCCGGCGCAGATCCCTGCTGCCGGTACGGGTGCGGGTCGACGGATCGATGTCCGCGCCGATCGTCCGGGTGGGGCTCGAGGGCAGCAAGCCGACGCGGTTGGCCGCCGCGCCCGGCCGGCCGCTCGTCCTCGCGGCAGAGGGCGCGGACGACACCAGCGTGCTGTTCCGCGACAACGGCGGCCTGTACGTGCCGTCGAAGCCGGGCGTCGAGCCCTTCTACCCGGGCTGATCCACAGATCCGCTCGCGAGCCCCCCGCGCGGCTCGCGAGCGGCGCAGCATCGCCGCATGCTCGACGCGCTGCTGGACCTGGTCCTTCCGCAGGCGTGCCCCGGCTGCGGCCTCGCCGGCTCGCGCTGGTGCCACGGCTGCGCGGACGTCCTGGCCGCCGTCGCGGCCCGCCCACTCGGCGCGACCGCGCCCGTCCCGGCGCCGGCCGGCTTCCCGCCCGCCACCGCGGCCGGCCGCTACGCCGGACCGCTGCGCGGCGCGCTGCTCGCCCACAAGGAGCGGGGCAGGCTCGCGCTGGTTCGGCCGCTCGGCCGCGCGCTGGCCGCCGCGATCCTGCTGCTCGAGCCGGCCGGGCCGGTGGTCCTCGCGCCGGTCCCGTCCGACCCCCGCACGGTCCGCGCCCGCGGCCACGACGCGACCCGCAGGCTCGCCGGGGTCGCTGCCCGGGAGCTCCGGCGGGCGGGCGTCCCGGCGCGGGCGGCCCCGCTGCTCGCGCACCGACGCCGGGTCGCGGACCAGGCGGGGCTGGACAGCAACGGTCGGCGCGCGAACCTGTCCGGAGCCGTCCGCGTGCGGCGGCCGGTCGCCGGCCTGCAGGTCGTCGTGGTCGACGACGTCGTCACCACCGGCGCCTCGCTGACCGAGGCCGCGCGCGCCCTCACCGCGGCCGGCGCCCGCGTGCTCGGTGCCGCAACCGTCGCCGCGACGGCCCGCCGGGCCACCTGAACGGGTGGGTGCTCTGTCCACCGGCCCGAGGGAGGTCTACCGTCGAGGCGGGCACCGGCAACGGTGCCGCACGGCGCTCCGGGGCCGGCGAGAGGAGAGCACGGCAGCCGCGAGAGCGGCAGAGCGCCGGACCCGATCGCCGAGCGAGGAGAGCTGCGTGGACGTCGTCGTCAAGGGCCGGAACGTGGAAGTACCGGAGCACTTCCGGGAGCACGTGGCGGAGAAGCTCGCCCCCTCCGAACGCCTTGACGCCAGGGTCTTCCGACTCGACGTGGAGCTCGCGCACGAGCGCAACCCACGGCAGTCCGCGCAGTGCCAGCGGGTCGAGATCACCTGCCTGAGCAAGGGACCGATCATCCGCGCCGAGGCCTGCGCCGCCGACTTCTACGCCGCCCTCGACGCCGCCGTCCTCAAGCTCGAGGCCCGGCTGCGCAAGGCGCACGACCGCCGCCGGGTGCACCACGGGACCAAGAACCCGCCGTCGGTGGCCGAGGCGACCGCGGGCCTGCCGGCCGACCTGGACGTGCCGACCAACGGGCACAGCGCCGACACCGCGTACGAGAGCGTCGCCCTGCTGGAGCGACCGCTCGAGCAGGACGACACGCGCGAGCTGATCGTGCGCGACAAGACCCACGAGGCCGAGCCGATGTCCGCGACGCAGGCGCTGCACGAGATGGAGCTCGTCGGCCACGACTTCTACCTGTACGCCGACAGCGAGACCGGCCTGCCCAGCGTCGTCTACCGCCGGCACGGCTACGACTACGGGGTGATCCGGCTCGCCACCAGCTGACCTGCCGCACCTTCGCCCGGGCGCCCTCAGCGGCCGCTCGGGCGGAGGCGCGACCGGGCCGCCGGGGGTTTGCCCGCGTACGCGTCGGGCGACGTGCCATCATTCCCGCGGATGCGGGCGACCGCGCTCCGACCATTCCGCTCAGCCCACGAACCGGCCGCTCCGTGCCGGACCAGGAGGTCTCCTTTGACCGAGCAGCCCTCGACGGCGCCTGCGCCGGTTCCGGGCAGCCTGTCGGTGGAGCCGATCCGTGTCCTGGTCGTCGACGACCACGCGCTGTTCCGGCGCGGCCTGCAGATGGTGCTCGAGCAGGAGCCGGACATCGAGGTCGTCGGTGAGGCCAGTGACGGCAGCGAGGCCGTCTCCAAGGCCGCCGACACGCTGCCCGACATCGTGCTGATGGACGTGCGGATGCCCAAGCGCGGCGGCATCGACGCCTGCACGATGATCCACGAGACCGTTCCGTCGACGAAGATCATCATGCTGACGATCTCCGACGAGGAGGCCGACCTCTACGACGCGATCAAGGCCGGCGCGATGGGCTACCTGCTCAAGGAGATCTCCATCGAGGAGGTCGCCAGCGCGATCCGCGCCGTCCACGGTGGGCAGTCGCTGATCAGCCCGTCGATGGCGTCCAAGCTGCTCACCGAGTTCGCGTCGATGATCAAGCGGACCGACGACCGGCAGCAGGTCCCCACCCCGCGGCTGACCGACCGCGAGATGGAGGTCCTCAAGCTCGTCGCCAAGGGCCTGAACAACCGCGACATCGCCAAGCAGCTGTTCATCAGCGAGAACACCGTGAAGAACCACATCCGCAACATCCTCGAGAAGCTGCAGCTGCACTCGCGGATGGAAGCGGTGGTCTACGCCGTACGCGAGAAGCTGCTCGAGATCACCTGACCGGTCAGGTCAGCGCGAACAGCACCATGTCCCGCGCTTCGCCCGTGCGGTCCGGACGGGAGCGGCGCAGCACGCCCTCCCGTACGTAGCCGGCCTTGTCGGCCGCGCGCTGCGACGCGAGGTTCTCGACGTCGGCGAGCAGCTCGATGCGGTTGAGTCCGAGGGCCGCCTGCCCCCACTGCCCGTGCAGGGCCGCGGCGCGCCCGGCGACGCCCCGCCCACGGGCCCAGGGGGCGGTCCAGTAGCCGACCTCACCGACCTGGTGCTGGCGCAGCTCGAGCTTCAGCCCGACCGCCCCGAGGAGCTCGCCGGTCGCCGCATCGGTGACGGCGACGTTGGCCGCCGTCCCTTCCGCCCAGCCTGTCGGCACGACGGTGCTCACGTAGAGCAGGCCGTCGTCGACCGAGTACGGGTCCGGCACCGGCAGGAAGCGCACGGTCTGCGGGTCGCTGCACGCGCGTGCCACGTCCTCCGCGTCCGCGACCCGCCACGGCCGCAGCGTGACGACGCCGTCCGTCAGCCCCGGGAACGCCGGCAGCAGCCGGGTGTCCCGCTCCGGGTCCGAGGCGAGCCGGCCGCCGGTCCAGCTGTCGGCGGGAAGCCCGCCCGGCCCGGGCACGGCTCCCCGCTGCACCCCCTCGATCGTGAAGCCGCTCTTCTCCGCGACGCGGCGCGAGCCCCAGTTGCCGACCAGCACCTGGACGTCCAGGCGCTGCATCCCGCCGGCCTGGAAGGCCCAGCGGCACAGAGCGCTCACGGCCTCGCCGGCGACGCCCGAGCGCCGCGCCTGCTCAGCGGTCAGCCACCCCACCTCCGCGCGCCCGGGCGAAAACCGGTAGAGCCCGACGCTGCCGAGCAGCGCACCGGTCGTCGCGTCGAGCACCGCGAGCTCGGCCCGCACGCCCTCGGCCCACAGATCCGCATCAGCGGCGATCCGAGCCGCGGCGTACCCGGGCGGGGTCGGGTACGGGTGCGGTGTCCAGCGCGCGATCTCCGGGTCGTCGAGCACGCGCTGCAGCGGGTCGGCGTCCGACGCCTGCCACGGGCGCAGCAGGAGCCGCCCGGCGTTGATCTGCACGGGTTCCATGCCGGCCCATCCTGCCGCGCGGGCCCCCCGCGACCAACCCGTTTCGCCCCGACCCCCGCACGCGGGCACCTCGGCGGCGGGCAGCCCGTTGGACAGCGCGTGCCGCCTAGAGTGGCGAGCGGTCCGCCCAGAGGCGGTACCTACGAACTTCAGCAGGAGTCCGCGTGGTCCTGAACAAGCTGCTCCGCGCAGGCGAGGGCAAGATCGTCCGCCGCCTCAAGGCGATCAGCGAGGCGGTCAACAACCTCGAGGACGACATCCGCAAGCTCACCGACGCCGAGCTGCGCGAGGAGACCGATCACTTCCGGGCCCGGCTGGCCGACGGCGAGACGGTCGACGACCTGATGGTCGAGGCGTTCGCGGTCGGCCGCGAGGCCGCGCGCCGCACCCTCGGCCAGCGGCACTTCGACGTCCAGGTCATGGGCGGCGCGGCGCTGCACATGGGCAACATCAGCGAGATGCGCACGGGCGAGGGCAAGACCCTCACCTGCACCCTGCCGGCCTACCTGAACGCGCTGTCCGGTGAGGGCGTCCACGTCGTCACCGTCAACGACTACCTGGCCCGCCGCGATGCCGAGTGGATGGGCCGCGTGCACCGGTTCCTCGGCCTCACCGTCGGCGTGATCCTCGCCAACGAGCAGCCGGGTCAGCGCCGGCCGTCGTACGCGTGCGACATCACGTACGGAACCAACAACGAGTTCGGCTTCGACTACCTGCGCGACAACATGGCGTGGTCCAACGAGGAGCTGGTCCAGCGCGGCCATCACTACGCGATCGTCGACGAGGTCGACTCGATCCTCATCGACGAGGCGCGCACCCCGCTCATCATCAGCGGCCCGGCCGACCAGGCGACGAAGTGGTACCAGGAGTTCGCGCGGATCTCGCCGAAGCTGATCGAGGGCGTGGACTACGAGCTGGACGAGAAGAAGCGCACGATCGGGATCACCGAGAGCGGCGTGGAGAAGGTCGAGGACCAGCTCGGCATCGACAACCTCTACGAGGCCGTCAACACGCCCCTGGTGGGCTACCTCAACAACGCGCTGAAGGCCAAGGAGCTCTACAAGAAGGACAAGGAGTACGTCGTCCAGGACGGCGAGGTGCTCATCGTCGACGAGTTCACCGGCCGCATCCTCGCCGGCCGCCGCTACAACGAGGGCATGCACCAGGCCATCGAGGCCAAGGAAGGCGTGGCGATCAAGGACGAGAACCAGACCCTCGCGACGATCACGCTGCAGAACTACTTCCGCCTGTACGACAAGCTCGCCGGGATGACCGGTACGGCCGCGACGGAGGCCGCCGAGTTCAGCCAGACGTACAAGCTGGGCGTCGTCGAGATCCCGACCAACCGGGACCCGAAGCGGATCGACGAGGCCGACGTCGTCTACAAGACCGAGCAGGCGAAGTACGACGCCGTCGTCGAGGACATCGCCGACAAGCACGAGAACGGCCAGCCGGTCCTCGTCGGCACGGTGTCGGTGGAGAAGTCGGAGTACCTCTCGCAGCTGCTGCGCAAGCGCGGCATCCCGCACGAGGTCCTCAAC
>JBHENF010000214.1:0-13922 GCA_046262175.1 Mycobacteriales bacterium
GGTCGCGCGGGTCGGCCGCCGGGCGTACCTGCTGGCCGGGACCGTGCCGACCCCCGTCCTCGACGCGGCGCTGTCGCAGCTGGTGGCGTCGCCGCCGCCGCGGCTGGGCGACCGGTGATCCGCACGACGGCGCTGGTGAAGCGCTTCGGCGGGGTGACCGCTGTGGACGGGATCGACCTGGACGTGCGCGAGGGCGACCGGTACGGCTTCCTCGGCCCGAACGGCTCCGGCAAGACGACCACCGTGCGGATGCTGCTCGGCCTCGTGCTGGCCACCTCCGGCTCGATCGAGGTGCTTGGTCAGCCGGTGCCGAAGCGGGCCGGCCGGGTGCTGCCCGAGGTGGGCGCGCTGGTCGAGGGACCGGCGGCGTACGGGCACCTGTCCGGCCGGGTCAACCTGCAGCTGCTGGACGCCGCCGGGCGCGGAGGCTCCCGGAAGACACGGCGCGGCCGGATCGACGACGCGCTCGAGCAGGTGGGCCTCGCGGCGGTCGGGCGCCGACCGGTCAAGGCGTACAGCCTCGGCATGCGCCAGCGGCTCGGGCTCGCCGCCGCGCTGCTGCGCTCGCCCCGGCTGCTCGTCCTCGACGAGCCGACGAACGGCCTTGACCCACAAGGGATTCGGGAAGTCCGCGAGCTGCTGCTGCGCCTGAACGAGGCCGGCACCACCGTGTTCCTGTCCAGCCACCTGCTGGCCGAGATCGAGGCACTGTGCACCCGCGTCGGCGTCGTCGACCGCGGACGGCTGGTGCTGCAGGACGAGCTGTCGGTGGTGCGCGCTGCGACCGGGCGGGTGGAGGTGCGCACCCCCGACGCGCCGCTGGCCGCGCGGCTGCTCGGCGCCCGGGTGGAGGACGGCGATGCCGGCCGGCTGCTCGTACGCACCGACGACCCGGCCGCGATGAACGCTGAGCTGGTGGCCGCCGGCGTACGGGTGCACGGGCTGGCGCCGGAGCGCCGGACGCTGGAGGACGCGGTGCTGGCCGTGACCACCGCGGGGTCGGACCGGGTGGCGTCGTGATCGGGGTCGAGCTGCGCAAGCTCCTGCGCCGACCGCGCACCTGGGTGAGCATCGCCCTGCTGACCGCACTGCCGACGATCGTCGCGGTGTTCGTCTCGCTCAAGGGTCTCGCGCCCCGGCCGGGCACGGGGCCGGCGTTCCTGTCGGCGATCCTCGAGAACGGCGCGCTGTTCCCGGCCGCCGCTCTCGCGATCGTGCTGCCGCTGTTCCTGCCGGTCGCGGTCGCCGTGGTCGCGGGTGACGCGATCGCCGGCGAGGCGCAGGCCGGAACGCTGCGCTACCTGCTGGTGCGGCCGGTCTCTCGTACGAAGCTGCTGGTCGCCAAGCTGGTGGCGACGGTCGCCTACACGATGCTCGCCGTCGTCGTCGTGGCCGGCGTGGCGTACTTCGTGGGGACGCACCTGTTCGGCAGCTCGGCGCTGCCGTCGGTGTCCGGCTCGACCCTGTCCACCCGCGACGCGGCGCTGCGGACCGTGCTGACGGTGCTCTACGTCGGCTGGTCGATGCTGGGCGTCGCCGCGGTCGCGCTGTTCCTGTCGACCGTCACGGACTCGCCGCTGGCCGCGGCGCTCGGCGCGGTCGCGCTGCTGGTGACGTCCGGCGTGCTGGTGCAGCTGGAGGCCGCGTCGTCCGTGCAGCCGTACCTGCCGACCCGCTACTGGCTGGCCTTCGTCGACCTGTTCCGGACGCCGGTGCTGTGGCGGGACGTCGTACGCGGGACTCTGCTGCAAGGCGTGTACGTGCTCGCGTTCCTGACCGCGGCGTGGGCGAACTTCGCGACGAAGGACATCAAGAGCTGAGCTGTTGCCGCGGCCCCGTCCGGCTGTGCGGAACACGGACGTACTGTCGGCACAAGCGGTCGTCCTTGCAATGTTCGCGGAGGCCTGGTGCCCAGAGCGCTCGCAACAGAACTGGTGGAGATCGCCGAGGCGCAGTTTGCGGCGCAGGTGCCACTGGTCGAACTGCGGCAACACGACCCCGCCTTCGCCGCTTGGATACAACGGATGGGGATGCCCCTGGGGGGCACATGGGATGAGGGCGATCCTCCGGCTGCGCTCGTCGAAGCGTGGACACTTGCAGACGCGCACGACGCACGGCTACAGGAGATCATTGACCGCCACGGGTGGCCGGGCCGGTCCCTGGTCGGCGAGGACGGCGCCGACGCGGCTTGGGTCATCGCGCAGCACGCCGACCGGCACCACGAATGGCGTCGGGAATGGCTGCCCCTGGTGCGCGAGGCAGCCATGAAGGGCGAAGCCGACCCGCGGCACTTCGCCCGACTGGCCGACCGAGTTGCCCTGGTGGACAGCAACACGCAGTTGTACGGCACCTGGGCGCAGCGCGGTCCCACCGGTGACGTGCTGTTCGATCCTCCAGCGCAGGGCAGCGTCGAGGTCGTGGATTCGCGACGGCTTGCGATCGGGCTGCCGTCCCTCGATGTCGATCTCGACGATGCACCGGGCGCGGCTCCGTATCGCTACCTGCGCACGCGGCCCGCCTACGAATGGCCTCCATTGTCGTAGCCAGCACCGTGTACGCCGGACTGCTGCCATACAGGTAATGCCGGCTGCCCCTCAGGGAGCATCACTTAGCCGCGGCGGTGCTCGGTCGCCCGCTCCACGTGGGCGTCGGAGAGTCTCCGTAGGAGTTCGGGCATGACGTCCGCTGACGGGGCCGACTCCGCCGACCGCAACGCGACAAAGTCGCTAACGCCATCCTGGTCAACCCGCGTGAAGAAGGCTGGGTCGGCCTCAACCCAGTGCTGAGTGTGCCGCGGCTTCTCTCGTCGCACGACGACGTAGTGGCAGGCAACGAGTGCTGCCGTCACAAGCGCGACCTCGCCTGGACCGACGTGCACGGTGATTGGCCAGCGGAGTTGCTGGGGGGTCGGGAGGTGCACGCTCGTCGCACCTGCGTAGGCATCTGGCCAGGCGTAGTGAACGTCTCCGACGCCGGTTTGTAGAGCGGCGCCGAAGCACATGAGGCAGGGCTCCACGTTGCTGAACAGACTGAACGATTGGTACTTGCCAGTGACCGGAAGTTGAGCCAGAGCCATGAGTTCGGCATGTGCGATGCGCGTCTCTGCGACCGCATCGACAGACGACCTGGCCTCGCGCCGTCGATTTCGGCCTATTGATACGACTCGGCCTTCAGCATCCAGCACGGCTGCGCCGATGGGCAACGTGCCTGCGCAGAACGCCGTCCATGCGCTGTCCAGGACTACCGACCAGGCCGCTGACACCAGCACGCATGCGAGGTTAATGCTGGCTCTCACCTGCAGGCGCCGCTGGCCCAGCTGTGCGGCTAGCGACCGGCAGGTGAGGGCCTGCGTCAACCCACATCTCCTGCTCGAGCCGAACCGCAGCGCCCCTATCGGCGCGGCGGCCCGGCACCGGCAGCTGCACGTCCCGATTGTTCTACTGCGAAATCCCTTTGTGCACAGGCTTGTTCGGGTCCGATTCTGTCGGAGGTCGGCCGTAGGTTTCTGGTCATGACACCTGCACGGCGACTCTCGCGTCGGTGGTCGACGACCTGGTCGCGGAGCCGCTTGACGGGTTGTGGCCGGATGAGCTGCAGGAGCGGTATGCGGCTGCGGTCGGGCAGGTCCAGCGGCTGCAGGGCTGGCTGGCCGAGGTCGCCGGGCAGCTTTCGGTGTCGACCGGCGGGCAGCTGCCGACCGACGACGGCGGCACGAGGTCGGTCGCCGGGTGGCTGGCTGAGGCGTCCCGGTCGACTTCGTCCGCAGTCGGTCGGGAGCTGAGTACCTCGGCGGCGTTGCGGACGCTGCCGGCCGTGGCCGCGGCCGTGCTGGACGGCCAGCTCACCCCGGCGCAGGCAGCGGCGCTGACACGGCTGGTCGGCCGGATCGGCGAGCAGGACCTGCTCGCCTCGCAGCCGGAGCTCATCCACGTCGCGGCCGGGCTGGACCCGGCGCAGCTCGCCTCGTGGGTGCAGCACCTGATCGCCACCCACTGCGAACCCGCCGCGGAGGCCGACGCCGTGAACGGCCGGGCCGCCCGTTACCTGCAGACCCGGCGCGATCCGGACGGGACGCTACGCGGCAGCTTCGTGATCGCCGGCGAGGACAGCGAGGCGTTCCTGACCGTCCTCGAACCACTCGCCCGCCGCCAAGACACCGCCGACGACCGCTCCGCCGGGCAGCGCCGCGTCGACGCGCTGATCGAGATGAGCGAGCAGTTGCTGCGCTTCGGCGACCTGCCCGCCGCCGGCGGCCATCGCCCGCAGCTGACCTACCTGCTCCCGGCCGACTGGGCCGCCCGCCAGGCAGAGCGAGCGGACTGCCCGACCTGCACCCGCTGCCCCGAGCACCGACCGGCGTCGTTCGCCGACACCGTCACGGCCGCCCTACCCGGGCAGTCCGGTGTGCCGGCCGAGCACGCCTGCGCCACCGGCGCCTGGACCGGCCCGCAGACCCGCGCCCGGATCGAGACCGTGCTGTGCGACGCCCGGATCAGCCGGGTCCTGCTCACCAGCCTCGGCCAAGTGCGCGGACTTGAGTCATTGACCGACACCGTCACCCAGGCGCAGCGCAGGGCACTGATTGCCCGGGACCTGGGCTGCATCGCCCGCGGCTGCACCCGACCACCGGCCTTCTGCGACGCCCACCACCTCGCCGCCCGCGCCGACGGCGGCGCGACCGCCCTCGGCAACCTCGTTCTCCTGTGCCGACGGCACCACGTCCTATGGCACCTCGGCAAGATCACCCTCGCCGACCTGCACATCCCCTGGCTCGCCCCCACCGGCAGTGACCCACCCGGCGGACCGCCGGGGTGACCCCTGCTAGCGGCCGAGCGCAGAGAGCGTGCGGCAGCCGCCCGGCCGCCTGACCGGTCCAGTGCCCAGCGACTCCACCACGATCCCCACCACCAGCGGGGTCGTCGGCAGCTGGCCGTGCGCCACCACGATCCCGGGGCAGACGTCCTGCAGCACCACGTCGACCGCACCGGCGAGCCGGGCTGTCGTCGGCGGCGTCACGACCTGGTCCTGCGACGTCCACAGCGACAGCCACTGCGGGCCGTCCGGCGTCGGGTCGCCGTCGTTCAGGTCGGCGAGCACTCCGCTGTCGGGGGTTAGCTGCTGGCACATGGTCGGGCACAGCGACCCGAGGGTGGCGCCCGTCGCGGCGAGGCGGGTGCCGTGGTGCGGCGAGCCCAGGGTCACGATCCTGCGCGCCTGCTCCGCGCCGCCCAGCTCCTTCGCCCAGTAGCGCGCGATGACGCCGCCGGCGCTGTAGCCGACCACGTCGACGGATGGCGCACCGGCCTCGATCGCCGCGTCGGCCGCCGTCGCCAACGCCTTCGCCGCGTCGCGGAGGTCGCCCGTCCCGTCGCCGGGCAGCCGGACGACCTGCACCTGCCGTCCGTCGCGCTGCAGCCGGTGCATCAGCAGCACAAGCGGCGACGTGGCTCCTCCGTACCCCGGCACCAGCAGCACCGTTCCCAGCCGGTCCTGCGCGACCGGCCGCACCTGCCTGCTCCCGCGCAGGGAGGTGATCCCGACACCGGCTGCGGCCAGGACGAGGAGCGCACAGACCGCCAGCAGCAGGGCTCGACGGCGAGGGCTCACGAGGTCCATCCTGCGTGACAGCATGAGGGGGCAGAAAGCCGCACCGACAGCGAGGAGCAGCCGTGCCCGACTCCGCCACCCGGGTGCCCGAGCCCGTCAACGAGCCCGTCCGCAGCTACGCCCCCGGCAGCACTGAGCGCAGCTCGCTGGAGGCCAAGCTCAAGGAGCTCGGCAGCGCCGACCCCGTCGAGCTGACGATGACGATCGCCGGCGAGCAGCGCCTCGGCAGCGGCGAGCCGATCGACGTCGTCCAGCCGCACCGGCACGCGGCTGTTCTCGGCACGATGCGCGACGCGGGGCGCGAGGACGTGCAGGCGGCGGTCGACGCGGCGCTGGCGGCGGCACCGGCGTGGCGCAACGCCTCGTACGACGACCGCGCCGGCGTCCTGCTGCGGGCCGCCGAGCTGCTCGCCGGCTCGTGGCGCGACACCCTCAACGCCGCGACGATGCTCGGGCAGAGCAAGACGGTCGTGCAGGCCGAGATCGACGCGGCCTGCGAGCTCATCGACTTCCTGCGCTTCAACGTCGCGTTCGGGTACCGCATCCTCGCCGAGCAGCCGATCAGCGGCCCCGGCGTGTGGAACCGGATGGACCACCGGCCGCTCGAGGGCTTCGTCCTCGCGATCACGCCCTTCAACTTCACCGCGATCGCTGCCAACCTGCCGCTCGCGCCGGCCCTCATGGGCAACACCGTCGTCTGGAAGCCGAGCCCGACGCAGCAGCTGTCGGCGCACCTGACGATGCGGCTGCTGGAGGCTGCCGGCCTGCCGCCGGGCGTCATCAACATGGTGACCGGCAACGGCGGCGCGATCTCGGACGTCGCGCTGCCCAACGAGCACCTTGCCGGCATCCACTTCACCGGCTCGACCGCGACCTTCCAGCACCTGTGGAAGTCGGTCGGCAGCAACATCGACCGCTACCGGACCTACCCGCGACTGGTCGGGGAGACCGGCGGCAAGGACTTCGTACTGGCGCACCCGTCGGCGGACGTGGCCGCGCTGGAGGTGGCGCTGGTCCGCGGCGCCTTCGAGTACCAGGGTCAGAAGTGCTCGGCCGCGTCCCGCGCGTACGTCCCGCGGTCGCTGTGGGAGGGAGGCCTGCGCGACGGGCTGGCGGACCGTACGCGGTCGCTGGTCTACGGCGACGTCGCCGACCTGTCCACCTTCGGCGGCGCCGTCATCGACCGGCGCGCCTGGGACCGGCTCGCGCGTGTCGTGCGCTCGGCCGCGGATGACCCGGAGCTGGAGGTGCTCGTCGGCGGCACGGCGGACGACTCCGAGGGCTTCTTCGTCCAGCCCACGGTGGTCGTGACGACGAACCCGCGGCACGAGTACGTGTCGAAGGAGTTCTTCGGTCCGGTGCTGACCGTCTTCGTGTACGAGGACAACGCGTGGGACGACGTCTTCGCGCTGGTGGACGAGACCGCTCCGTACGCGCTCACCGGCGCGGTGTTCGCGCAGGACGCGTACGCGGTCGCGCAGGCGGCCGAGCGGCTCCGGTTCAGTGCCGGCAACTTCTACGTCAACGACAAGCCGACCGGCGCCGTCGTCGGGCAGCAGCCGTTCGGCGGCGCGCGGGCGAGCGGGACCAACGACAAGGCCGGGTCGGTCCTCAACCTGCTGCGCTGGACCTCGCCGCGGACGCTCAAGGAGACCTTCACGCCGCCGCACGACCACCGCTACCCGCACATGGGTTGAGGGAAGGGCATGACGCCATGACGCAGCCCCTGGACCCCCGGTTCGACCCGGACCGGTACGACCCGGAGCGGGCCGACCTGCCGCCTGACCCCGTCGTGCAGGACGGGCCGCTGGACTGGGCGATGGATCCCGACCGCTACCGACCCGAGGACGACGTCGCCCCGCCCCGCCAGCCGCTCGTGCTCGGGCGGACCGGCGGAACGCGGCAGACGCTGCCCGACCTGCTCAGCGAGGGCTCGTTCGACGACAAGCCGAGCCCGTACGTGTTCCTGCTCGGGCTGCTCGGGATCGCGGCGTTCCTCGGGCTGGTGGCCTTCGTGTTCGCCCACATCAGCCCTTAGCTTCGGCCGGTCTTCTCCTGCAGCTCGTCGATCTTCATGGACGCCTCGGCCTTGGTGAGCTCGGACGGGTCGAGCTCCTCGCCGGCCTCCTGCGCGAGCGTCGACAGGTAGCTCTCCTGCGGCCCGGTGACGGGCTGGTCGCCGGTGACCCAGTCGGCCGGGTCCTTCTCGGGGTTGCGCTCGGTCATGGTTCCTCCTCGAACGGGTGTTCGAGGGAACTACCCGTCAGTCGGGCAGCGCAACCTGCACCGGCTCGACCCGTCCGCGCTGGACGAGCAGGCAGCGGCCGGCCTGCACCTGCCCGCCGACGGAGCGGCTGAGCCGTACGCCGAGCAGGTCGCCGTCGCCCGGCGACTGCGGGGACAGCAGCAGCCCGGACTTCGTACGCCGCAGGTCGACGACGAACCCTCGGTAGCCGGTCACCAGCTCGTCTGTCGTCCCGGCGGCGATCACGACCGAGCCGGTGTCGCGGGCCTCTCGGACGGCCCGCTCCAGGACTGGGGCGAGCAGCGAGTCGACCAGCAGCTCGGCGTCGTCGACGAGCAGGGCGTACGGGCCGTTGGCCAGCAGCGCTTCGAGCTCGTCCGGCGCCTCGCGCTCGGTGTGGCAGCCGGGCAGCTGCCGCAGCGGCGAGGGGCGCGGCGCGACCGCGACGACCGGCAGCGTCAGACCGCGCGCGATGGTCAACAGGGTCGAGCTGCGCCCGGACCGCGGCGGTCCCGCGACCAGGAAGCCGCCGTCGGACAGGTCGGCCTGCACCGGCAGGAGCTCGTCGCCGGCAACGCCCAGCGCACCGTTGTACGGGACCTGCGCCGGCAGCTGCTCGACCCGGCGGGGGCGGCAGTGCACCGGCGGTGCGGCGGCGGCGGCGAGGCGCTGCAGCGCCGCTGTCTGCGCGGGACCTGACGGGTCCGCGTCGAGCAGGGCCAGCTGCGTGACCAGCGGTGCGCCCACCATGGCCCAGCCGCGGCCGGCCGGCAGGTCGTCCGGGACGAGCCGGGTCGGCAGGCCGGCGGCCGCGTAGTCGCCCTTGTCGGCGAGCCGGAGCAGGACCCGGTCCTCGATCATCGAGCTGACCCGGCCGACGAGCCCGCTGCGGTCGGACGTCAGCACGACGTGCAGCCCGGCCGCCGGGCCTTCGCGCAGCAGCCGGTAGAAGAGGTCGACCAGCCGGCCGGCGTCAAGGTCTTGGAACGCCGACAGGAACGCCTCCCACCGGTCGACGAGCAGCAGCAGGTGCGGCAACCGCTCGGCAGGCGCGGCCTGCGCCCGCTGCTCGGTCAGGGACCGCGACCCGAGCAGCGCCTGTCGACGAACCACCTCGCCGGCCAGGTAGCTGAGGACCCGGTCGATCCGCTCCGGCTGATCGCGCGGCACGACCGCGCCCGCGTGCGGCAGCGCAGCCAGCGCGGCGAGCCCGCTGCCGCCGGGGTCGATCGCGTACAGGTGCACGTCGTCGGCCGACGCCGAACGGGCCAGCGCGCCGGCGAGGGTCCGCAGCGCGGTGGTGCGGCCGGAGCGCGGCGAGCCGACCACCAGCAGGTGCGTGCCGTGCTCGAGGTCGAGCACCAACGGCCGCCGCGCCTGCTGCTCCGGCACGTCGCACAGGCCCAGCACCAGGCCGTCGCCGATCCCGTCGACGGTGACGAGGGGAGGGAGCGGCGCCAGCCACGGCGAGCGCTGCCCAGGCAGGCCCAGTCGCGCGTTCGCCGCGCGGCAGGCGTCGACGAGCAGCGACAGGTCGGTCACGTCCTCCTCGCCCTCGACCGTCCGCGGCAGCGGGTCGCCGAGGTCGGCCGCGGGCACGAGCGTCACGACCGGCGCCTCGTCCCGGGCGACCACCGCCGGCCGCCGGCCCCCGACCCGGCCGGACTGGAAGGGCGTCAGCTCGGCGTGCCCCGTGCGCGCGTACGCACGCCCGGGCGTCGTACGGCTGATCGTCGCGGCGTCCGGCGCGTCGATGACGTCGCGCGACTCCGTCTCCCGCGTGACCGCGAGGCACAGCCGCAGGTTGGTGTTCGCGCGGATGTCAGCCGACACCACGCCCTCCGGCCGCTGCGTCGCCAGCACGAGGTGGACACCGAGCGAGCGACCGCGCTGGGCGATGCCGACGAGGCCGCCGACGAAGTCGGGCAGCTCGGCGGCCAGCGACGCGAACTCGTCGACGACGATCACCAGCCGGGCCAGTTGCCCGCGGGCGCGCCGGTGGTCGTCGATGTCCTTCGCCCCGGCGGCCGCGAGCAGGCCCTCGCGCCGCTTCAGCTCCGCGGTGAGGCTGGCGAGCGCCCGCTCGACCAGCGCGCCGTCGAGGTCGGTGACCATCCCGACGGTGTGCGGCAGCCGGACGCACGGACCGAACGCGGCGCCGCCCTTGTAGTCGACGAACAGCAGGTGCAGCTCGTCCGGGCGGTTGCCCGTGGCGAGCGACGCGACCAGGGTCTGCAGCAGCTCGCTCTTGCCGGCGCCGGTGGTGCCGGCGACCAGCGCGTGCGGCCCGTCCCGGGCGATGTCGACGGCGAACACGCCGTCCGGCCCGCGACCGAGGACGGCCGTCGTCGTACGGCCGGGCGCGGCCCACCGCTCCAGCACCAGCGCGGCGTCGGCGTCCGTGCCGCTCAGCGGCAGGTCAGCGACCTCCGTCCAGCGCACCGACTCCGGCAGCCCTGACGTCCGGTCGCGGCTGCTGTCCCGTACGGGTGCGAGTGCGCGGGCGACCCTCTCGGTGTAGGCGACGGAGACGAGGTCGGCCGGGACGTCCGCCAGGTCCGGGCGGTCGCTGACGCGGACCTGCAGGGTCGCCCCGGTCGCCACCGCGGTGGCACTGCACTCCTCCGGCAGCAGCTGCGCGTCCTGCTCGACGGCGATCGTGAAGACGCCGACAGCCGGGCCCTCGGCGAGCAGCGTCGCGAGCCCGGGGACCTGGCGCAGAGCCCGCGCGCCGTCGACGACGAGAAGCACCGGTCGGCCGAGCTCGCGGCTGCTCCGCCGCGCCTCCACCAGCGCCGACAGCTCGGCGACCCGCGCCGCTGCCTGCGCGGTGCCGAGGCCGAGGGTCGCGCGGCACTCCTGCCGACCCTCGGGCGCGGTGTGCGGCAGCCAGCGGGTCCACTCCCACGCGGCCGCGGCGGCCGGCTCCGCGACCACGACGAGCTGCAGGTCGCGCGGGCTGTGCAGGACGGCGGCCTGAACGACGACCGCCCGCGCCAGGGCCTGCGCCTGCTCACCGGCGAGCCCCAGCACGCCCGCCTCCCGCAGCGGCACGAGCACGGGCACTGCCCGCGCCGTGGTCGCACCGTCGGGCACGTCGCCCTCGGCCTCGACGGCGGCCAGCTGGTCGGCGAGCCCGACGCGCAGGTCGAGCGCGTCCGCGTCGTCCCGGCGGCGCTCCCACAGCCGCGCGCGCGGCCCGAGCGCGGTCAGCAGCAGCGCGCCGGGGTCAGGGGACGCGTCCCGCCGGCGTCGCTCGTCTTCCCGTACGGCGTCGGCAAGGGTCCGCTCGGCGACATCGCGCTGCGCCCGCCAGAGCGCCCGCTGCCGGCGGGTCTGACGGCTGCCCGCGCGGCGCTCGGTGACGACGTTGCCGATCACCATGATCGGCGACAGCAGGGTGAAAAGCAGGAAGCTGGCGTTGCCGAGCACGCGCCACATCACGACGCCGAGGACAAGGGGTGCGAGGACGGCGAGCACAGGGATCGGGCTGCGCTCGCGCTCCGCCGGCGGAGCGGGTACGACGACCTGCACCACGTCGTGCGGGGCCCGCAGCCGCGGTGGCCGGTTGTAGGCGAGCAGGCCATCGCCGGTGACGGTGAGGGGGACCGCCGGCTCCGCCGGCCGGCGCAGGGCGAGGGTGGAGCTCCCGACGCGCAGCAGGCTGTCGTACGGCAGTGGCGTCGGGCTCGTGACGGGCATGCCGTCGATGTAGCTGCCGTTCGTGGAGCCGAGGTCCTCGACGGTCGCGCCCTCGGCCGCCAGCGTCAGGCGGCAGTGCTCGCGGCTGACGTCGCGGTCGTCGAGCGCGACGGCCCCGGTACGGCCGACGACGAGCTGTCCGTTCGTCAGCAGGTGGACGGTGCCGGCGGAGGGGCCGCCGACGACGTGCAGCTCGGGAGCGCCCGGGACGGCGCGTGGCGGCGCCGGCGCGTCGACCTCCAGCAGCGCGCCCTCGACGAGCGGGGGCCGGCCGAGCAGCGCGTCCGGTGGCAGCGGGACCCCCTGCACGGAGAGCCGGTGCTCGGACGGGGTCGCGATCACGACCGCGAGCAGCTGGTCGCGGACCTGCGCCAGGGTGATGCCGTCGGGGGCTCGTACGACGACGTCGGCGCGGGCTCCGGTGGCGGGCACGGCGAGGCCGAGACCCAGCTCCACAGTGCCCCCGTCCTCGCGCGTCCGGGTCGTTGTACCAAGACCTGTGGACGGCGGCGGAGTTGTCCACAGCGGCGCCGCCGCGTCGGCCGATGGCCGTTAGGTTCTGCAGCACAGGTCCGGGAGCGAAGGGCGAGGTGCGTGAGCGCGGTCGACACCGTCGAGGCGGAGGTGCGTGAGCTCGTCCGTCGCCGCGGCCTCGACCCGATCGAGGACCGCGCCGCGGTGCGCCGCCTGGTCGACGAGGTGGTCGCCGACTACGACGAGCGCGCCCTCACCTCGACGCTCGCTCCGCTGCCCGACCCGCATTCCGCAGCGCGCGCCGTCTACGACGCCGTCGCCGGGTTCGGTCCGCTGCAGCGGCACCTCGACGACCCCACCGTCGAGGAGATCTGGATCAACGAGCCCGGGCGGGTGTTCGTGGCCAAGCGCGGCCGGTCCGAGCTGACGACCACCATCCTCAACGACGGCCAGGTCCGCGACCTCGTCGAGAAGATGCTGAAGACGACCGGCCGCCGGGTCGACCTGTCGACGCCCTTCGTCGACGCGATGCTGCCGGACGGCTCGCGCCTGCACGTCGTGATCCCCGACATCACCCGGCGGCACTGGTCGGTCAACATCCGCAAGTTCGTGCTGAGCGCCAACAGCATGGACGAGCTCGTCGGCCTCGGCACGATCACGCCGCAGGCCGCGCGCTTCCTCGAGGCGTCCATCGCGGCCGGGCTCAACGTCATCGTCGCCGGGGGAACCCAGGCTGGGAAGACCACCTTGCTCAACTGCCTGGCCGCCTCGATCCCCGGCCGGGAGCGGGTCATCACCTGCGAGGAGGTCTTCGAGCTGCGCCTGCCGCTGCCCGACGTCGTGCCGATGCAGACCCGCCAGCCCAATCTCGAGGGCACGGGCGAGATCCGGCTGCGCCGCCTGGTGAAGGAGGCGCTGAGGATGCGCCCGGACCGGATCATCGTCGGCGAGGTGCGGCAGGAGGAGTGCCTCGACCTGCTCATCGCGCTGAACTCCGGCCTGCCGGGCATGTGCTCGATCCACGCCAACTCCGCGCGCGAGGCGATCGTCAAGATGTGCACGCTCCCGCTGCTCGCCGGCGAGAACGTCAGCCACGCGTTCGTGGTCCCGACGGTCGCCAGCTGCGTCGACCTCGTCGTCCACACGGGCAAGGACGGCAACGGCCACCGCCGGGTGCGCGAGATCGTGGCCGTCCCGGGCCGAATCGAGGGCGACGTGGTCGAGACTGCGGACGTCTTCACCAGCCGCAACGGCCGACTCGTGCGGGCCGACGGGTACCCGCCGCACGCCGAGCGGTACCAGTGGGTCGGTGCGGACCTGCCCGCGCTGCTGGCCCAGGACCTCTGATGGGCGCCCTGCTCGGCCTGCTGTTCGGCCTGGGCTGCCTGCTGGTGTGGCGTTCCGGATCACGGGCGCCCGCACGGGCGGAGTCGAAGGACGGCTGGTCGGAGAAGACCCGCGAGCTGCTGGCCCAGGCCGGCATCGAGGGCGTCAGCCCGGGCCAGCTGATCGGCGTCAGCATCGGCCTTGGGCTCGTGGTCGCGGTGCTTGTGCTCGGTACGTCGCACGTGCCGGTCATCGCGCTGGCCTTCGGCGGCTTCGCGTCGCTGGTGCCGTTCGCCCTTGTACGCCGGCGCCGCGCGCAGCGGTCCATCGAGCTGCGCGAGCTGTGGCCCGAAGCGGTGGACAATCTCGCCAGCGGCGTACGCGCCGGGTTGTCGCTGCCTGAAGCGCTGACGGCGCTGGGTGTGCGCGGCCCGGAGCAGCTGCGATCGCCGTTCCGCCGCTTCGGGGAGGACTACCGCGCCAGCGGCCGGTTCAACGAGTCGCTCGACCGGCTCAAGACCTCGCTGTCGGACCCGGTCGGGGACCGCGTCATCGAGGCACTGCGGAT
>JBHENF010000215.1:0-11089 GCA_046262175.1 Mycobacteriales bacterium
GTCACCTCGATGACGACGCGCAGGCCGTCCTCGGCCGCCGCGATGCGGTCCCGGTACGCCGCCGGCACCGCCGCGTCCGTGTCCGGCTCGATGTTGACGAAGACGGTCAGCGTCGAGCCGAGCCCAGCGGCCAGCGCGCCACCGAGGGCGGCGTCCCGGCAGCGCCAGTCGACCTCCGCGGTGCGGCCGGCCTCGCGAGCCGCCGCCAGCAGCGCCTGCGGCTGCTCCAGCGGGCTGCCGGCGGCCCCGCGCGCGAGTGCCTCGTACCCGAGCACGTCGCGCGTCTCGAGGTGCACGACCGGCTGGTAGACGGCCGTGAGCCCGGCCAGCGCCAGATCGAGCTCGTCCGGCACGGGCTAGAGCTGCAGCGACTTGGTCTCGAGGAACTCCTCGAGGCCGTACTCCCCGAGCTCGCGTCCGTTGCCGCTCTGCTTGTAGCCGCCGAACGGCGCCAGCGGGTTGAACCGACCGCCGTTGACGTCCACCATGCCCGTCCGCATCCGGCGGGCCACCCGCACAGCGCGCTCCTGGTCGACGGAGAACACCCCACCGGCCAGCCCGTACGGCGTGCCGTTCGCGATCTGGACGGCCTCGTCCTCGTCCGCGTACGGGATCACGGCGAGCACCGGGCCGAAGACCTCCTCCTGCTCGACCTTGGAGCCGGGTGTCACACCGGCGAGCACGGTCGGCTTCACGTAGAAGCCCTTCTCGAGCCCCTCCGGCCGCTCGGTCCCGCCGACGACGACGGTCGCGCCGGCGGCGACGGCCTCCTCGATGTAGCCGAGCACCTTCTTGTACTGGTTCGCGTTGGCCAGCGGCCCGATCCGGGTGCCCTCGTCCATGGGCGCGCCGACGGGGTACTTGCCCGCAGCGTCCTTCACCAGCTCGAGCACCTCGTCGTACTTCTCGGCAGGCACCAGCATCCGGGTCCAGGCGGTGCACGTCTGGCCGCCGTTGATGAAGCAGTTGGCGAGCCCGACCTTGACGGCCTTGCCGAGGTCGGCGTCGTCGAGGATGACGAAGGCGCTCTTGCCGCCCAGCTCCAACGCGACCTTCTTCACGGTCCCCGCGCCGACCGCCATGACCCGCTTGCCGGCCTGGGTCGAGCCGGTGAACGAGACCATGTCGACGTCCGGGTGCTCAGCGATCCGCTCGCCCACGACGGGGCCGAGGCCGGTGACCACGTTGAAGACGCCGCCCGGGAGCCCGACCTGCTCGAAGACCTCCGCCAGCGCGAACGCCGACAGCGGTGCCACCTCGGACGGCTTGAGCACGACCGTGCAGCCGGCCGCGAGCGCGGCGGCAACCTTGGCGACGACCTGGTGGAGCGGGTAGTTCCACGGGGTGATCGCGCCGACGACGCCGATCGGCTCCTTGACGACGAGGGAGTTGGCGATCTGCTCCTCGAACGAGTAGGTCGCGAGGGCCTCTGCGTACGAGCGGAGGACCCGTACCGGGTTACCTACCTGAACCGCCTTGCTGAACGACAGCGGCGTACCCATCTCGGTGCTGATCAGCGTCGCGACCTCGTCCGTACGCGCCTCGAGCGCGTCAGCGGCAGCGGCCAGCAGCCGGGCCCGCTCGGCCGCGGGCGTCGCGGCCCACGGCTCGAAGGCGGCGCGAGCCGCCTCGACGGCCGCGTCGACGTCCTCCGGCTGGCCGGCCGGCACCGAGGCGACCTGCTCCTCCGTGGAGGGGTCGACGACCGGGATCGGCGCGCGGCCGGTCGCGGGCACCCACGTGCCACCGATGTAGAAGCTGGACTGAACCTGAACGTCTGCCATGCGGCGGAGCGTACGGCTCAGGCGTCGACCCGCTCCGGTGCGGGTTCCTCGGTCCGCTGCTGCGGCAGCGGTACCGGGGTGCGCACCCAGGCGCACGCCTCGATCGACCAGTACTCGCCGTCGTGCTGCGGCGGTGTGCTGAAGCTGTCATCCATGGAGGCCCCCTGCGCTCGCCGCAGAGCATGCTCCCGAAGCGGGTGTTCTGTCAGCAGTTCGGTCGTACGGTGCCGGCGTGGACCCGCTGGTGGGGCGCGACCGCGAGCTGGGACTGCTGCGCGCGTCCGCGCAGCGGCCCGGCCGGCGCGCGGTCGTGATCACCGGGCCGGCAGGCATGGGCAAGTCGCGACTGCTGGCAGCGGCGGGAACGCTGCTGCCGGGGGTCCGGCAGTGGACGGTCCGCGGGTATGAGCCGGAGGTGGTGGCGCCGCTCGCCGCCGCTCGAGACCTGCTGCACGACCTCGCGGCGCAGCACGCACCGCTGGCCGTCGGCCTCGCCAGCAGCGGCTCGACCGACGTGGCCGGGTTGTTCGAGCTCGTGCACAGCGCGCTCGAGACGCACCGGGGTCCGGTTCACCTGCTGGTCGACGACGTGCAGTGGCTGGACGGCACGACGACTGCGTTGCTCCACTACCTGCTCCGCGCCCGCAGCGGTGACCTGCTGCTGGTCGCCGCCGGCCGCCCCGGCCCCGAGACCGCCAGGCTCTGGGAGGCCCTGGCGGCGTTGCTGGACCCGGCTGAGGTCTCCGCCATCGAGCTGCTGCCGCTGGAGGTCGGCGCCGGCGTCGCGCTGGTGCGGGCGCTCGACCCGACGGTGCCGGTGCAGACGGCGCAGGAGTACTGGCACGAGGCTCAGGGATCACCCTTCTGGCTGCGGCTGCTGACCCAGGACAGCACAGGGTCGGCGAGCGCAGCGCTGGTGCGGGCGCGGCTGCACGGCTGCGCCGCTGATGCTGCGGAGGTGGCCGCACTGCTCGCGGTGGCTGCCCGACCCCTCGCGGTGGACGACGTGGCCGAACTGACGGGGTGGCCACGGGAGCGGGTTGCCGCGGCCGCTTCGGGCCTGCTCGCACGCGGGCTCACCCTGGAGGCGTACGGGAGGCTCGCGCTCGCACACGACCTGGTTCGTCAGGCCATCGCGCGCGATCTGCCCGAGGACGTGGTCCGGCGCGCGCATCATCAGCTGGCGGACTGGCTCGAGCAGGACACCGACCTGCGCTCCCTGGTCGCAGCGGTGCGGCATCGCGTGGCCGCCGGGCAGTCCGTGACCCACCTCCTGTCCCGGCTCGTTTCGGCGCCGCAGCGGCGACTGCTGGACAGCGAGGCGGTGCGGTCGCTCGCGGCCCTGGCCGACGCACCTGACGTACGACAGAACGCCGGCGTCGTCCGCGGCCTGGCAGAGCTGGCCGCCGCCGCCGGGGAGCACGACCTGGCACGACGTCTGTGGATGCGGGTGGCGGAGACGGCGCCGGACGGCTGCGAGCCGGCACTCGCGCTGGTGGAGGCGGCGCGGGCGGCCTACTTCGGCGGCGACACGCCCGCCGCCCGCGCACTGCTGGAGCAGGTGTGCGAGCAGAAGCGGGACGAGGCCGTACTGGTCGCGGCGCAGGCGCTCACCGCGAAGGTGCTGCGCTGGGGCGAGCAGCGGTTCGAGGAGGCTGCCGTCGTCGCCGCGGCGGCCCTGGCGACGGCGCGACGGATCGGCAGCCGTTCGGCGCTGGTCGAAGCGCTGACGGCGGTGGCGGACGACGCCCTGGGCCGTGGCGACATCGACGCGGTGACCGCCGGCGCCGCCGAGATCGCCGCGCTTGCCCGCGGGGACGAAAGCCTGGAGCACACCGCGACGACGTACCGGCTGGTCGCGCTCAACCACACGGCGCAGTACCAGCAGGCGACCGAGCTGGCTCGCCGGCACTGGGAGGCCGCGCTCGACCAGGGGCATCCCACCCGACTGCTCGAGATGTCGGAGATCCTGCTCGACGCGCTGATCGAGCAGGGCCGGCTGCACGAGGCGCGCGATGTCGTGGCACACGTCGAGCCGCTGCTGGAGCGCAGTCGCGGGCTGGCGCTGCGGTTCCCCATCGGCCTGAACCTCGCGACGCTCAGCAGCAGGGTGGAGTGGTTCCACGCGCTGACCGGCGACTGGGCCGCAGCGACCGAACGGATGCTTGCGGGCCGGACGACGACTGCGCACATGAGCATCGGCTCACTCCTCCTGGCCGCCGTCATCTCGACGCGCTTCGGCGGCCCGGCGGAGCATGACCGCGCCGTAGCCCGGTGCGAGCAGGCGGTCGAGGTGGCGACAGCCGTCGGCTGCACCCGGTGCTGGGTAGAGGCCGGTCTCGAGATCGCCCGGCTGCTGGCCCTGCTGAGCGAACCCGCCAAGGCGCGTCAGGTGGTCGCGGCGCTGCCCGACGGTCGCCGCGGCGCCGGCGCCGTCCGCTCCGCACGCTGGACGGAGGCCCTGCTCGATGGCGACGCCGCCGAGCTGGACGCGGTGCGAGCGGAGTACCGGAGCCTCGGGGCCTACGACTCCGCCCTGTGGGTCGGCAGCGACCTGGCGACCCTGCTCGACGACGCCGCGGCGACGTCGCTGCTCCAGGAGCTGCTCGCCGACGCCGAGGGGCGCGGCATGGTCAACGCCGCGGCCGCGCTGCGCCGTCGGCTGCGCGACCTCGGCGGCCGCCCGTGGCGCCGCAGCCGGACGGCGTCCGAGGACCTGAGCGACCGCGAGCGCGAGGTGGCAGAGCTGGTGGCGGTTGGTGCCACCAACCCAGAGATCGCCGCACGGCTGTTCCTGTCGCGCAAGACGGTCGAGCACCACGTGTCACGGGTGCTCGCGAAGCTGTCTGCCCGCAATCGGACGGAGGTGGCCGCCCTGCTTGCAGATGGGGGATCTCCCCGATGAACCGTCGCGCATCGCTCCCTAGCGTCGCCGGCGCCGGGCGACAAGCGTCCGCGCACTCGAGGGGGCCGTCATGCACGCACTCGTACGTCGCACACTCACCACCGCCGCCACCGGAGCCTTGATCCTCGTCGGCCTGGCCGGCCCGGCGTCAGCCCACACGCACGAAGCGCTGGCCGCGCACCAAGGGGCCGGGCAGGTCCTCGCGAACGGCGCGCTGCACAACGCGCCCGTCAACGGGCAGCTCTGCGGCGGCGACCCCGCGAGCTACGGCCTGGAGACCGCGCACCACGGCCCGGACTCGGGCGTCTCCGGCAAGAGCGACGGCTGCTACCAGCCGGACAGCTTCCCGCTGTACACGGACATCAACAACCCGCACATCGGGTAGGCGGCCCCACCGCGCCGAGGGCCCTCAGGTGACTGAGGGCCTTCGGTGCTGCGCTGTCCGGCGCTGACCGCGTCGGGCTGCGGGCGACGCAGGAAGCCGTACGCAGACAACCCGACCTGATCGTAGGGACGCGCAGTGGATCAGGTCGGGTTGCGACGCGGGCGGGGATCCGTCCCGAGACAACCAGGCCTGATCACAGCGGCAGGGCCCGGCGCGGGCGATCAGGTCGAAGAAGCTGCACGCGGGAGAACCGGACGCAGGTTCTTCGACCTGGTCGTCAGTCGAACTGGGGGCCTTCGGTACGCGTCCGCTTCAGCTCGTAGAAGTGCGGGAAGCCGGCGAGCAGCCGCGCGCCGTCCCAGACCTTGCCGGCGTCCTCGCCGCGCGGAATCCGCGACAGCACAGGCCCGAAGAAGGCGACGCCGTCGACGTGGATGACGGGCGTTCCGACGTCCATGCCGACCGGGTCCATGCCACGGTGGTGGCTCTCGCGCAGCTTGTCGTCGAAGTCGGTCGAGGTGGCGGCGTCGGCGAGCGAGACCGGCAGACCGGCCTCCTCGAGCGCCTCCGTCAGCAGCGCCGGGTCGTCCAGCTCGCGCTTGTCGTTGTGGATGCGGTTGCCAAGCGCCGTGTACAGCGGCAGCAGGTCGTCGGTGTGGTCCAGCGCCGCGACGACGACGCGTACGGGACCCCACGCCTTCTTCATCATCTCGACGTAGCTCTCGGGCAGGTCGCGCCCGTCGTTGAGGACGGCCAGGCTCATGACGTTCCAGGTGGTCTTCACCGGGCGGACCTTCTCGACCTCGAGCACCCAGCGGGACGTGATCCACGCCCACGGGCACAGCGGGTCGAACCAGAAGTCGATGCGGGTCGTCTCGTCGGCAGCCATACCAGGGCCAACGTGGAGGCCGACTGCCGCCATTCCCGCGTGGAAGACTGAGAGAGGGACGTCGACGAAGGGCAATCGGTACGTGAGCACCAACAACCTCACCCGCGACGAGGCGGCTGAGCGGGCTCGGCTGCTCGACATCACGTCGTACGAGGTCGCGCTGGACCTGACCGACGGCGGCGAGAAACCGGGAGAGGACACCTTCGCCAGCACGTCGACGATCCGCTTCACCTGCACCGAGCCGGGTGCGACGACCTACCTCGACTGGACCGCGCCGACCGTCAGCTCCGTGACGCTCAACGGCGAGCAGGTCGACGTCGAGTTCGACGGCAACCGGATCGCGCTTCCCGCGCTGGCGGCGGACAACGTCGTCGTCGTCGAGGGCCGCGGGGCGTACATGCGCACCGGCGAGGGGCTGCACCGCTTCGTCGACCCCGTCGACGGCTCGGTCTACCTCTACACGCAGTTCGAGACCTTCGACGCGCACCGGATGTACGCGTGCTTCGACCAGCCCGACCTGAAGGCAACGTTCGCGTTCACGGTCCAGGCGCCGCGCGACTGGGTCGTCATCAGCAACGCGACCGTGGCCGAGCGGCCGGCCGAGGGCGAGCACGGCACCTGGCGCTTCGACGTCACCGCGCCGATGTCCACGTACATCACCGCCTTGATCGCCGGGCCGTACGCGTCGGTCCACGACGAGCACGACGGCATCGCGCTCGGCATCTACTGCCGCGCCTCGCTGGTCCAGCACCTGGACCCCGAGGACCTGTTCACGGTCACCAAGCAGGGCTTCGAGTTCTACCACCGCGAGTTCGGCTACCGGTACCCGTTCGGCAAGTACGACCAGCTGTTCGTTCCCGAGTTCAACGCCGGCGCGATGGAGAACGCCGGCGCCGTCGCCTTCCTGGAGGACTACGTCTTCCGGTCGAAGGTGACGGACGCGGCGTACCAGCGGCGCGCCGAGACGGTGCTGCACGAGATGGCGCACATGTGGTTCGGCGACCTCGTGACCATGCGCTGGTGGGACGACCTGTGGCTGAACGAGTCGTTCGCCTCGTACATGGCTGTCCTGTGCATGGTCGAGGCCACGCGCTACAAGAGCGGCTGGACGACCTTCGCCAACACCGAGAAGACCTGGGCGTACCGGCAGGACCAGCTCCCGTCGACGCACCCGATCGCCAGCGACATCGCCGACATCGAGGCCGTCAAGGTCAACTTCGACGGCATCACGTACGCCAAGGGCGCATCGGTGCTCAAGCAGCTGGTGGCGTGGGTCGGGGCGGAGGCGTTCACAAGCGGCCTGCGTGAGTACTTCCGCGAGCACGCGTTCGCCAACACCGAGCTGCGCGACCTGCTCGGCCAGCTCGAGCGGTCCAGCGGTCGCGACCTGTCGTCGTGGTCGGAGGAGTGGCTGCAGACCGCCGGCGTCAACACGTTGCGCGCCGCGTTCGAGACGGACGAGGCCGGCAGGTTCACGGCCTTCTCGCTGCTGCAGGAGGCGCCGGACGCCTACCCGATGCTGCGCTCGCACCGGGTCGCCGTCGGGCTGTACGACCTGGTGGACGGTCAGCTCGTGCGCAGCGCGCGCGAGGAGCTGGACGTCGTCGGCGCGAAGACCGACGTGCCCGGGCTCGTCGGCAAGGCGCAGCCGGACCTGGTGCTCGTCAACGACGACGACCTGACGTACACGAAGATCCGACTCGACGAGCGGTCTCTGCAGACGCTCGTGCAGCACGTCGGCGACTTCGCCGAGTCGCTGCCGCGCGCACTGTGCTGGGTGGCGGCCTGGGACATGACGCGTGACGCCGAGATGCCGGCGCGGGACTACGTCGCGCTCGTGCTGGCCGGCATCGGCGGCGAGGACGACATCGGCGTCGTCCAGTCGCTGCTGCGCCAGGCCCAGTCGGCCGTGACGCTGTTTGCCGACCCGGCGTGGGCGCCGACCGGCCGAGCGTCGCTGGCGTCGGCTGCGTACGAGGCGGTGCGCGCTGCCGAGCCGGGCAGCGACCTGCAGCTGGCGTGGGCGCGTGCGCTCGGCACGCTCTCCTCCACGGGCGACCAGGTCGCGCTGCTGCGCGGCCTGCTGGACGGGACCTCGTCGGTGCCGGGGCTGTCGGTCGACGCCGAGCTGCGCTGGCACCTGCTGCACCGGCTCGTCGTCCTCGGCGAGGCGGGGGACGACGCCATCGAGGCCGAGCTGCAGCGCGACCCCACTGCTGCCGGTCAGCGGCACGCGGCCGCCTCGCGCGCCGCCCGCCCGACCGCCGAGGCCAAGGCGGAGGCATGGCGCCTGGCGGTCGAAGACGACGAGCTGCCCAATGCGGTTCAGTCCGCCGTCATCAGCGGCTTCTGGAACCTCGAGCAGCGGTCACTGCTGGAGGAGTACGCCGACCGCTACTTCGAGGTCATCGGCGACGTCTGGCGCACCCGCAGCCCGGAGATGGCGCAGAACGTGGTGGTCGGGCTGTACCCGACGCTGCTGGTGTCACCGCACGTGGTGGAGCGGACGGACACCTACCTGCAGACTGAGGACGTCTCCCCGGCGCTGCGGCGGCACCTGCTGGAGAGCCGGGACGGCGTCGTACGGGCGCTGCGCGCGCGGGAGCGGGACGCCGCCGCCGGCTGACCCCCCCGAGCCCTGGCGCCGCACTCGGCCGGCCCTCCGCAGCACGAACCGCGGCACGTCGCCGCCACCAGCGGACGTACCGCGTTCTGTGCAGCTTCAGCCGGCCGGCCCGAGCGTGCAGACCACCCGGCCGGTGTGCACGAAGTGCGGTAGGTGCGGGTCACCGAGGCACGTACCGCATTTCGTGCGCGGCAGGGCAGACGCGAAGACGGCTGCCAGCGGATCAGTGCTGGGTGGCGAGCTGGGCGCCCGGGCTCTGCTCGAGCGGCGGCAGCGACTCGCGCCGGCCCGAAGCGTCCGCGATCTGCCGGATCGCGTCGACGATGCCGCCAGTCAGGTCGCCACCGCCGCACGCCGTCGTCATGGAGAGCACCGCGAGGGCCGCCACCCGGTCGGGGACGCGGCGACGGGTACCGGGGCCGGTGACGATCTCCGCCTTGCGCTGACCCGGAGCCACGACGATCAGGACCGCCGTGCTCGCGCGGCTGCCCAGCGCCGCGTGCAGCCGCTCGGCGCCTTCGCGGAACTGCGACGGGTCGTCCAGCGTGAGGTCGCCGACCAGCACCGAGATGTCCAGGCCGTTCTCGCGCCGGCAGGTCTCGATGGCGTCCTGGATCCGCTGCTGGGCGCGCGTCGGCAGGCCGGCGTCGACCAGCTGCGCCTGCGCCTTCTCCTTACCAGGAGCCACTTGCCCCACCCTTTCCAGCAAGCACGGCGCCGTCGGCGCCGACGGACGCGACGGCCTCGGTCGCGTTGGGCGGTCCCGCGAACCACACCGGCGACGCGTCCCAGCCGCGCGCCGGGCGGTAGCGCGAGCCGCGCCGGCCGCCCTGCACCCACGCAAGCCCGCCGATGACCAGCAGGATCAGCGCGGGCAGCAGCAGGAACAGCCCGAGGGTCTCGAGCACCGACAGGCCCTTGCCCGGGTCGGCGCCCTCCTGCTTGCCGTTCATGTCGTAGCCCACGTCGGCGAGAGCCGGACCGGCGCTGAGCAGCACGGTCAGCAGCACGCCGGGAAGGACCGAACGGCGGTTCACGCGCACCTCACGAGCTCGACGAGCGGGACGCAGCCACGTTATCGGACCCCCTTCACCCCGTCCGCGAGCAGTGCCGTGAGCCGCCGCACAGCGGGGTGGTCGAGCAGCTCCTCCAGTGACAGCGGCCGGCCCTGGGCGTCGGCGACCGGCAGCCGCCAGTTCGGGTACTCGTCGACGGTGCCCGGGAGGTTCGGCTGCCGCAGGTCACCGACAGCGTCCCCGTACGCGGCCAGCACCACCCGGCACGGGGAGGCGACCAGCGCGCCGTGCATCGCCAGCACGACGTCCCCGTCGTACTGGTCCAGCAGCCCGGTCGACCGCAGCATGTCGAGCAAGTGCTCACGCTCCTCGCGCACCTTCGCGCGCTCGTCCTCGACCGACGTCGCGAGCTGGTCGAGCTCGGCCCGCACCCGTACCTGCTCCTCCGCGAGGAAGCCCGCCGCCGTCGGCAGGTCGTGGGTCGTGACGCTGGCGAGCGCGAGCGGCCGCCACTGCTTCGGCGGCACGACGCTGCCGTCCTCCTCGGTCTCGAACCACAGGACGGCGCTGCCCAAGACGCCGGTGCCCTCCAGCGCCGTGCGGACCCGGTCCTCCACGGTGCCGAGGTCCTCGCCGACGACGAGCGCGCCGCCCCTGGACGCCTCCAGCGCCAGGATGCCGAGCATCGCGTCGGCGTCGTACGAGACGTACGTGCCTTGGTCGGCAGTCGACCCCTGCGGCACCCACCACAGCCGGAACAGCCCCATGACGTGGTCGATCCGCAGGCCGCCGGCGTGCCGGAGGCAGCCGCGGACGACGTCGCGGTACGGGGCGTAGCCGAGCTCCCGCAGCCGGTCCGGCCGCCACGGCGGCAGCCCCCAGTCCTGGCCCTTCTGGTTGAACGAGTCCGGGGGCGCGCCGACCGTCGTCGTCAGGGCGAGCGCGTCCTGCAGCGCCCACGCGTCGGCTCCCCCGGCGTCCACGCCGACGGCCAGGTCGTGCACCACGCCGATCGTCATGTCCGCGCCGAGGCCGGCCAGCTGCTCGTCCACGAGCAGCTGCACCCAGCACCAGAAGGCGATCCGGTCGGCGTGCTCGGTGCGCGCAGCCGCGATGCCGTCACCGTCCGGGCGGCGGACCTCGGCGGGCCAGTCCTGCCACGGCACGCCGTGCTGCTCCGCCAGCGCGCAGAAGAGCGCGTAGTCCTCGAGCGCCGCGCCCTGCTCCGCGCGGTACGCCGCGAGCGCGTCGGCGCGGTGCGCCGGCCACAGCTGCTCCAGCGCCGCCAGCTTCGCCTCCCACACGGTGTCGCGGTCGATCCGCTCCGGGTCGGTCGGCGGCCGCAGCGCGTCCACCTCGGCCGTGTACTCGGGCACGTCCTCGATCCGCAGGTAGACCGCGGACCGGAAGCGCCGCGACGACGGCGAGTACGGGGACGGGTTGAGCGGGACGACCGGGGTCTCGGCGTGCAGCGGGTTGAGCAG
>JBHENF010000216.1:0-21151 GCA_046262175.1 Mycobacteriales bacterium
GGGCTGAGATGCCCGCACTCGTCCTGATCGGCGCCCAGTGGGGCGACGAAGGCAAGGGCAAGGCGACCGACCAGCTCGGCAGCTCGGTCGACCTCGTCGTGAAGTTCAACGGTGGCAACAACGCCGGGCACACGGTCGTGATCGGCGACGAGACGTACGCGCTGCACCTGCTGCCGAGCGGCATCCTGTCCCCCGGCTGCATCCCGGTCATCGGCAACGGCGTCGTCGTCGACCTGTCCGTGCTGTTCGAGGAGATCGACGGGATCGAGGCCCGCGGCGTCTCCTGCGAACGGCTCGTCGTCAGCGCGGACGCGCACGTGATCCCGTCGTACAACCGGACCCTGGACCGCGTCGCGGAGCGCTTCCTCGGCAACCGCAAGATCGGCACGACCGGGCGGGGCATCGGCCCGACGTACGCCGACAAGATGAACCGCATCGGCATCCGCGTGCAGGACCTGCTGGACGAGAAGATCCTGCGCCAGAAGGTCGATGGCGCCCTCGCGCAGAAGAACCACCTGCTGGTCAAGGTCTACAACCGCAAGGCGTTCACGGTCGACGAGGTGGTTGACGACCTGCTGCAGTACGTCGACCGGATCCGGCCGATGGTGCGCGACACGTCGCTGCTGCTCAACCAGGCCCTCGACCGCGGCGAGACCGTGCTGCTCGAGGGCGGGCAGGCGACGCTTCTCGATGTCGACCATGGCACGTACCCGTTCGTCACGTCCTCGTCGGCGACGGCCGGCGGCGCGTGCACCGGCTCCGGCATCCCGCCGAACCGCGTCGACAAGGTGATCGCCGTCATCAAGGCCTACACGACGCGCGTCGGCGAGGGCCCGTTCCCGACCGAGCTGCTCGACGCGGACGGCGAGCGGCTGCGCAGCGTCGGGCACGAGTACGGCACGACGACCGGCCGGCCGCGGCGGTGCGGCTGGTACGACGCGGTCATCGCCCGCTACGCCGCGCGCGTCAACGGCGTCACGGATTTCGTGCTCACCAAGCTGGACGTGCTGACCGGCTGGGAGTCGATCCCGGTGTGTGTGGCGTACGAGGTCGACGGCAAGCGGCTGGACGAGATGCCGATGACGCAGACCGAGTTCCACCACGCCGTACCGGTCTACGAGTTCTTCGACGGCTGGACCGAGGACATCTCGGCCGCGCGGACGTTCGGCGACCTGCCGAAGAACGCCCAGGACTACGTACGGGCGCTCGAGCAGATCAGCGGAGCGCCGTTCAGCTCGATCGGAGTCGGACCCGACCGCGAGCAGACCCTCGAGCTGCGCCCGCTCGTCTGAGGGCTCTGCGCAGGTCGTCGGCGGGCACGAACGCGACGTAGCTGCTCACCACCGCGAGCGAGAACCAGCCGATGAGCAGCGACGCCTCGATGCCCAGGTGCAGGCCGATCCCGGCGAGCATCACCGGGTAGCACAGCCGCGGCAGCCACAGGCCGACGGCAAGGGCGGCCTCGACCGCGAGCGAGGCGTACGTGAGGACCGCAGAGACGCCCAGCGAGGTGGCCAGGGCGCTCGGTACGGCGAACCGCTGCAGGTCCTCGAGCTGCAGGGCGATCCCGACTGCGGTTCCGTCGTTCCACGCGTGGCCGCGCACCTTCGCCCAGACCGAGAACAGGTAGAGCGCGCTGATCTGCAGCTGGACGAGCCGCAGCGCCCAGGGGGCGCGCCACCGATTCATCCCTCGCCGCCGCGCGTCCAGCGACCAGGTCTCGCCGGCCGGCATGAGCATCACGAAGAACGCCAGCTCGCGCAGCAGCAGGTCCCCGCTGTTGAGGATCCACGGATCGCGCCGCTGCACCGCCAGCAGCAGCACCGCCACGACGACGGAGGCGACGCGGGTCCGCCAGCCGACCGTCAGCGCGACCGCGGCGGCGAGGAGGACGCCGAGGACGAGGTACGGCGGACCGAGC
Organism: Mycobacteriales bacterium; assembly: GCA_046262175.1. Lineage (GTDB taxonomy): Bacteria > Actinomycetota > Actinomycetes > Mycobacteriales > SCTD01 > RYN-124. Next base: position 1,922 of record JBHENF010000216.1, read on the forward strand.
GGCACGACCCAGGCGCCGCCGCTGACCCGCGGCAGTCCTCGCTGCACCCCGTCTTGGCCGAGGAACGTCTGCGCGTCCGGCAGCAGGGACAGCGTCCAGCCGATGGTCAGCAGGCCGACGGCGATGCGCAGCGCGGCCATGGGCGCGGGATCGACCGGGGCGAACGCCCAGCGGCGCCAGGCGTTCACGGCAGGTCCAGCGTGTAGAAGCTGTACTCACCCTGCTTCTTGCGCGGCCCCGCGGTTCCCGGGATCTGCGCGTCGCGGAAGGTCCGCACCAGCTCCACCCTCGTGACGCCCGGCCCCTCCGCGTCGGCGATCCACCGGGCGGTCGGCTCCCACAGCAGGGCGTAGTCGTCGGCGCGCAGCCGCTCGACGTACTTCTGCCACCGGTAGGTCCGGTACGGCGCGAGCAGGTGCCCGTTGTGCGGCGGCGTCACGACGCGCACCCGGCCGTCGGCGTACGACACGTTCGCGCGGACTCCGACGGAGAAGCCGCGCGGGTCGGGGGCGAACAGCGCCCAGTCCTGGTCCAGCCCGACCGGGAGCACGACGGCGCCGGCGGCCGGTTGCAGGGCCTCGCGCGGTCGCCCGGCCGGCAGGTTCCACACGAGAACAGCCGCCGCCAGCACGGCCATGAGCAGGGTCAGCAGCACCTGGCCCACGGTGCTCTGCTCGAAGCGCTCGCCCACGGGTCGGAGTGTGCCTACTCCGCCGGCCCGAAGGGGAAGGTCTGCCGGACCGTCCACTCGTCGTCCTCCCCGCGGACCCACAGCGACGCCTCGCGGGCGACAGCCTTGAGGGGGAGCTTCGGGCTCACGTCGTTGGCCGCCGACTGCCGCAGCGCCCGGTCGTCGGTATGGACGATCGTCAGGTGCGGGATGAGCTCGTCGACGGGGATCTCACCGCTGTACGGCGGGCACTCCGGCCACCGCCGGGCGAGCGACCTCGTGAGCTGGGTCAGGACGTCGCTCTCCGGGGCCAGGTAGACGACGCCGACGTGCTCCCACCGCGCGACTCGGGTGAAGCGGACCGGGAAGCTGTCGACGCCCTTGAAGAACCAGGCCAGCTCGCCGAGCACGCCGTCGTCCACCTGCTCGGCCGGCAGGAACGGGTACAGCAGCGTCACGTGCGCCGGCACGCCGTGCGCGGCGGACGGATCGCCCTTCGCCCGCCACTGCGACACCAGCGGCTCGGCCTCCGGAACCGCGAGCAGTACTGCGCTCTGCATCTGTCGCCCCCTCGCTCTGCTGACCGCACGCTAGCGTCGGCGTCCGTGAGGGTCCTCGTGCTGGGTTCGGGTGCCCGCGAGCACGCACTCGTCCGAGCGCTGCAGCAGGACCCGGCGGTGACCGATCTGGTCTGCGCACCCGGCAACGCCGGCACCGGCGAGCGACCGCTGGACGCGAGCGATCCGGCCGCGGTCGTCGCTCTCGCGCAGCGGCTGGACGCCGACCTCGTCGTCATCGGGCCTGAGGCTCCGCTCGTCGCGGGGGTCGCGGATGCCCTGCGGGACAAGGGGTTCGCCTGCTTCGGGCCGTCCGCAGCGGCCGCGCGGATCGAGGGCAGCAAGTCGTTCGCGAAGGACGTCATGCGCGCCGCGGGCGTGCCGACCGCGGCGGCGTTGACGTTCACCGACGACAACGACTGCGCCGCCTACCTGGCCGGCGCGCAGCCGCCGTACGTCGTGAAGGCCGACGGGCTGGCCGCCGGCAAGGGCGTGCACGTGGGCGCCGACCTCAGCGACGCGGTCGACTTCGCGCGCGAGGCTCTCGCGACGTTCGGCGGCCGGGTGGTGGTGGAGGAGTACCTCGCCGGCCCGGAGGTCTCGCTGTTCGCGCTGTCGGACGGGACCACCGTCGTGCCGCTGCTGCCGGCGCAGGACTTCAAGCGGATCGGCGACGGCGACGAGGGCGCCAATACCGGCGGGATGGGCGCGTACGCCCCGCTGCCCTGGCTGCCGGCCGGCACTGTGGACGAGGTGCAGCGGACGGTGCTGCAGCCGGTGGTCGACGAGCTCGCCGCGCGCGGCACGCCTTTCAGCGGGCTGCTGTACGCCGGGCTCGCGATGACGGCGAGCGGGCCGCAGGTGATCGAGTTCAACTGCCGGTTCGGCGACCCGGAGACGCAGTCGGTGCTGGCCCTGCTGGAGACGCCGCTGGCCGAGGTGCTGCTGGCGTGCGCCACCGGCCGGCTCGGCGAGCTGCCACCGCTGCGCTGGCGCGACGCTGCGTCCGTGACGGTCGTGGTGGCGGCGGAGGGGTACCCGGCGTCGCCGGCGATCGGCGATGAGGTGACCGTCGGCGCGCTGCCGGACGGAGTGCACGTGCTGCACGCCGGGACGCGCAGCGACGGCGACCGGGCCGTCAGCAGCGGCGGCCGGGTGCTGTCGGTGACGTCGGTGGCGCCCGACCTGGCGCGCGCGCGGCAGCTCGCGTACGAGGGGGCCGCCGCCGTCACGCTGCGCGGCGCCCACACCCGTACCGACATCGCGCTGCGCGCTGTCCGCGGCGAGGTCACGATCCCCGCTCTGGGAGACTGAGCCCCTACCTGGGGAGTCGACGTGATCGAGCGGTACACGCTGCCGGAGATGGGCCGCGTCTGGAGCGAAGCGCACAAGTACGAGCTCTGGTGCCAGGTCGAGGTGATGGTCCTCGAGGCGCACGCCGCTGCCGGGGTCGTGCCCGCGGACACGGTCGAGCCGGTGCGCGCGGCGACGCCGCCCACACCAGAGGCCGTCGCCGAGATCGAGGCCGTCACGCAGCACGACGTCATCGCGTTCCTGTCGGCCTGGGCCGACAACACCTCGCCCCGTGAGGCGGCGGCGTACGTCCACTTCGGCATGACGTCGTCCGACCTGCTCGACACGGCGCTCGCGCTGCAGCTCGTCGAGGCGACCGACATCCTGCTGGCCAAGGCGGATGCCCTCGTCGCGGCGATGCGCGACCTCGGGATGACGCACAAGGACACGGTGAAGGTCGGGCGTACTCACGGCATCCACGCCGAGCCGACGACGTGGGGACACCGGGTGGCCGACCTGGCGTTCGCCATGGCGCGCTCGCGCGACCGGCTCCGGCGCGCCCGCGAGGCCGTGGCCGTCGCGAAGATCAGCGGCGCGGTCGGGACGTACAGCAACATCTCGCCGGACGTGGAGGTGCAGGTCGCGCAGCGCCTGGGACTGACGCCGGCGCCGGCGGCGACGCAGGTCGTGCTCCGCGACGGCATCAGCGAGTGGGTCTCGGCGCTGGCCGTCATCGCCACCGTCTGCGAGGCGTTCGCGCTCGAGGTCCGGCACGGCCAGCGCACCGAGGTGCGCGAGCTGTGGGAGCCGTTCGGCAAGGGGCAGAAGGGCTCCAGCGCCATGCCCCACAAGAAGAACCCGATCGCGTCGGAGCGGATCGCCGGCCTGGCGCGGGTCGTGCGCGCGCAGGTCGTGCCGGTCATGGAGGGCATCCCGCTGTGGCACGAGCGGGACATCAGCCACAGCTCGACCGAGCGGATCGCGCTGCCGGACGCGGCCGTTGGCACCGACTACCTGCTGCACCTGACGACGCGCCTCGTCAGCGGGCTGGTCGTCGACGCGGACCGGATGCGCGTCAACCTCGAGTCGTCCGGCGGCCTCATCTACACCTCGACCGTTCTGCTGGAGCTGGTCGAGGGCGGGCTGTCGCGCGAGGACGCGTACGCCTTCGTGCAGGCGGCCGCGATGAAGACCTGGGAGACCGGCCGGCCGTTCCGGGAGACGCTGACCGAGCAGGCGGCGTCGGCGGGCCAGACGCTGGACGAGGTGCGGCTGGACGAGGTGTGCCGGCCGGAGCGGTACCTCGAGCGGCTCGCGCCGGTGTTCGAGCGGCTGGCTGTGCTCGCGTAGGGCGGCTCATGGGCTGTGCCAGCTGCCGTGGCCGCCAGGGCACAGCAGCGCCGTAGCTCGGCCAAGCCTGACAGACTGCGGCGATGCCGCTCCCCCTCCCGCTGATCGCCCAGGGCAAGGTCCGCGACGTCTACGCCGTCGGGGACGACCAGCTGCTGCTCGTCGCCAGCGACCGGCTGTCGGCGTACGACGTCGTGCTGCCGACGGTCGTCCCCGACAAGGGCGCGGTGCTGACCGGGCTGAGCGTGTGGTGGTTCGAGCAGCTGGCCGACGTCGTGCCGAGCCACCTGGTCACCGCCTCGGTTCCCGAGATGCCGGCAGAGCTGCAGCTGTACGCGGACGAGCTGCGCGGCCGGGCGATGCTCTGCCGACGGCTCGAGATGGTCGCGGTCGAGTGCGTCGCCCGGGGGTACCTCACCGGTTCCGGGCTCACCGACTACGCCGCGACGGGCGGGGTGTGCGGCGTCCCTCTGCCGGCGGGGCTCGTCGACGGGTCGCAGCTGCCGGAGCCCGTCTTCACCCCCACGTCCAAGGCTGTGGTCGGCGACCACGACCTGCCGATGACGTACGACGAGGTGGTGGCGCAGATCGGCGCTCCTCTTGCCGAGGAGATCCGCGAGACGACGCTCGCGATCTACCGCCGGGGCGCGGCCGTCGCCGAGAAGGCCGGCATCCTGCTGGCCGACACGAAGGTCGAGCTGGGGCACACGCCGGATGGCACGCTGGTCCTGGGCGACGAGGTGCTGACGCCGGACAGCAGCCGCTTCTGGCCGGCTGCGTCCTGGTCCCCTGGTCGGCCGCAGCCGTCGTACGACAAGCAGTACGTCCGCGACTGGCTGAGCGAGTCCGGCTGGGACAGGACAGCCCCCGGCCCGGAGCTGCCGGCCGAGGTGGTCGAGAAGACCCGGGAGAAGTACGTCGAGGCGTACGAGGTCCTCACCGGTTCGTCGTTCGACAGCTGGTTGCGCGAGTCGTGAGGCGGCTGCTGGTCGCCCTGCTCCTGGTCGCCGGGATCGCCGCTGCTCCGGCACATGCGGGCGGCCCGACCGGTGACCCCAGCGGGTGGACCGACCGCCAGCTCGCGGCGCAGCTGGTGCTGGCGGGGTACGACATGAGCCGGCTCGGCGATGCGGTGCCGCAGGTGCAGGCGGGGCTCGGCGGCGTGATCCTGTTCGGGACGCCGCCGTCCGACCTGCGTACGCGGCTCGCGCGGCTGCGCGCCTCCGGCTCTGTCGTCCCGCTGGTCGCCTCCGACGAGGAGGGCGGGCGGGTCCAGCGGCTGCGCACCGTGCTCGGTGCGCTGCCGTCGGCGGAAGCGATGGGCAGCACCCGGACGCCCGCGCAGGTGCGGGACCTCGCTCTGTCGTACGGGCGGCGCATGCGGGCGCTGGGCGTCGACATGGACCTCGCGCCGGTGGCGGACCTGTCGGTGCCCGGCATGTACATGGAGCAGACCGACCGGGCGTTCTCGCGGACGCCGTCGGGGGTGTCCGCGTTTGCCGGCGCCTGGCAGCAGGGGATGCGGGCTGCCGGGGTCGCACCGGTGGCGAAGCACTGGCCGGGGCACGGCTCCGCTGCCAACACGCACGACCGCGCGGCCACGACGCCGCCGCTGTCGACGCTCGAGCAGCGCGACCTGCTGCCGTTCGACGCGCTGGGCCGGGCCGGCATCCCCGCCGTCATGGTCGGCCACCTGAACGTGCCGGGGCTGACGGAGCCGGGTACGCCGGCGACGCTCTCGCCGCGCGCGTACCGGTACCTGCGCGCGCGGACCGGCAGCACCCGGCTGCTCGTGACCGACTCGCTCAACATGGGCGCGATCCGGTACGGCGCGGGGCTCTCGCCGGCGCAGGCGGCCGTACGCGCGCTGCGCGCAGGCGCTGACATGGTGCTGGTCGATCCGGGCGGCCCCGGTCCGGTGATCGACGCCATCAGCAGCGCGATCGGGGCCGGCAGCTATCCGCGGGTCACGGCGCTGGCCGCTGTACGGAGGGTGCTGGCGGTCAAGCGCCTGACGAACGCGCCGCTGGTGCCGTCGTCGCTGACGCCGGCCGGGGGAGCGTCGGGCGCGAGCGCCACGCAGGCGCTGTCGGCCGTGCTGCGCGACCCGGTGCCTGGCAACGACACGGCGACGTTCTACGTCCGCAACGCCGGCGCGGGCAGCTGGGACGTGGTCAACGCCGCGACGGTCTCTGCTGCGACCGGCACTCGCGCGACGTTCCGCGTCCCGGCGGGGCGGCTGGCGCCCTCGCGTTCGTACGAGTGGCGCCTGCGCAGCTGCAACACCGGCGGCCGCTGCTCCGCGCCGACGGCCGTGCTGACGTTCGCGACCGCGCCGGTCGCCGGATAGCCTCGACCCGTGTCCGCCGTGAAGATCGTCGTCGACGTCATGCTCAAGCCGGAGATCCTCGACCCGCAGGGTCAGGCGGTCGCGAACGCGCTGCCGAGCCTGGGGTTCGAGCCGGCGCTCAGCCTGCGGATCGGCAAGCACGTCGAGCTCGAGCTGGAGGCGGCCGACGAGCAGGCAGCGCTCGAGCAGGCGCAGAAGATGGCGGAGACGCTGCTGGCCAACCCCGTGATCGAGGACTACTCCGTACGGCTGGGCTAACGGGTCGCGGCCCTGGGTAGGGGTTTTGCATGGAGATCAAGCTGACCCTGGCGTTGCCGCGGGACGAGCTGTCGGTCCCTGTCGTACGACGCGTGCTCAAGGCCTCGATGAGCGCGCTGGGGGTCGAGAGTGACGTCATCGCGGACATCGAGCTGGCCCTCACCGAGGCCGTCACGAACGTGCTGGACCACGCGCAGGACGGCGACGACTACGAGGTGTCGGCCGGGATCGACGACCGGCTGTGCGTGATCGAGGTCATCGACCGCGGGGCCGGGTTCGACAGCAACGAGCTCGGTCGCGACGAGGCGCATCTGGACGCCGAGGGCGGCCGCGGCATCCAGCTGATGCGCGCGCTGGTGGACAAGGTGACCTTCGAGAGCGTGCCGCGGGTCGGCACCGTGGTGCACCTCGAGAAGACGCTCGAGTGGCACGAGGACTCTGCCATCAAGCGGCTCACGGAGGACAACGCGCCGACCGAGCGCGGCCCGTGGAGCGAGGAACCCCGCCGGTAGGCTGCGGGCATGCCTGCACGGATCGGCGTCGTGACGTTTCCCGGCTCGCTGGACGATCGTGACGCGCAGCGGGCGGTGCGGCTGGCGGGCGCGGAGGCCGTGCACCTGTGGCACGGCGACGCCGACCTGCACGACGTCGACGCGGTGGTGCTGCCCGGCGGTTTCTCGTACGGGGACTACCTGCGTTGCGGCGCTATCGCCCGCTTCGCCGCGGTGATGGGCACCATCGTCGAGCAGGCCGGCAACGGGCTGCCGGTCCTCGGGATCTGCAACGGCTTCCAGGTGCTGTGCGAGTCGCACTTGCTGCCTGGCGCGCTGACGCGCAACGCCAACCTGCACTTCGTGAACCGCGACCAGCGGCTGCGAATCGAGACCGCCGACACCGTCTGGACCGGCGGCTTCGACAGCGGCCAGGAGATCGTCGTCCCCGTCAAGAACGGCGAGGGCTGCTACGTCGCTGATCCCGCCACTCTCGACGAGCTGCAGCGGACCGGGCGCGTCATCGCGACGTACGTCGGCGGGAACCCGAACGGCAGCACCCGCGACATCGCGGGCATTCGCAACGAGCGCGGCAACGTCGTCGGCCTGATGCCGCACCCCGAGCACGCCGTCGAGACGCTGACCGGGCCGAGCACCGACGGCCTGACGTTCTTCACGAGCGTCCTGAAGAGCCTGGTGAACGCCTGACCCGCGGCACGGACTGCGGTAGGTCCGCGAGACCACGCGACCTACCGCACTTCGTACCGCCTACGTCAGCGGGCGTGAGCGTACGGACGCCGCGGTTGCTGGTACCGAGTGCGGTACGTCGCGGTCGCCAGCCCACGTACCGCTTCCCATGCGCCGCGACGCACCGCTTCCCGCCGCCCGCGCGGCGCCCACCGCCGAGCCCCGCGGGCGCGTGCAGTCCGACAATGTCCGGCTGAGGGCGAGCCGCGGTACGCGCCGCACAACCCCGGCATGAGCCGACCTGCGCTCCGCGGAGGGAGACCCTCCCCCGGTAGCCTGACCGCGTGACGACGCAGGCGCAGGCCGGACCGGTCCTCGACACCGTCGACCGCGCCAGCAGCACGCCGGACGAGGACCAGCCGTACCTCGAGCTCGGGCTCAAGGACGACGAGTACGCCAAGGTCCGCGAGATCCTTGGCCGGCGCCCGACGCAGACCGAGCTCGCGATGTACTCGATCATGTGGAGCGAGCACTGCTCGTACAAGAGCAGCAAGGTCCACCTGCGGCAGTTCGCCGACGGTCCGAAGAACGAGCGCCTGCTCGTCGGCATGGGCGAGAATGCCGGCGTCGTCGACGTCGGCGAGGGGCTGGCCGTCACGTTCAAGGTGGAGTCGCACAACCACCCGTCGTACGTCGAGCCGTACCAGGGCGCGGCCACGGGCATCGGCGGCATCGTCCGCGACATCCTCACCATGGGCGCGCGCCCGATCCTCGTCATGGACCCGCTGCGCTTCGGCGACGCGAACCACCCCGACACGAAGCGCGTGCTGCCCGGGATTGTCGCCGGCATCGGCGGCTACGGGAACTGCCTCGGTCTGCCCAACATCGGCGGCGAGGTCGTCTTCGACCCGTCGTACCAGGGCAATCCGCTCGTCAACGCCTTGTGCCTGGGCGTGATGCCGAAGGAGCGCATCCAGCTCTCGGCAGCAACAGGCGTCCGCAACGTCGTCGTCCTGCTCGGCGCGAAGACCGGACGCGACGGCATCGGCGGCGTCAGCGTCCTGGCCTCCGCGACGTTCGACGAGGACGGCCCGGCCCGTCGCCCCAGCGTGCAGGTCGGTGACCCGTTCACCGAGAAGCTGCTCATCGAGGCGTGTCTCGAGATGTACGACGCACAGCTCGTCCAGGGCATCCAGGACTTGGGCGGGGCGGGTCTCACCTGCGCGCTGACGGAGACGTCGGCGGCCGGGAAGTCGGGCATGCGCGCGCACCTGGAGCGGGTGCCGCTGCGCGAGGCGTCGATGGAGCCGCACGAGGTCCTGGCGAGCGAGTCGCAGGAGCGGATGCTCGCGATCGTCACGCCGGACAACCTGCAGCAGGTCCTGGAGATCGCGCACAAGTGGGGCGTGCTCGCGACGCCGATCGGCGAGGTGACTGATGGCGATCGGCTGGTCGTCACCTGGCACGACGAGGTCGTCGTCGACGTGCCGCCGGGGTCGCTGGCTGACGACGGACCGGTCTACAGCAGGCCGATCGACAAGCCTGCGGACCAGGACTTCCTTGTGCAGCAGGCACTTCCGCCGTACCCCGAGGCGAGCAAGGACCTGCTGCTTCGCATGATCGCGAGCCCCAACCTGTGCAGCCGCCGCTGGGTGGTCGAGCAGTACGACCGGGTCGTGCTCGGCGACACGGTGCTCGCGTGGCCGGAGGACGCCGGCGTGGTGCGCCTGTCCGACTCGGGTCTCGGCATCGCCCTCGCCACCGACGGCAACGGTCGCTACACCCGGCTCGACCCGTACACGGGCGCGAAGCTCGCGCTGGCGGAGGCGTACCGCAACGTCGCCGCCACCGGGGCCGTCCCGATCGCCGTCACCAACTGCCTCAACTTCGGCTCACCCGAGGACCCGGCGGTGATGTGGCAGTTCGCGGAGGCGACGCGCGGCCTGGCCGAGGGCTGCCGCGAGCTCGGCACCCCGGTCACCGGCGGCAACGTCAGCTTCTACAACCAGACCGCCACGACCCCGATCAACCCGACGCCCGTCGTCGGTGTTCTCGGGCTGCTCGACGACGTCGCCCGGCGTACGCCGATGGGCTTCCAGGCCGAGGGCGAGACGCTGCTGCTGCTGGGCGACACCCGCGACGAGCTCGGCGGCTCGGAGTGGGCGTGGGCCGAGCACCGGCACCTCGGCGGCCGACCGCCGCAGGTCGATCTCGCCCGGGAGAAGCTGCTCGGCGAGGTGCTCGTCGCCGGTTCGCGCGACGGGATGCTGTCGTCCGCGCACGACCTGTCGGACGGTGGCCTGGCGCAGGCGCTGGTGGAGAGTTGCCTCGCCGCGGAGCGGCGGCATGAGGGGCAGCGGACAGGCATCGGCGCGCGCGTCGTCCTCCCCGCTGGCATGGACCCGTTCGTCCAGCTGTACAGCGAGTCCGCCGGCCGCTGCCTGGTGTCGGTACCCCGCTCCGAAGAGCTGCGCTTCACCGAGATGTGCAGCGCGCGCGGCCTGCCGTGCACGCGGATCGGCGTCACGGACGGCACCTCGCTCGACGTGCAGGACCTCTTCGACGTCCCGCTGTCCGAGCTCCGCGTGGCGTACGAGGGCACGCTGCCGCGACTGTTCGGTCCCCTCGCCGGCGGTACGGCCGACGACCCGGCCGGTCCCGCCCTCTAGTGCCGAAGGGCCCGACGCTCGACCAGCTGCGGGCGGCGCTCGAGGCGCAGGCGGCGCTCCTCCTGCCCGCGCTCGAGCAGGACCGAAGCGCCCCGAGCCGCTGCGCGGGCTGGACGGTCGGTGACCTCGACCGGCACCTCGGCGCGATCACCATCGGCCTCGTCCGGACGTTGGCCGCTCCCGCACCGGCGAGGCCCGACACGGACATCGCCGGTTGGGCTGCCGCGCAGCCGGCCCTCGCGCCGCTCATCGACGAGGACGCCCGGAGCGGCCCCTGGCTCGTCGAGTCGCTGCCGGCGTTCCTCGACGCCCTGAGCACCGCCGACCCGGACCGCGTCGTGCAGCAGCGGACCGGCGCTCACCGGCTGACCGATGCCGCGCTCTTCCGCGTGGTCGAGCTGGTCGCCCACGGTCGCGACCTGCCGGAGCCGGTGCAGCCGGACGGCGGCGCGCTGAAGCTCGCCGTGCGCGCGCTCGCGGAGGTGCTCGCAGCCAAGGCACCGGGGCGGAGCGTCGAGGTGCGCATCCCCCCGTACGCCGCGGTGCAGTGCGTCGAGGGGCCGCGGCACACGCGCGGCAACCCGCCGAACGTCGCGGAGTGCGAGCCTGTCGCGTTCGTCGAGCTGTGCGTAGGCCGGCTGTCGTGGGCGGACGCCGTGGCCGACGGTCGGGTACGCGCCACAGGGGCGCGCGCGGATCTCTCGGCGCAGCTTCCGCTGCTCGCCTAGGGTCCGTCCATGAAGGAGCTCATCTGGCACCGGCAGCTGCTGCCGGCCCTGTCCCGGCACGCGTCCCGGCCGCTGCTGACGGATACCGCGACGGGCACGACGACGACGTACGCAGAGCACGGCGGCCGCGTCCTGCGCCTGGCCTCCGCGCTCCGCGACCAGCTCGGCCTGCAGCGCTCGGACCGGTTCGCGGTGCTGTCGCTGAACAGCGCTCGCTTCGAGGAGCTCTATCACGCAGGGCTGCTCGGGGCGGGTGTCGTCAACCCGTTGAACCTGCGCTTCGCGCCGCGCGAGCTGACGCATGTGCTGGCCGACTCGGAGACGAAGGTGGTCTTCGTGGACGCGACGTTCGCGCCGGTGATCGAGCAGGTGCGCGCCGAGGCCGGCATCGGGAAGGTCGTGCTGCTCGGCGACGGGGACGTGCCGCACGACTTCTCGTACGAGGACCTGCTCGCGAGCGGCGAGGAGGTCGTGCCGGCGGAGCCGGACGAGGACGACGCGGCGATCCTCATGTACACGGGCGGGACGACCGGGCTGCCGAAGGGCGTCCTGCTGACGCAGCGCTCGATGATGCTGACGAAGTACCACATCCAGATGACCTTCGCGGCACCGGAGGACGAGGTCTACCTGGCGCAGGTGCCGATGTTCCACGCCGCGTCGATGGGCGCGATCCTCGGCGTCAACGGCGGCCGGCTCGTGACCGTGCCGTTCTTCGACCCGCCCGCGGTGCTCGCCGCGATGGAGGAGCACCAGGCGACCAACAGCATCATGGTGCCGACGATGATCGCGATGACGTTCGCGCATCCCTCGTACTCGCCCGAGAAGATGGCCTCGCTGCAGCGGCTGACGTACGGAGCCTCGCCCATGCCGCGACCGGTGCTCGACCGGCTGCGCCGGGAGCTGCCGCAGGTCGGGCTGTTCCAGGGGTACGGCATGACCGAGAGCGCCGCGCTGGTCAGCTGCCTGCTGCCCGAGGACCACGAGCGGGAGGACAAGCTGGCCTCCGCAGGCCGGCCTGTGGCGGGCACCGTCGTCAGCATCCAGGACGCGCTGGGCAAGGAGCTGCCGACCGGCGAGGTCGGTGAGGTGTGCGTACGTGGCGGTCAGTTCATGACGGAGTACTGGCGCCGGCCGGACGAGACGGCGGCCGCCTTCGCCAACGGCTGGTACCACTCCGGCGACGCGGGCTACCTGGACGCGGACGGCTACCTGTTCCTGGTCGACCGTACGAAGGACATGATCGTCACCGGTGGGGAGAACGTGTACTCGACCGAGGTGGAGCAGGCGCTCGCCTCACACCCGGCGATCGCGCAGGCCGCCGTGATCGGCGTACCCGACGACGTCTGGGGCGAGGCCGTGCACGCGGTCGTCGTCCTGAAGCCCGACGCCTCGGCCACCGAGGCCGAGCTGATCGAGCACTGCCGTCCGCTCATCGCGGGCTACAAGGTGCCCAAGGCGGTCGAGCTGCGCAGCGAGCCGCTGCCGCTGTCCGGTGCCATGAAGGTGCTCAAGCGCGAGCTGCGCGCGCCGTACTGGGCGGACCGCTCGCGGTCCGTCAACTGATCCGAGAGGAACCCCGCATGCCCAGCCTTCGCCAGGACGAGGCGCGCACCCGCGCCGAGCTGCTGGAGGTCCAGCGGTACGACCTCGACGTGGACCTGACCGGGCTGCTCGAGGGGGACGGGTTCCGCTCCGTCTCGACCGTCACGTTCGCGTGCCGGGAGCCCGGTGCGTCCACGTTCGTCGACTGCGAGGCGGAGGTCGAGTCGGCTGTCCTGAACGGGTCGCCGCTGCCGGCCGCGGCCGACGGCCGGATCCGCTTGCCCGACCTGCAGGCCGACAACGTGCTGATCGTGACGTCGGTGCAGCGCAACACGGGTGCGCGTACCGGCGTGCACCGCTCCGTGGACGCGTCGGACGGTCGGGTCTACGTCTGGACCTCGTTCGAGCCCAATGAGGCGCACCGGGCGTGGGCGTGCTTCGACCAGCCCGACCTCAAGGCGCCGCATGCGTTCACGGTGACCGCGCCCGCGGACTGGATGGTGCTGAGCAGCAGTGGCGACGCGTCGGTGTCGGAGGTGGACGACAGGCGGCGCTGGACGTTCCCGGAGACGCTGCCGCTGTCGACGTACGTACCGGCCTTGAACGCCGGGCCGTTCCACGAGGTGCGCCGGGAGGCGGGCGGGTTCGATCTGGGCCTCTACAGCCGGCAGTCGCTCGCCGCCTCGCTGAACCGCGACGCCGACGACATGTTCAACGACACCGCCGCCGGGCTGGCGTTCTTCGGTGACCAGTTCGGGATGCCGTTCCCGCAGCGCCGGTACGACCAGGTCTTCGTACCGGACCTCGGCGGAGCCATGGAGAACTACGGCTGCGTCACGTGGTCGGACGCGTTCCTGTACCGGACGCCGCCGTCGCCGGGCGAGCGGGAGCTGCGGTCCGCGGTGCTGCTGCACGAGATGGCGCACATGTGGTTCGGCGACATCGTCACGATGCGCTGGTGGGACGACCTGTGGCTGAACGAGGCGTTCGCGGAGTGGGCCTGCCACTGGGCGGCGGTCGCGGTGACCGACCACATCGACATCTGGGCGTCGTTCCTCGCGGGCTGGAAGCTCGGCGGGTACGCCGCCGACCGGGCGCCGTCACGGCATCCGATCCGGCAGGAGGCGGTGGACGTCGCCGCCGCGGCCGCGAACTTCGACAACATCACGTACGCCAAGGGCGCGTCCGTGCTCAAGCAGCTGGTCGCGTACGTCGGCGAGGACGTCTTCGTTGGGGCGCTGCGGACCTACTTCGCCAAGCACGCGTGGGGGAACGCGACCCTCGACGACTTGCTCGGCGAGCTGTCCGCGGCCTCCGGGCGCGACCTCGCCGGCTGGGCGAAGGAGTGGCTGGAGCGGGCGGGCACGGACGTGCTGACGCTGGACGGGACAACACTGCGTGCATCGGGTCCGGACGGAACGGCGCCGCGCCCGCACCGCCTCGACGTCGGCTGCTACGCCGGCTCGTCGCGCCGCGCATCCCTCGACGTCGACCTCACCGGCAGCTCGGCGTCGCTCGAGGGCGTGGCCGCGGACGACCTGCTCGTGGTCAACGACTCCGACCTGACGTTCGCGATGGTGCAGCTCGATTCCGCTGCGGCCGCTCGGCTGCTGGCGGCGGCGCCGTCGCTCCCGACCGCGCTGTCGCGGACGGTCGCGGTCACGACCGGTTGGCAGCTGCTGGTGACGGGCTCGCTGGACGCGGCGGTGTTCGTGGAGGCGGCGGTACGGGTGCTCGAGGTGGAGGAGACCGATTCCGTCGTCGAGTCCGTGCTGGCGCTGGTGGTGGAGGCAGCGGACCTGTGGTCGGCGTCGGCGGACCGCGACCGGCTGCTGTCCCTGGTCGCGGACGTGGCCGTCCGGCTGGCCGCGCGGACGGGGCACGCGGTCGTGGCGACGCGGGCGCTGGCGCAGACGGCCTCGTCCGAGGGCCAGCTCGCGGCGCTCGAGCGGCTGGTCGGCGACGACGTGGACCTGCGCTGGCGGCGGCTGGTACGGCTGGCCGCGCTGAGTCGCGTGGACGCGGCCGAGGTGTCCGCGCTGGCGGCGGAGGACCCGGACCCGGAGGCGTGGGTACGGGAGATGACGGTACGAACGGCGGCAGCTGACCCGGCGGCGAAGCAGGAGGCGTGGGAGGCGGTGCTGTCCGGGACGAAGGTGCCGCTCGGCGCGAGCTCGGCGTTGTCGCGGGCATTCTGGCAGCGCTCGCAGGAGGACCTGCTGGCGCCGTTCGCGGCGAGGTACGCGGAGTCGCTGGAGCTCATGGGGAAGGGCGGCATGATCCCGTCCATGGTGGCGGCGGGGGCGCTGTTCCCGCGGGTCGCGATCGACGCGGCGGGGCTGGCGGAGCTCGTCGAGGCGGCGTCGGCGCCGGGGATCAACCCGATCGTGGCGCGGACGGTGGTAGAGCGCGCGGACGAGCTGCAGCGGATGCTCGCCGCACGCGGGTAGCCGCTGTTCGGCGGTTGATCTTCTGATCTCGGAGCTCCCGGCCCGACACGCCGGCGTGTCGCCCCGCCCGCTCCGAGGTCCGACGATCGCTTGCGCGGTACCGCGGGTTGTGAGCCTCGCGCACGCGGCTGCGGACCGTGTCGAACGCGCGTTTCTCGGCTGGCGCGCCGAGAGCGATTGCCACAGCGGCAACTCCCGGCAGAACGTTGCCATCTGCGGGCAAGGAGCCGGAAGGGGAGAGGCCAGGAGCCGAAGCTCCGTACCGTTTCCAGATGTCCTTGAGCTGCCGGCTGACCAGCCGGTGGCGAGGTGGCGGGGGCGCGTCATCAACGGGGAGGGGCACGGCGGCAGCGCACTACACTCGGACCAGTCCCGCTTCCCCGCCCTCCGCTCTCGAGGAGCACTCCGCGGTGCCTTCCGCTCCCGTACAGCCGGACAGCGACGAGCTCGAGCGACCCATCGGCGAGGAGTGCGGCGTCTTCGGCGTCTGGGCGCCCGGCGAGGACGTCGCGAAGCTGACCTACTACGGCCTCTACGCGCTGCAGCACCGCGGCCAGGAGGCGGCCGGCATGGCCGTCAGCGACGGCAGCGCGATCGTCGTCTACAAGGAGCTCGGCCTCGTCGCGCAGGTCTTCGACGAGTCCATCCTCGGCTCGCTCCGGGGCCACCTCGCCGTCGGTCACTGCCGCTACAGCACCACCGGCAGCTGCACCTGGGAGAACGCGCAGCCCTCCTTCCGCACCCTCACCACCGGCGGCAGCCTCGCGCTCGGCCACAACGGCAACCTCACCAACACCAGCGAGCTCGCCCGCCAGGCCCGCGACCTCAAGAGCGACACCATGGGGTCGACGACCGACTCCGACCTCATCACCACGCTGCTGGCTGCCAAGACCGACGTCCCCCTCGACGTCGCCGCGATGGACGTGCTGCCGACCCTCAAGGGCGCCTTCTCCCTCGTCTTCATGGACGAGCACACGCTGTTCGCCGCGCGCGACCCGCACGGCGTCCGCCCGCTCGTGCTCGGCCGGCTCGAGCGCGGCTGGGTCGTCGCCAGCGAGTCCGCCGCGCTGGACATCGTGGGCGCGAGTTTCGTCCGGGAGGTGGAGCCCGGCGAGCTCGTCGCGATCGACGAGCACGGCGTACGCAGCCAGCGCTTCGCCGAGAAGACGCCCAAGGGGTGCCTGTTCGAGTACGTCTACCTCGCCCGTCCCGACACCACCATTGCCGGCCGCAGCGTCATGACCACCCGCGTCCACGTCGGCCGCACGCTGGCCTTCGAGAGCCCTGCCGACGCCGACCTCGTCATCCCGGTACCCGAGTCCGGCACGCCTGCAGCCATCGGCTATGCCGAGCAGAGCGGCATCCCGTACGGCCAGGGGCTGGTCAAGAACGCGTACGTCGGACGGACCTTCATCCAGCCGTCCCAGACGATCCGTCAGCTCGGCATCCGCCTCAAGCTGAACCCGCTCCGCGAGGTCATCAAGGGCAAGCGGCTGGTCGTTGTCGACGACTCGATCGTGCGCGGGAACACCCAGCGGGCACTGGTACGGATGCTCCGCGAGGCCGGCGCGTCCGAGGTGCACGTCCGCATCAGCAGTCCGCCCGTCATGTGGCCGTGCTTCTACGGGATCGACTTCGCCAGCCGCGCCGAGCTGATCGCCAGCGGCCTGGGCGTCGAGGAGATCCGCGCGAGCATCGGCGCCGACTCGCTGGCGTTCGTCTCACTGGAGGGGCTGACCGCCGCGAGCAACCAGCCGGCCAACAACCTGTGCCGGGCCTGCTTCACGGGCGAGTACCCGATCGAGATCCCGCAGCCGGACCTCATCGGCAAGCACGTCCTCGAGGGGCTCGCCCGCAACGCGAGCGCCGAGCACATCGTCGACCACGCGCACGCCGGCGGTCTGAAGGTCACGCACAACGGCGGCGACGGCGTCGACTCGACCGACTCCCTCGTCGTCGCGGGCGGCGCCGAGGACGCGCTGACGCGGCCATGACCTCACCCCACGACGCTGCTCGCTGCGCTCACACCGCCGCGGGGGCCCCGAGATGAGCGGCGGCCGGACGACCCACACGTACGACAGCACCGGGATCGCCCGCTCCTCGTACGCCGACGCAGGCGTCGACATCGACGCGGGCGACCGTGCGGTCGAGCTGATGAAGGGCAAGATCGCGCGCGCCAGCCGGCCGGAGGTGGTCGGCGGGCTCGGCGGGTTCGCTGGGCTGTTCCGGCTCGACACCGGCAAGTACAAGGACCCGTTGCTCGCCAGCAGCACCGACGGCGTCGGCACGAAGCTGGCGATCGCGCAGGCGATGGACAAGCACGACACTGTCGGGGAAGACCTCGTCGGCATGGTCGTCGACGACCTCGTCGTCTGCGGCGCGGAGCCGCTGTTCCTGCAGGACTACATCGCCTGCGGCCAGGTGGTCCCGGAGCGGATCGCCGAGATCGTGGGCGGCATCGCAGCCGGCTGCGAGAAGGCGGGCTGCGCGCTCGTCGGCGGCGAGACCGCCGAGCACCCCGGCCTGATGAGTCCCGAGCACTACGACATCGCGGGCACCGGTGTCGGCGTCGTCGAGGCCGAGCAGGTGCTCGGCCCGGAGACGGTCCGCGACGGCGACGTCGTGATCGCCATGGGCTCGAGCGGGCTGCACAGCAACGGGTACTCGCTCGTCCGCCACGTCCTCCTGCAGGGCGCGCGGATGCGGCTCGACGCGGTGGTGGACGAGTTCGGCCGGCCGCTCGGCGAGGAGCTGCTCGTTCCCACCCGGATCTACGCTAAGGACTGCCTGTCCCTCATCGAGGAGACCGACGTCCACGGGTTCGCGCACATCACCGGCGGGGGGCTTGCCGCCAACCTGGCCCGGGTCCTGCCGAGCCACCTGTCGGCGACCGTCGACCGCGGCACGTGGCGGCCCGGGCCGGTGTTCGACCTCATCGCCGGGCGCGGCCGGGTCGAGCCCGCGGAGATGGACCGCACCTTCAACATGGGTGTCGGCATGGTCGCGCTCGTGCCGCCGGCGGACGTCGATCGCGCGCTCGCCGTGCTCACCGCGCGGCATGTGCCCGCCTGGGTCGCCGGCGAGGTCACCGCCGGGACGGGCGATGTCGTGCTGACGGGCTCGCACCCGGGCTGATCCCGACGAGGGGGCCGCTACTTCGCGGCGACCTCGTCCTCGTCGTCGTCCTCGTCGTCCAAGGCGTACGGGTCGACGAACTCGTCCTCCTCGTCCAGCGGCGCAGCCGCAGGAGCGCTGAGCGGCGCCCCGGTCAGCTCGGCACGCAGGCGGTCCGGGTCCAGCGAACCGGTGTTGTACTTCAGCTCGCGAGCGACCTTCGTCTGCTTCGCCTTCGCCCGGCCGCGCCCCATGGCTCGACCCCTTCGATCCGACGGGGCGCGAGCCCCGAGCGCGTGTGTGACCGGCAGTGTTCCCGCGGGCCGCCGCCCGTGCTCCACCCGGGCTGCTCCGCACCAGCAACGTTACAGGGTCGCCGCCCGAAGGACACGGCAAGCCGCCTGCAGGCGCGTACATATCCGTACTAAGTGGGACAGCGTCCGGCGCGGCGCGTTGCCTTCTCGGACTTTCCTCGTTCTCGCCGGCAGGAACCCGCCCATCAGCGGCGAATCCTCCCCGGTACCTCGCCCTCCCGTCAGGAGCCCGCCTCATGCGCACCCGCCTCGCTCTCACCGCCGCCGTCGCCGGCGCGGTCGCCCTGGTCGCGCCGTCCGCGCTGGCCGCCTCCGGCCCCCCGGTGCTCGACGGCAAGAAGGTCAAGGAGCTCAAGCTCGACGCGGCAGCCGGCCCGCAGACGCACGACGAGAGCCTCGCGACGGGTTTCGCCACCGGCGAGGACCGGATGCAGTGCGGCCCGGAGCGCTGCGCGGTCCTGCCGTTCGTCTACAAGCCCGCGAAGGGCGTCAAGGGCGACGTGCTCTTCTCGATCAACTGGAACACCCCGGGCAGCGACTTCGACCTGTACGTCGTGCAGATCGACAAGAACGGCCGCACCAAGGTCGGCTCCTGCGGCGGCAGCGCCGGCCTGAGCGAGAAGGTCTTCCTGAGCGCGGACAACTTCAAGCCCGGCAAGACGTACGGCCTGCTGGCCGACTTCTACCGCACGCCCGGCGAGAAGGTCACCGGCTCGGTGACCATGCCGGCCAGCAACACCATCAAGACCACCGTGCC